>JAUCGD010000045.1 GCA_030377945.1 Desulfobacterales bacterium HSG17 | reverse complement strand
ATTTATTTTTGGAATAATGATTGTTTCCGGTTCTCAGTTTGCCTGGTTTGTCAGATTCCAAATTTCACCTGCTTTAAGCCTTCCCAAATGGATTATTGCAGGTATTATTCCGGTAAGCGGACTTGTTTTGTTGCTTCATAGCCTTGTTTTTCTTATGGATGAATTCAAGGGTGTAAAAAATGACACCTGAAATCCTGATATTGTCTCTTTTATTCCTGTTTGCCATAAATACTCCCATAGCCATAGCCATAGGTGCAGCATCTGTCCTGGGAATACTGATACAGGGTGATTTTCCCCTTATGATGGTTATCCAGCGCATGTTCAGCGGAACAGATTCTTTTCATCTTATGGCTGTTCCTCTTTTCATGTTTGCAGGTGTTATTATGGAACAGGGAGGTATCAGCCGGAGGATAATTGATTTTGCCAATGCACTTGTGGGATGGCTTCCAGGGGGACTTGCAGCAGTGACTATTGTTTCAGCCATGTTTTTTGCCGGGATTTCAGGCTCAGCTGCTGCTGATGCAGCCGCAGTGGGTGCCATTCTAATACCTGCCATGAAAAAATCAGGTTATGAGTCTGACTTTGCTGCTGCTGTTCAGGCATCTGGAGGTTCCATTGGCGTTGTAATTCCTCCTTCAATACCCATGATTATATTTGGATTTCTAACAGGAGCATCCATAAGCCGGCTTTTTGCTGCCGGAATTTTAAGGTTAAGATGAGTATTAATCCGTGCTAACAGTTCAACAGAGTTAAAGGGTTTGGTAACATAATCTGCTGCTCCCAGTATAAAACCTCTTATGATATCAGATGAATCTGATTTAACCGTTAAAAAAATTACAGGAATATCTTTTGTCTTTGCTTCTTTTTTTAACAAACGGCAGACTTCAAATCCATCAGGTTCAGGCATCATAATATCCAAAAGTATAAGGTCAGGTAAAACTTCTTTTATAATTTCAAGAGCTTCTTTTCCATTCTGGGCCACATAAATGTAATAACCTTTTTGCTGCAATAAAGTACCAAGAACCTGAATGTTTTTTGTTTCGTCATCAACAATCATGATGCGGGGGGACTGAGATTCTTCACTCATTTATCTTGATTTCCTCTGTTTTGATGATTTTAATATTTATGATCTGTTTTTTATTCTGAAAATAATTGTTTTATTTGATCTATGAGTTCAGGAAATTGCTCCATAATGATCCTTATTTCGTCCATATTAAATATAAGTGCCTGGGAAAATAAATTTTCTCCCCATTTTTTAAGGGGTTGATAATTATATAAATACCCTAATTCTTTAAATTTCAAAGCAAATTTCTGAATCTCGGAAACGGAAAATGTTCTGAAAAGGTATTTCCATTTATCAAGATTATTTTCCATAATGTGAATCAGTTCCGGCAGTTTTTCAGGCTGATCAAAATCCTGCACCGAACTTACCTGAACCGGGCTTACCTGAACCGGTTTCAAAAGATTATCTTTATTCTTTTTCTGCAAAGGCTCATATATATCAAAATTCGAAATTCCAGGAACATCTTTGGGCTGGTCTAAAAATCTGGCAAGCTCTGTAATCAGTTCTTTCCGGGTTACAGGTTTTATCAGATAACCGTCACACATGATTTTAGTTTCATTCTCATCAATATTCATAATAAGGGCTGTAAAGGCAATAACAGGTATATCTTTAGTATTTCTATATGATTTTAGTATTTTTATAGCTTCATTGCCATCCATAACAGGCATTTTTATATCCATAAGGATAAGATCCGGCAGATGTTCTTTTGCCAGTTTTACAGCAGTTTTCCCGTTTTCCGCTTCAATAAAGGTCAAATCATAGCCTGCCAGATATTGTTTTAATATTTCCCTGTTATCTTCATAATCATCTGCAATCAGTATTTTGGCTTTATTTAAAATAACAGAATCTATGTTTATTGCTTTATTTTTCTTTTTTATTTCTATCTCAGAATGAGCCGGTTTTGAAATATTTTTAAGCTTCACTGTAAAAATACTTCCTTTTCCTTTTTCACCTGTAACAGATATTGTGCCTCCCATCATGGCAGCAAGATGTTTTGAAATGGCAAGCCCCAGACCTGTTCCTCCATGTTTATAGTTTCTCTGCTTTTCCTGCTGCTCAAATACTTCAAAAATAAGTTCGCGTTCATCTTCTGGAATACCTATTCCTGTATCTTCAACAGAAAAAACAAGATCTGTAATCCGGTCATCATTATTTAGCCAGATAATGGATTGATTTTTCAAATCATGTGAAAGACATGTTCTAACTGATATTTTAATATATCCAAAATCAGTAAATTTGACTGAATTTCCCACCAGATTAAATATAATCTGACGCAGACGGTTTTCATCCAGAATAAGAAAAACCGGAAGATCAGACGCAAATTCCAGAATAAGCTTCAATCCTTTTTCTTCAATTTTTTTTCGGAAAAGCTGTTCAATATTTATAAAAACAGATCTTATATCAACAGGCTTCCAGTACAGATTCATTTTCCCGGCTTCAATCCTGGAAATATCCAGGATATCGTCAATAAGTTCAAGTAAAGCTTTTCCTGCTGATTGAATAATGGAAAGATATTCCTGATGCTGTGATTTTTTTACCTGTGCTGCAAGAATTTCCGTAAATCCCAGGATTGCATTCATGGGAGTTCTTATTTCATGGCTCATATTGTTTAAAAAATTACTCTTGGCCAAGTCAGATGCTTCAGCCTGTTCTTTGGCAATAAGCAATTCAGTTGTTCTCTCTTTTACAAGCTCTTCAAGATTGTCCCTGTGTCTGCGAAGTTCTTTTTCCTCTTTTTTACGTTCGGTTATATCCTGGGAAGTTCCTAAAATTCCGACCACATTTCCATGAGCATCATGAAGAGGAACCTTATTTGTTTCGCTCTGTCGTTTTTCACCGTTTGCCTTATAAAGGGTTTCCTCATAATGAAGTTCAGGCATATCCTTTTCCATAACACGCTGATCCATAAGGCGAAACCAGTCTGCCGACTCCCTGCTCCAGTTCAGGTCATAATCGGTTTTACCAATAATATTCTCTGGCAAATCAATTCCAGAGGCAATGGCAAATTGACGATTACATCCCATAAAAACAGAATTGATATCTTTCCAGAATATAAACTGGGGTGTATTATCAATAATAGAACGAAGCATCTCCTGGGATGCATCCATAGTCTGGCCGGCTTTTTGCTGTTTTTTTGTTCCCTGTTGAATTCTTTCAATCATTATATTTATGCCTTTTTGTAGCAGACTCAGCTCAATTTCCGATTATATATTGAAATAATAAAGTAAATAATAAATCATGAAATGAATTAAAACAAAAGAATATTCTTTTATTGATTTTGATGTATAAATCGGATTACAAAATACTATTAACATAGTATTCTTAATAAATGAATATATCGGGAAAGGAGAAAAGCAATGATTACAGGAATTTTAAAAGAAATAAAAATTGAAGAAAACCGTGTATCCATGACCCCGGCCGGTGTGGAAATCATGAAACAAAACGGGCATACGGTTCTGGTTGAAAAAAAAGCAGGCATTGGAAGCGGATTTGAAGATGCTGCTTATGAAAAAGCAGGTGCTGAGATTGTTGATACTCCCAAAGAAATTTTCACCAGGGCAGATATGCTAATGCATGTTAAAGAACCCCAGCCTTCAGAATATGATCTTATAAAAAAAGACCAGATTGTTTTCACCTATCTTCATCTGGCTGCTGCTGAAGAACTGACCCATGCACTGGTAAAAAGCAATTCCGTAAACATTGCCTATGAAACCATTCAAAAAACTGACAGATCACTGCCTTTATTGACTCCCATGAGTGAAGTGGCAGGCAGAATGGCAATCCAGCAGGGAGCAAAATACCTGGAAATGCCCCAGGGAGGACACGGGGTACTGCTTGGAGGAGTACCTGGAGTTGATCCTGCCAATGTAGTTATTATCGGCGGCGGGATTGTGGGCATCAATGCTGCAAAAATGGCCTGCGGTCTTGGAGCCAGGGTTTATCTTCTTGACATGAATCTTGACCGTCTGCGTTATCTCAGCGATGTTATGCCTGCCAACTGCTTCCTTTTAATGTCCAGCCCTGCAACAATACGCGATCTTGTTAAAAAGGCAGACCTAGTTGTGGGAGCTGTTCTTATACCAGGAACCAAAGCTCCGAAACTGGTGACAAAGGATATGCTGAAAACAATGAAAAAAGGCTCTGTCCTGGTGGATGTTGCCATTGACCAGGGAGGATGTTTTGAAACCTCAAAACCTACAACTCATACAGACCCTGTTTATGTTATTGACGATGTTATTCATTATTGTGTAGCCAATATGCCCGGAGCAGTAGCAAAAACATCAACAATGGCCTTAACCAATGCAACCCTGCCATATGCTGTTGAAATTGCCAATAAAGGGTGGAAAAAAGCCATGAAGGAAAATGCCGAAATCAAGGCAGGGGCCAATGTTATTAAGGGTAAAATAACCTATAAAGGCGTATCTGACGCTTTTGGTCTTGAATATACTTCTATTGATAAACTTCTTTAGTCTGTATCTTGTTACGAGGCTATGCCTCGTAACGCAGTATTTAAGGCTTGTATGCAGCAAACAAGTACCTAAGTAAATATTTTGTAACATTAGGTGTAGGGGCAGGCCCCTGTGCCTGCCCTTGAACGAGGGCAACCACAGGGGGTTGCCCCTGCAAGAAATGTTATGGAATTCATGCCCAGGTACTTACGATTACTCCCCAGTTTCCACAAAAACCGGCTTCACAATAACCCCTGTCTCTTCATCCTCATAATCCTTTTCAAAAACCTCCCTGTTTTTATCATCAATATATTCTATGAAAAAAACCAGTGAAATCTCAGAAAGATGTAATTGTTTCCCATATTGTGCAGCCTGTTCCAAAGCCTGTGCGTATTTGCTTTGATCTGCAAAGGATTTAACTTCAAGTGCATAGATTTGTCCTGCATACTCTATAATAATATCAACCCTGCCGTTGCCAGTGGGAAATTCAGGATAAACCTTTGCCTCTTTCATATCCAGAAAATCACAGAGATATCGAAAAAGATTAAAATGAAATACAGCCTCAAATATCCTCATGTCTTTCCTGCGCGGAGCATCTTTTAGCATCCAGTTCTTATTTTTTATCAAATGCTGTTCATGGCGGTGCATGAGCTTGCGGATATTCAAGCTGTCTTTAGTAATAGTGTCTGAAATATCCTCAAAAGGTTCCCGAAGTCTGCCCATTTCATCAAAAAGTTCATAAGCAAAAAAATTAAACAACCGCTTCTGGATAAAAGGACATGGAAATCTGGCAAAAAAATTTGTTTCATCTTCTGTTTCAAAATCAATAACACCGTTCATATATAAAAAGTTAATTATGGGATTATCATATTTAAAAGGAAGCTTTCGCTCGGTTCTGAATAATTTGAGTATCAAATTTTTACAGGGTTCCTCCTGTATGGCCTTGCTGATAATATTAATAATATTGCTGTTAGGCAGAATATCTGTTGCATGTGCATAGGCAATATCAAACCGACGCATGGAAATCGGACGGTCAGGCTCATTATTATATGTTTCAGTAAGCAATTCCCCAATCCATGAAGTAATGCCCGGCTGTCCCTGTGCTTCATAAAATATCCGGTCAATAACGTCCTGGTCAACCTTCTGCCCGCTCTCGTTTTCATACCATTTAAACATACTCTCAACCTCTTCAAAGTCAAGGTTGGGAATATGCAGGCTGCGCTGCACATTAAAAGGCGAGCCTTTAGTATTTTCAATACCTAAAACACTGCGAACACCAATAAGAGCTACACTGTGGAGCAGATATTTTTTCTTAAAGGATGGATTCGGGTCATCCTGGCGATGGTTATATATATTGCGAAATACACCTACAATCCCGCTGATAGCATCTTCTGCCAGGGCATCAAATTCATCCATAATCAAAACCAGGGGTTTATCAAGATTGCAGTTTGAAAACAGGGTGTGAAAATCATCCAGAACATTGACAGATACATTCTGTATCCCCAGTTCCCTGATAATACTCCCTGCAATATCCCTGACAATCCGGTCAGGGTCTTTGGTCATTTTCAAATGCTCAAGGTTAAGTTTCAGCACATGAAATCGCTCATCTTTCTGCAAATCCCAGAGTATCTGCTGCATAACCCAGGATTTCCCGGCCTGACGTGGTGCCCAGACTGTAATATAATGCCCGCCTTTTTTGTCAGGTGTTTTTCCTAACAGTTGATTGTTAGCTGTGTCAATCAGTTCTTTTCTGGGCACATAATAGTGCAAATCTTTGTCAATGGGTCCATATGATGAAAATTTTCGCATGATAAAATCCTGTATTTTTTTTTACAATTTTATTCCCCGGTTTCCACAAACACCGGCTTAACAATAACCCCGGTCTCTTCATCCTCATAATCCTTCTCATAAATCTCCCTGTTTTTATCATCAATATATTCAACAAAAAATACCAGAAAAATTTCTGCAAGGCCCAGCTTTTTTCCGTATCTGGCAGCCTGGTTTAAAGCTTCAGTATATCCGAAATTGTCTGTATATGATTTAACTTCAATGGCATAATGTTTTTCATTGTGTTTAATAAGAAGATCAACCCTGCCGTTGCCGGTTGGGAATTCAGGATATACCTTTGCTCTTTTCATGTCCAGAAAATCGCATAAATAACGATACAGGTTAAAATGAAAGACAGCCTCAAATATCCTCATATCTTTTCTGCGGGGAACATCTTTGAGCAGCCATTCCCTGTTTTTTATTATGTGCTGTTCATGCCGGCGGAGGAGATTTTTGACATTAAGATTATCCTGAGATATTGTATCTGAAATATCTTCAAAAGGTTCATGAAGCTTGCCCATATGTTGAAAAAGATCGCGGGCAAAATAATTAAACAGCCTTTTTTGAACCAGGGGGTTGGGAAATTTAACATAGATATTTTCATCGGTTTCATCTGTATCAATTACCCCGTTCATATACAGAAAATTCATGGGTTCATCATCAAAAGCAAAGTGCATTTTTCTTTGGGTCCTGAATAATTCCAGGACAATGTTCTTATAAGGCTCTTTTTTTGCCTTGCTGATGATATTTGTTATATTGTTATTGGGCAGCAGGTTCAAAGCTCTTAAAAACATATAATTAAAATCTTTTATTAGAATGGGCCGATCAGGTTCTTTGTTATATGTTTCCGTAAGCAGTTCCCCAAGCCAGGACACAAGACCGGGCTGTCCCTTTGTTTCATAAAATATCCGGTCAATAATTTCCTGGTCAATTTTCTGCCCGCTTTCCTTTTCATACCATTTAAACATGCTTTCAACTTCTTCAAAGGTAAGATTGGGAATATGCAGGCTGCGCTGCACATTAAAGGGCGAACTTTTGGCATTTTCAATGCCTAAAACACTGCGAACACCTATAAGAGCAACGCTGTGAAGCAGATATTTTTTTTTGAAAGAAGGATTCAGATCGTCCTGGCGATGGTTATAAATATTGCGCAATACACTCACAATACCACTGATGGCCTCTTCTGGCAGAGCATCAAATTCATCCATAATTAAAACAAGGGGTTTATCAAGAGTGCAGTTTGAAAAAAGGGCATGAAAGTCATCCATAATATTTACAGATACATTCTGCATTCCAAGTTCCCTGATAATACTTCCTGCAATATCCCTGACAATCCTGTCAGGGTCTTTGGTCATTTTCAAATGCTCAAGGTTAAGTTTCAGCACATGAAACCGCTCGTCATTAAACAAATCCCAGAGTATCTGCTGCATAACCCAGGATTTCCCGGCCTGACGGGGTGCCCAGACTGTTATATAATGCCCTCCTGCATCCAGCTTCTCTCCCAGCAGTTGATTTTTAGCCCTGGCAATCAGCTCTTTCCTGGGAACGTAATAATGCAGAGTTTTGTTTATTGGCCCATATGATGAAAATTTTCGCATGATAAATTTTCCTTTTTTATTTTTTCCCATTATGCGTGCAATATTTCCCAGATTCTCCCCTGCACAAGCTGCACCTGTCATCACTGCAATTCTGGCAGGAAAAACAGTCTTTGCAATTTTGTTTTTTCAAATGTCCGGGTTGTTCATCCGGGACCCAGATTTTTCCGACCACACCCGGCATTGTTATAAAAGGCATATTTCACCTCCGTATTTAACAATTTTTGAGCGCTAAAGCTCTCACTACATACGTTTTTACTTCTTGAATTTTCCGTTCTCCAGAAAATATAATACCTGTTTAAGTGCAGTCGAGTTTTTCATTATAAAGGTGTGGGTTGCGGGTATGACTATGAAATCCTGCATTTCTTCCAGCTTTGATCTTTCCACTGAAACCTTGCCGTCATCAGGCCCTGGTATTAGTTGAGAAAACATTGGGTTAAAGCTTTTATCTCCTGTTATTATGCCAATTTCAGCATTAACAGGCAGTAAGGTATTGGGAGTGCTGTTTGGGCCTGTTCCAAGTTCTTGTCCTGGGGGACCGTTCATCCATTTATACAGCCAGAAATCTTTCAAATAATCCACAAGTTCACTTCCTTTACTGGGCGGACTTATCATGACAATCCTGCTTCCATAAGGCAGTGAATTGGTCTGAAGATATTGACGGACAACAATTCCTCCAAGGGAATGAGTAACAAAATGAATTTTTTCAGGCTGTAACTCATTGCACCTGTCAATTGCCTGGGGTATATATTTTTCTGCAATATCTTTTACTGTTTCCTTAGTGGAAGGATAGCCGAAGTTTACAGTCTGATACCCTTTTGCTGACAAAAATTTATCCAGCTTGCTCATGGAAAAGGATGTTCTGCCCATACCGTGCAATAAAACTACGCATTCCTTTTTTGCGGGAATAGCGGAAACCTTTGCACAGGCTGAAAGAATGAGAGCAAGAAAGAAAATAAAGGGCAGATGAAATTTTTTATGCTTTAATTTTGAAATTATCATTTTTACGATTCCTGGTTTTATGTTTTCTGTTTTTCTGTTTTTATGTTTTCTGGAAAATATTAAATTTTTATTTTACGCCTGATATAATATGTTATCATCAATCTTAACATGGTTTTTGCCATAAGTGAGAATATGCTGAAGCCAAAAGCAATAATGAGAAATCTCATATCTCCTTGTTCACCTTTCCACCAAAGAAAACAAGTGAGGATAAGGCTGAGTATCTGCAATCCTTGAATAAGAAAATTCAGATATTTTCTAAATCCTTTTATACTTTCAAGTTTATCATATATTGAGTTAAAATGTTTATTACAAATTCCAGGAGTTTCAAGAGCTTTTTCAGTCACATGGCTTATCAGGCTGCCAGGGTGAATTATTGTCCTCACAAGAATTTCATCCCCGGCCTTTGCCCTGGTTATGATCTCAAGTCCGTCCGGCATAAGTAACTGAAAAAAAACAGCAGTATTTTTTTTTACACTCATTTTTTCAAGTTTTCTTTTTCTTTACAAAAACATGGAGAAAATCTTTAACAATATTAATCAACTCAGACCAGAAATTCAGGGAAATTGTTACCCCCTGGTTATGTATATTATGGATAACCCTGCTGTTTTCATCAGCATATTTGGGTTTTATCCTTGTTACTACATCCCCGTCCAGTTGAACAACAGTCTGCATGGCAATCTGTTCCAGCCCCATTTCCCATATTTTTCGTATCATTATAATCTCACCTGTTTCCAGGGGCAGATCCATTTGTATTTTTTCTACTTCATCATGGGAAAAATCATTATCCCATGATTCAATATTTCTCAATTTCAGGGCATTAAATATACCTTTTACCTGGTCAGACATGCTTTTAATGCGAAAAAGCATGACCAGTTCCTCTTCTTCCTCCAAGGACAAATGTTTTTGATCAGCTTTTTTTTCAAAATTTTTAATGGCTTCATTTGCTTTTTCGCGAATCATGTCAAAGGATTTGTAGCACCCCGGCTTAACATTTTCTTCATCTGCAAGAGGATAGCCCAGTTCAACCAGCTTTAATCGGTATTTTTTTGCAATTTCTATAATAGCATGACGGGGTTTGGGCATTTTTCTCCCTGTCATATTGGGTTTAATAATCGTATTGACTTCAATATGGGTCAGTTCATCAAAAAAATCTTTAAGCCTTTCTGATAAATCACCCATGACTAAGCCTCTGAATGAGCATTTACAAGATTGAGAAGTCTTTCAAGAGCATTGATATTTTTTTGTATAATCTCATACCCCTGTTTTTCACGTTCTGCATGAAAATCCCTTAAATTTTGATAATTTCCTGTAACAAATTCCTCATTATAAACAGTTTTTATATCTCCCTGGAGCAGATCAATTTTTGTGAGTATTATCTTTGGCTCATGTTCATAATCAAGATCAGGAAGACTGTTTTGATTTTCTTCTGTATCACCCTTTGATTTATGCTTGACCTGCCCAACTGCTGTTATAATTTCAAGGGTTGTAAGATTTTGAATGGATTCTTTGATTTTTGTTTTCAGATCTTTTGACATTTTTTTCTCCTTTTTGTTTATTAGACATTATCGGAAATAAAATTTACCTTTTTATTCCCCCCTTGAGGGGGGCAAGGGGGGTGTTTTTGAACAGAAATACTGTGTTAGACACCCCCCTGCCCCCCTCAAGGGGGGATTTTTAACTACAAAACTTATTTCCACAGTAGGGTGCGTTAGGCGATAGCCGTAACGCACCGCCAATACGGATGTTATAAAATTTTTGTTTTGGTGCTTATTTATGCCCTTTAATCAGTGTATTTAATTTATTAATAATCATATTCATATTTTCAGCATGTACGCTCATTTCCCTGGAAGCAGCAGCAGTTTCCTGGGAAGCTGTCTCTATCTGATGAGTTACATTATCAATCTCATTCATGGCAGTATTTACAGACTCAATCCCCTGAACCTGCTCTCTTGAACCTGCTGTAATATTGTGGACCAGTTGAGCTGTTTTTTCAATGCTTTTCATGGCCTGGGCAAAGGGTTTTTGAGTCTCGCTTAAAAGATTTGTGCCTGACTGTATTTCTTTTACGGTTTTACCGATCATATCCCCTGTATTTTTTGCAGCATCTGCTGAACCTGAAGAAAGATTATTAACTTCATTGGCAACAACTGCAAAACCTGCCCCTGCTTCACCTGCCCTGGCTGCTTCTATTGATGCGTTTAAAGCCAGGAGATTGGTCTGAAATGCAATTTCATCTATCTTTGTAACAATTTTAAATGTTTCCTGTCCTGATTTACTGACATCATCCATTAAATTATTGAGTTTGGCCTGAATTTTCTGCATTTCCTGCAAAAGCTTTATTGTGCTTTCCATGGATTTTTCAGAATCTCCGGCATCTTCCATATTCCTGTTCATGGCAGCAGATAACTGCTCAAGTGCTGAAGATGTTTCAACAACAGCAGTGCTTTGTCCTGCTGCTCCTTTTGCCAGGATTTGACTTGAAAGAGCCAGGTTGTCCGAACCTGCCTGAATTTGTTTGGCACTTTGGCCCAGGCTTTCAATAATTTTGTGTATGGGATTGGCAATTGTGGAAGACATGAAAAAAGATAAAAAACCAAGCAGTATGGCAGAGCAGGTCATTAATATGATAGAATACTTGAACATCCTTTGGGTATGGGCTGTAATCTCTTCAAGGGTCTGCTTAAGTGAATTTAAAGCATTTTCAATTAAGCCTGCCTGGTGTTCAATACTTTCTTCAACAAATTTTCCTGATTCAGATGCTTGTTTCTTTAGCTTTTCCTGCTCTGTTTGCAGCATGGCAAATTCAGATTGTAACAAATCCGCTTTATTTTTCATCTGCTCCTGGTTTTTTATAAAATCCTCTATATCCAGTGCCACAATAATACGGCCAATATCAAATCCTGACTCATCACGTAACAAACGGTATGAAAGAAAATAATGACGACCCAGGATTTTTTCATAAGCAGATGAAATTTTTAGATTTGAGGCATTGGGCATTGGAACCGGGTTCCCTGATTCATCTTTAAAGCTGGATAATTTAAGAACTCCTTCAATATAGACTGCCAGCCTGTAACCGCTTTTCTCAACTTCAAGCAAAAGATGTTCATTAATATATTCCTCAAAATATGGAAGTTCAAATCTATTATCAGGAGGAAACAGGCTGTTAAATTCTTCAAGATATTCTCCAAAATATTCTATATGATCCAGGGTTTTTGTTTCAAGAAAATCTTTAAACTGCTTTCTTTGTTCAATAAGTTCCCATTTTTTTTGATCCTGCTCCATTTTTATATTAATTGAGGATATTATTAAATGTTCTACCATATCGCTGACAAGCTTTCCCTGTATTTCAACTCTTGACCGGATTTCCCTGTTAAAGGTTTCCATATCACTAATGAGCATCTGATGAGAGTTCCAGCTTATTTTTTTATAATTCTCAGAAGAAGTATTATAATTTTCATTAAGAAATATAAAATCTTTTTTAACCTTTAGATTATTTTTTTTACCGGTCAAAAGAGTAGATGAAATGGGATTTAAAAGATTTTCCAATGACAGTTTAAGCAAATCGGTTCTATTCTTGTTTAAATAAAAAAATAATATAAGCGGAATTATGCTGATAATAATTGTCAGCACAAAAATCTTCTTTTTTAAGGATATTTTTGACAATCCTTTACTCCTCGTAATATTTTTAATTGCCTGTAAATTCTTTATAGCTCACATCTTTTTTTATAATCCTGCTTGTTTTCAATATTTCATTTGCAGTTTGAAAATCTTTTTCTTTAAGTTTACTGTCATTAAGATCTATGAGTTTTTCAACTTCATCAAGCATAATGCGCTGTTTTTTTTCTGTGCTTTTAAAAGGTGTTTTATTTGCCATATCAGTTATAAATTTAACGGTTTCGTCTTTATGTTCAAAAGCATATTTCCAGCCTTTAAAACTTGCCTGAACAAATTTTTTGCATACTTCTTTATTTTGCTTAAAAAAATCTTCATGAACATAAATACCGTCTTCAGGCAGGTTCATCTCAAGCTGGGCATAATCAAAAACTATAAGTTCATCAGGTTTGATACCAGATTCAAGCACCTGATGATATTCATTATAGCGCATGGCAGATGCAATATCAATTTCGCCTTTAATAAAGGGTTCCATTGAAAAATCCTGGTTAATAACTTTCACATTTTTGATACGGTTTTTTCTAAGCAAAGCTTTTGGTAAAAGCTGGAAATCTCCAGGCCAGACACCCAGGCTATGGCCGGAAAATTTTTGAATGGAATCAATTTTGCTTGATTTTTTAGCAATAAGCATTAATGCCGACTTCTGAAAAACCTGGCCTATATGAACCAGGTTTACACCGTTTGCTTTTATTCTGACTGCTGATACAAGCCAGGAGGTTGCAAAATCCATTTTTTTGTCAACAAGTTCCCGGAGACCAAAGATTCCGGGGCCGCCTGCTTCTATTATAATATCAAGCCCCAAATCTTTATAAAAACCTTGTTCAGCAGCCATATAGTACCCTGCAAACTGGGCCTGGGGTGTCCATTGAAGCCGCAGCACATATGCATTTGCGTTTATACACAAACAAATTACAAAAATAATTGATAATAATGAGATACGAATTTTTTGCATAATGGCCTCCTTGAATTTTATAGGTTGTGTTTTTTAGCACAAGAGCCTCCACGTAGGGAGGCGCTACCGTTTCCTGCTTTTTCCTCAATCTCCAGTGGCAGATCAATTTTTGCGGTTATCATATTTTACCCTCTTTTTAGGAACCATGATTCTCATGATTAAATGATGAACCATGAACCCCCTTCATGAAAATCATTTAATCATTTAATCATGGTTCCCAAAACACCAAACAAACAACCCCCTCAATCATAAACCTCCCCCATATTATAAACCACCAGCTTACCCCGCGTCAAAGGCACTGCCAGCCAGCAGCCTGTGGGGGTGCAGCGGAAGGTGAAGTCCCAGAGGGGAACGGGGACTCCGCTGTTGGTTGGCAGTCTCAGGGTAAAGAGTGCTTCACCGGTTTCCAAATCCCAGAAGCGCACAGTGGCGTCTGAGCTCACCGTGGCAACCTGCCCACCATCCGGGCTGAAAGCAACGCGAAAGACCATATTTTCATGGCCAACAAATCTCTGTGTTTCCCTGCCGTCATTTGTGTTGAAAATATGAACAATGTAATCACGTCCCACCCCCGCCACACGGCTTCCGTCCGGGCTGATGGCTGCCCATGTGACTTGATCGGCAGATTTGGAAAAATCCCGCAATAGTTTGGGCGGCCATTCCCGGATGTCCCAGAGGCGGATTGCGCCATCATCTCCTGCACTTACCAGTTTTTCACCTTTTTTATCAAATTCCACAGAATTGACTCTGCCCTCATGCGCCTCATGAAACTGCCCTTGTTCCCTGCCGATTTCAAAAAGGCCGATTCGTCCGTCAAAGCTGGCTGTGGAGATGTGTTTGTTGTCTGGTGAGAAGGCTATGCCGTGGACAGCTCTTGTATGACCTGTAAAGGTCTGAATTGGTTTTCCATCACTGACCTGCCAGAGTTTGGCGGTTTTGTCCAAACTTGCGGAAGCTATTTGTTTTCCATCAGGGCTGAAAGAGAGCCGAAATGTTCTATCCGAATGCGCTTCATTTATCTCCCATATCATTGAAATATCCGGCAATGAATACAAACGAAGCCCGTCGCCTTTAAAACCTACCGCAATCATTTTACCATCAGGAGAAATAGCAGACGAGTTCGGTTCCCCCGGAATATCCTTAACCCGCATCTGATCTTCCATCTGTAAATCCCACTGCCGGACTGTCATGTCATTGCTTGCGCTGAAGATGCGGTTTTCCTTTACTGCCAATCTTACTACACCGGCTTCATGCCCCTGCAACACCCGCAGTGTAACGCCGGTTTCCGTGTCCCATATCCGCAGGGTGCGGTCAAAGCTGCCGGAGATCAGGTGATCCCCGGATTCTGTGAAGGCAACGCCTAATATAATGTTCTCATGCCCCTGAAGCACGGATAGAGGTCTGCCGGTTTCTGTCTGCCACATGATGATGTTTTTGTCATTGCTGCATGTGGCAAGGGTGTTTCCGTCCGGGTGGAATACCAATCTTTGAACATTACCTGCATGGCCGCGAAGGGTGTGGATGGATTTGCCAGTTTTCACGTCCCATATTCTGGCTGTGCGGTCGTAGGATGCGCTGGCAAGGAGGGTTCCGGTTGAGTTGAAGGTGAGACCGGAAATCATATCTTGATGCCCCTTTAATATTTTGACTTCTTTTCCAGTCTCAGCGTTCCATATGGCAATATTTTGATTATCCGATCCGCTTGCAATCAATTTACCATCTGTGCTAAAAGCAAGCCTTCCAGCCTTCCCTGATGTTTCAATCTCCCGAACAATCTCCCCATCCGGCACAGACCAAAATATAATACGCTGATCTTGCCCAGCAGTTGCCAACCATTTGCCATCAGGATGAAAAACTGCTGATTCAACCCCTCCTAATTGACCAACATCTTTCTCATGCCCTTCCAACCGCCTGACAATCTCCCCGCTTTCCACATCAAACAGCACCACCGTACCTTTTTCACCAACAGTAGCCAGCAACCGCCCGTCCGGGCTGACAGCAACATTCTGCAAAGGCACTCCCGCACCCTGATACACCTTTTGAGCTTTCCCGCCCATAAGGTCTGTAAACCATGCCAGCAGGTTCCGGGCATGGCGGCGTGTGGCCGGGATTTCTTTATCCAGTTCCCGGCTCTGGTTCAGGATTTTCCGGGCTGCTACGTAGTCTGACATTTTTGCAAGCAGGGAAGCATGGGTCAGATAGGTGTTAAACAGATGCAGGGTGCGTTCTTGAAATTCCCGTTTTTTATCTTCTTCATCTTTTACCTGCTTTTTTTCACTTTCATCCAGAAACTCCAAAGCCAGATCAAAATCCTCACCATACCGGGCTGCCCATTCAGGGGTTGGTTTCTGCTTTTCTTTCCACTCCAAAGCCATATCCAGATCAGGAGTTCCCCACAGACCGGCCCGCCCTTTTTTCCACAACTTTGCAGTCTGTTCAAGGCGCTGGTATGCACCTGCTGAGGCTGCCTCTTCCCCTGCCCATGTTTTCAGCTTTTCCCACTGCCGGATTAAGCTTTCATGGCTTATGTCAATTATCCCTTCGGAATTCAGGAATAAAAAACTCCGGTCATTTCTGCCAAAGGCTTTTACCACCTTTTCAACATTTTCAGCATCTGCACCTGCCACCTTTGCAGCCTCATCCAGTGCAGCAGGCCGCCTGGTATCCCTGCCTGAACCTGCATGATCGCAAAGGCATTTGAAAAGAACCTGTGCAATTGCCCTGTGCCTGGTATCCAGTTCCTCAAAAGCCTCATCAGCATGATTGGACAAAGCCTGTTTCATGGTTCCCATTGCTTCATAATCATCCAGGGTAAGCAAAACCCTGCCTGCCTCCTGATCTAATCCTGGTTTTTCCCCTGCCTTTGTCCACATACGCATAAGCAGATGCTGCAAAACCGGGAGCTGGTCAAAATCTGCACCCATATCATTTAAAAGCCGGTTCACAAGTGCAGGTTCCAGTTTTCCGTTAAACATGGCAGCCGGGCCTATAATTGCACCTTTGCGCTGTTCCCTTGTGAGCCTGGGAGTCAAAAACTGGCTTTCATTCATGGCTTCGGGAAGCCCGTGAAACAGGGAGCAGTCTCCCAGGAAATCCGAGCGCATGGTTATAATTACATAGATATTTTCCTGTTTTGCAGATTCAAGCAGCAGGTCAATAAATGCCTCTGCCCTGTCAATATTATCCTGCCTGTACCTGAAAATTTCCTCAAACTGGTCCGCAATAACAAGCAGGCTGTGATCTTTGGGCATGGGTGTTTCATTTAAAGCCTCAGCAAGACCAAGAGGCCCTCTTTGAAGTGTTGCCAGCAGAAAGCCCAGGGATTCTTCCCCTTTTTTACGGTTTGGCCCGAAAACTTGGGATTCCAGCAGTTTAACAGCCAGATTTTTCAAAGGATCGGAACCCGGACGCATCCGGGCAATTTTCCAGTTTTCCCCGCCCTTTTCCATCAGGCCAAGCTCCAGTGCCGGGATAAGACCCGCAGCCACAAGAGAAGACTTGCCGCACCCTGAAGGCCCGACCACAGCCAGAAAAGGATTTTCCCCCATCATCTCCAGCAGCCTGTCAACCTGCTCCTCCCGCCCGAAAAAGATGTCAGCTTCATTTCTTTTAAAAGGTCGCAGTCCGGGATAGGGCATTTTATTGGAAGTTTGGTCGGAATTCATATTCATGAAGATCTCCTTTGCTGCTTTTCCCGCATTGCCCGAAAAAAAGGCTCAAACAATTCAGGGTTCATGCAGCTGCGGCAGTCATCCAGAACAACCATATTCGGCAGTTTATAATTAAGGGGTTTTTTCTTTTCAGGAGGCCCTTCATAAACAGCAATCACCACCAGGGAAGTCCGGCTCCGTGATGTCACCTTGCGGCATTCAAGGAGCTGCCTGCGCGCCCATTTCACATCAGCCTGACCATAAACAACAATAACCCCGTCACAAATTTCCAGATGCTCCTTAAACTCTTCAAACCGTTCATCTTTTTCATCTTCACCGGGCAGGGCATAGCCTATCCTGCTGCTTTCCATAAACAGTGCAATCTTTTCAGCCAGGGGAACATCTTTTTCATCTGCATTAACATAAACAAAAACCTGGCTGCCATCATCTCCTGAATCTTGAACAACAGCCTTGGGCTTTGCAAGACTGTCTTTAACCTCACGCTTAAATTCCTCAAGATGAACCGCAAAAACAGATTCACCTTCCAGAAGTTCCTGGTGATTTTCATCAGTATCTCCAGGGTTAATATCTGTTGAGCGCCACTGCATAACAGGGATATTTGATTTTTTTGCACATTCATGCTGAATCTTTCCATAACAGGGATGCTCCGCAGACATGCGGCAGGTAAGAAGACTGAGAAGCTGAACAAAAACCCCGCACCGTTTAAGAGCCTGTTCAACATCAAACTTGTATTGCTCAAAATCATGATGATAAAGGCTTTTTTCAGGAATAACTTTATAACCCTGCTGGTCAAGATAGCGCCGGACTTCATCACGTTCTTTAAAAAGGTCAGGGGAAACCTCGGCAAGATAAACAGCTTTGCGGATGTCAGGCTTTTCCAAAGCTTGAACCTGAACCTGACTCTGACTGTCTTCAACTCCCAGGGTTTTTAAAATTTTCTGCATTCCGGTTTCATAGGTTGGGAAAAGGTCAGCAGTGTGGATATTGACAAAACCGGAGTGAATATCACCAGGATCACAATCGTCAATTCTTACAGGAATAACAAACACATCAGACTGAGGCAGTTCATCCAGAAGATCCAGAGCTATCTTTTGTTGTCGGTGATAATCACCTTTGCTTAATGAATTCTTTGAAAACAGGGCAATGAAATATCCAGCGGATTTAATAGCTTGCCGAATCATAAAGCGGCTGTGTTCACCTGCCTTAAGGTTTTCTGCTTCCATCCAGGGTTCAATCCCCTGTTTTTTCAAATCATCATAAACCTGCTTTGCAGTATCAAAATCAGCTTTGGCATAACAGATAAAAACTTTTTTTGCTTTGTCCGGTAGAACTTCATCACTTTTCTTTTCAGAAAAATCCTTTAAAACCTGCCGATAAAGATCATCTAAATAATTAAAATATCCACGCTCATCCCAAAACCGGAATACCGGGATCTTTCGAATTTTGGCAGGTTTCAGGCTTTCATCAATAGCAGCTATTTCAACAATGTACATTGGAAAACCGCTTTTCAGGATCATTTTCCTGAAATCACCATAATCCGGGTCATTTTCCAGTGCATCAAGAAAAAATGGAGACAGCACTATGACCATAGCATGTTTAGACATGGAAACTGCGGAATCGGGCAAGGCTGTTTTTACTGAAAAATTATCTTCCCCAAGCCGATTTTTTAGCTTTTGAGCAAATGTTGTTACCCAGCCATCACCTGCACCCTGCACCGGTCTGTTATCTTCCGGGGCGTGGCATATAAGAATCTGTTTTATATCTGTCATGTCAATCCCATTGCGTGTGTTAATTCTGTTCGTTATTTTGACACAATTTAACCCTGGAACGACACTTATGATTTTAAAGCCCCAAAGGGGCGGATTGATACAGCCCAGGCCAACGGCCTGGGACTGACAACATATAAAATTAAGCCCTGAAAGGGCGAATTATAAGAAATAGCATGTTGTCACATTTTTTATTAATACGCTCTTTCAGAGCTTGTTTTTATGGGTTGTTATGATCCCAGGCCGCTGGCCTGGGCTGTAATAATTTGCCCTTTCAGGGCAAAGTGTCGTTGTCGGGTTAATATATCAAACTCCGAACAGGTGCAACAGTTTTGATTTGTTTTATAATTTATTAAAGGGATTGTGTTGCAGCTTTGGGATTTTTTCTGGCTGTGTTCTTTGCTGGTTCCCAAGCTCCAGCTTGGGAACCAGCAGGCATGAGACCGGGGTGGATATGATTTTGAAATAAAAGGGGCAGGGGTGCGAAAAATAATTTCCGCACTCCTTTTTGTTTATTGGGATAATTATAATTCTGTTGCCTGGTTATCCATTGCACCCGGCTCAGGTCTTTCCGGTCTTTCTGATCTTTCCGGGCGTTCTTCCATCATTTGTATAATAGTGTCAGCCTGTTCCTGGGTTATGCTGCCATTTTCAACTGCTTGTGCAATAAATGCAGCAGCTTTTTCATCCATAGCATCCTTAAAGGCTTCATCTTCAATTTCATAGGATTCAAGAAGTTCTCTCATATGCTGTGTCTGCAAGGCTTCTGTGATACTTTCCACGGTCTGGCCTGTAATTGCTGCAAGAACTTCTGCTGCAATATTATCCTGCTGAACTTTTGCAAGCATACTCAGAGGACCCTGTGGCCCCTTGGGAGGTCTGGGGCGCATTTCTTTCTGGGAAGTGTCAGTACCGGAGGCATCATTATCAGTACCATCAACAGCAGGAGGCCCAAAACCCTGGCCGGGCTGTGGTCTGAAATCTTTTGCCAATGCTGTTGTACATAGTGCAAATACCATAATCATGATTGTTGTGATGATTTTTTTTGTCATTTTAATTTCTCCTTAATTTAATTGTTAATAAAAAACTTAGCTGCCGGTCTTCATGCTTGAAAGCAACATAGCAATTAATTGTGGAGAAATTATGGAGGAAATGTGTTTAAAATGTGGAGATTTGATTTAGGTTTGATTTTATTGTAAAAGCAATCACTGACATGTAGAGAGCTGACTTCAGAATTAAAAAAAGGTTGAAGTCTTTTAGCAATAAGCAGGTTCCATGCAATTAAAGCCGCATATGTCTTGGGCAGGCAATTGGTGCATGGGCTTGTTCAAAGGTTTGATTTCCTTTAGCTCACTTTCATAAAGAGTTGTCAATACAGAGGGCATCAAAAAAATTGTATAAACAGGTTCTTTGTAATCATAATGGGGATTTCCAGTTTCAACTGAGCATACAACAGCGTCAAATTGTTTTTTATTTCCTATCTGGTAATGTACTTTCTGACCTATTTTGAATCTTGGTTTCA
>JAUCGD010000412.1 GCA_030377945.1 Desulfobacterales bacterium HSG17 | reverse complement strand
TGGGTGAAGCCATGTCCCCGCCCCTGATTAAAAAGGTCCGATCCTATATTGAAGCAGATCAAGTAAATATTATTGATGCCCCTCCTGGAACTTCGTGCCCGGTTATCGCCGCAATGAAAGATACTGATTTTGTCCTGATGGTAACCGAGCCGACCCCATTCGGGTTGCATGATTTACGACTTGCGGTTGAGGCGGTCAAATTGCTGGGCATTCCCCATGGGCTCTTGATCAATCGATCAGATCTGGGCGACGACAAGGTGAAGGCCTATGCTGAAAAGGAAAATATCCCCATATTGATGGAGATCCCTTTTGATCGCGGCATTGCTGAATTGTATTCCAAAGGTATGCTTATTTCTCGTGAGAACCCAGAGTGGAAGGAAAAATTTCGACACTTGTTCAGTAAAATTGAAAATATTTTGGAAGAAGGAGTCTTGATGTGATGAAAGAACTGGTTGTTTTAAGCGGTAAAGGGGGTACCGGAAAGACAAGTCTTACCGCAGCCTTTGCAGCTCTATCAACAAACCGAATCCTGTGTGATGCAGATGTGGATGCGGCGGATCTTCATCTTTTAATGAATCCGGAAATAAAACAGCGAACTGATTTTAAAGGAGGCAGTATTGCCGTTATCAATCCGGAAAAGTGTTCGGAATGTGGACTTTGCAGAGAAGTTTGTCGTTTTGACGCGGTAAATGAAGATTTCACCATCAACGAAATCGGTTGTGAGGGGTGCGGTGTTTGTGTCGATTTATGTCCTGAGGAAGCCATCGATTTCCCAATACAAACATGCGGTGAATGGTATATTTCGGAAACTCGATTTGGCCCAATAGTGCATGCCAGGCTCGGTATTGCCGAAGAAAACTCAGGTAAACTGGTGGCCCTGGTCAGGCAGGAGGCCAGAAAACTGGCTGACAAAAATAAATTTGAACTCATTATTACCGATGGCCCTCCAGGCATTGGGTGCCCGGTGATTGCATCCTTAGGTGGAGCAACCGCTTTGGTGATCGTGACGGAACCAACGGTTTCCGGGTTGCATGACATGGAAAGGGTTGCGGAATTGGCCGCCCATTTTAAAGTGCCGGGCATGGTATGTGTCAATAAATTCGATATAAATTTGGAACAAACCAGGGCCATTGAGGAATTGGCAATAAAGAAAAACTTAACCGTCTTGGGCAGAATTCCCTTTGATTCTGTATTTATTGAATCCATGGTTCATGGGAAAAATATTATAGAATACCAAAGCGAGTCTAAAACAGCGACCGCTGTAAGAGATATCTGGGAGCGGATTATTTCATCCCCGGTAATGAATGGAGAAAGTTAGTGCCCGTCCAGAAATGGACTTTTTGGGCAATTTTTTGGTCAATCATCGGGAGCATGCGTTTGATTTATTATAGGACGTCTCACGCATAATCCCTTACTTAAAAAGATTTTATAAGGTTTCGTAAAAAGTTCCAGGATCAAGGCGTGCGAGCTTAGAAACGTACATTGAGAGCTTTCTAAGCGAAGCACAACGAAGATATTGGACGCTTTACGGAACCGTCAATATTAACATTGTGAAAAGGGAGTAGGACAAATGGTAGAAAATGGAAGAATTGCGATTCCTTCAGTTGGGACCGGCGGCATGGATGGACAAAGATCTGGTCATTTTGGCCATTGCGATGTGTTCACATTTGTCGATGTGGAAAACGGCACAATAAGAAAAGTTTCAACCCTTGCAAACCAGGAACATGTGCAAGGTGGATGCATGGTGCCGGTGAATCTTTTGTCAGAGAATAATGTCAATGCTTTAATTGTCGGTGGCATTGGGATGCGTCCTTTGATGGGTTTTAAGCAAGTTGGCATTGCGGTTTATCACGATGATCAAAGAGCTGATATTAAACCGGTTGTGGAAGATTTGATCGCCGGCAAGTTGACGGAAATTCGGGAAGATCAGGTATGCGGGGGTGGTTCGCATTAAGTGTTTTTTAAAGGAGAAGTAAAATGAAGGTAGCGGTTACGTCAAAAGGCCAAGGTTTAGATTCTGAAGTAGATCCTAGGTTTGGACGGGCAGCCTACATACTTATTGTAGACACGTTCAGCTTTGGGGTTGAAGTAGTGGACAATGCAGAAAATGTAAATTCTTTAAAAGGTGCCGGTATTCAGGCCGCTACCTGTGTCAGTGAGAAAGGGGCACAGGTATTGCTGACCGGTTTTTGCGGTCCGAATGCTTTTAAAACCTTAAATGCGGTGGGTATTAAGGTGGCCAATGATTTGAACGGCACGGTAAGAGATGCGGTTACGGCTTTTAATGAAGGCCGGGTAACCTTTGCAGATAGTGCCAACGTAGAAGGGCATTGGTAAGAGTAAGACTAAATGATGGGGTAAAAGGCACTGTGCCGATTTTATTGAATCGTTATTTTTAGGAGATTGAGCATGCCTCTATTTGATTATTCGTGCAGGGAATGTGGGAAATCCAGCGAGTTTCTGATTACCAGGACGAGTGAAGACCCTGAATGTAAATTTTGCGGGAGTATCAATATGGAAAAACTGCTCTGTGCCCCTTCATCCCTGTCTGGAACAGGAAAAACAAAAGTTCCCGGACTTGGTGACACCACCTGTTGCGGTTCTTCACCTCACGCGGCAGGGTGTGCCGGTCCGGGAAGTTGTTGCGGTAAAGGATAACGTAATTTTTAAAAAATACGTATAAGGAGGATTCAAAATGAAGGTAGCCGTCAGTTCCAAAGGAAATGACATTAATGCTTACGTTGATCCTCGTTTTGGAAGATGTGCTTATTTCATTATAATCGAAACGGATGACATGCGTGTTGAGGCATTCAAAAATGAAAATGCTGATTTATCCAGCAGTGCAGGGATTCAAGCCGCGAGTTTTGTGGCCTCGCACAATGTCCAATTCGTGCTAACGGGGAATTGTGGGCCCAAAGCGATGGAGGTTTTTTCTTCAGTGAAGATTGAAGTCTTTACCGGTCTATCCGGGACAATTATAGAAGTGATTAATAAATTTAAAAATGGTGATTATAGTACCAATAAAATTGATGCCGCTGATG
>JAUCGD010000411.1 GCA_030377945.1 Desulfobacterales bacterium HSG17 | reverse complement strand
AAGTCCTTGAAGAATTACAGGTAATTTCCCATATTTTTCCTTATATTTTGAATTCCATAATAATTTTCTGTATTTAAAGCCAATATCCTTTTTTAAAATTGTTTCAATTTTTCCATCAGGCAGCATAAAGGTTAAGGAATCCAGCACATCTGATATTGATCCCAAATCATTACCTGCATTCATAAAAATGCCGCCTCCCACTGTTCCGGGAATGCCCAGCACTGAATTCATGCCTTCAAGCCTGTTTGCAGCAGCCAATCTGCACAATTTCTTCATCCTGACTCCTGACATACATTTCAGCAGGGCAAAGTCATCTTTCTCAAGCTTAAATTCCGTTTCTTTAAAAGAACCGCCTAAAACAATAACTATACCTTTAACTCCTGTATCTTTTACCAGCAGATTAGTACCGTCTCCAATAACGTGCCAGGGAAGATTTCTTTCAGATAATCCTTTAACAAGAGCTGAAAGGGTTTCAATGTTTTGAACCTTTACAAAGGCATCAGCAGGTCCCCCAACCCTGAAGGAAGTGTGCTTAGTCATTGGTTCGTCAAATCTGACCTGATCTCCTAAAAAGCTTTTCAACCACTTTTTTGTATCTGTATCCAAAGACATTTTAAATCTTTATTCTTTTTATATAAGGTCTATTTTTTTAGGAAATTCCGGTAAAAGCAATGATTTTTTCATTTCATTTTCAGGAATATAAAAACTTATCTCTCCGTCATTAGTGCAAATCCAGACCTCTTTTGCTCCATTTTCAAAATAAAGATATTTTTTTTCATTCATTTCATCATCAGAATTACTCGGAGATATTATTTCTATACAGATTTCAGGAGCAATTGAGCATTCGGTTTCTTTTATAATTTTAGTAAATCTCTCTTTTGATGCCCAGGCAACATCTGCAACTTTAGTGCCTTTGCGCGTTGCAACAGCACATTCTGTCAGCGAATGTCCTCCTTTAAGCATTAAACGGAGTAAATATGAAATCTCAGCCTGATATGCAGAATGATTTACCTTTACCGGACTCATTATTATTTTTCCTCTTTCATCAATCTCAATTTTAAAGGGCAAATTCTGCAATCCCGGATGTTCACATAATTCCTGCCAGTTCATATGCCCTCCTATGCTTTAATTGTTTTCTTTCTTGTTCTTTAAAGCTTCCAGAACAGATTCGCCCATCTGCCATACATTTCCTGCTCCAAGTGTCAGGAGGACATCTCCAGGTTTTAATATTTCTTTAAGATGTGAAACTGCTGTTGCCGGGTCATCCATATATATAACTTCTTTATGGCCGTACATTCGTATGCCTTCATATAAGGCATGGGCGTTTACTCCTTCAATCTCTTTTTCACCTGCCGAATAAATCGGGAGAACTACCAGCATGTCCGATTGATAAAAAGACCTTGTAAAATCATTAAAAAGAGCCTGGGTTCTGCTGTATCTGTGGGGCTGAAATACTACTACTATCCTTTGGTCAGGCCAGCTGTCCCTGGCAGCCTGAAGCGTAGTTTTTATTTCAGTGGGATGGTGTCCGTAGTCATCAACAATTGTAATGCCGTCCACCTCTCCTTTGATTTCAAGACGGCGCTGCACTCCCTGAATACTTTCAAGAGCGCTTTTTATTACATCAAAAGGAATATCAAGTTCAATGCCCACAGCTATGCTGGCTGTGGCATTTAATACATTATGAATACCCGGAAGATTAAGGAGAATATCTCCCAGTTCTTTTCCATGATGATAAACGGAAAACCTGGTTTTTAATCCCTGGGATTTAATATTTCCGGCTTGAAAATCTGCCTGTACGCTCATTCCGTAAGTGGTAAATCGTTTTCTGATCTTTGGAATCAGATCCTGTATAAACTCATTGTCAAGGCATAAAACCGCAATCCCGTAAAAAGGGATTCTATCTATAAAATTAAGAAAAACACCTTTTATTTCATCAATATCTTTATAAAAATCAAGATGTTCACGATCAATATTTGTCACAACCGCAATAGTAGGAGACATTTTTAAAAATGAGCCGTCACTTTCATCTGCTTCAGCTACTATAAAATCACCCTGTCCCAGCAGGGCATTTACACCGATACTTTTGAGTTTACCCCCAATAACCACTGTGGGATCAAGTCCTCCTTTTTCAAGAACTGCCGAAACAATGGATGTGGTTGTGGTTTTACCGTGTGCCCCGGCTATTGCAACACTGTATTTAAGACGCATGAGTTCAGCAAGCATCTCTGCTCTTGGAATAACAGGTACAGACATTTGTATGGCAGCAACCACCTCAGGATTTTCAGAACCTACGGCTGAAGATGTCACCACCACATCAGCCCCTTTGATCTGGGATTCAAAATGCCCCTGAAATATTATACCTCCGAGACTTTCAAGACGTTGTGTAATATCTGACATTTTTTTATCAGAACCAGATACCTTATATCCCAGATTTAAAAGAAGTTCGGCAATTCCGCTCATGCCGATGCCGCCTATTCCCACAAAGTGTATATGATATTTTTTTAGATACATTTTTTTCAGTTATCAATTTTTCAGTTATCAGTTATCAGTTCATAGCAGTCTTTTACAATTCTTTGAGCTGCTTTTGGCCTGCCATGTTTTTTAGCATTACATTCCATTTGTTTTAATGTTTCAGGGTTTGCCTCATAGTAATTTATTTTTTTGGCCAGGCATTCAGGAGAAAGTTCTTTTTCAATAATCATGTCTGCTGCACCTGATTTTGTCAGATTTTGTGCGTTTAATTTCTGATGGTCATCAGCAGCAAAAGGAAAAGGAATAAAAACAGCAGCCTTACCCAGTGATGTTATTTCTGCGATAGTTGTTGCTCCTGCCCGGCAGATTAATAAATCAACCTGATTGTATAATAATGCCATATTTTCAAAAAACGATTTAACATTACATGAAACATTTTGTTTTTCATACGTATTTTTCACAATTTCCCGATCTTTTTCCCCGGTCTGGTGAATAAAATGGATTTTATCAATATTTTCTATATAATCAAGAGCTTCTATCACAGCCATATTTATGGCATGTGCACCCTGACTTCCTCCTATTATCAG
>JAUCGD010000410.1 GCA_030377945.1 Desulfobacterales bacterium HSG17 | reverse complement strand
TTCGACAATTTGCTGTTACTATGACTTGTCAATGATCGTTATCCGAATCACTGGAAGGAACCACATGGGGTTTGAAAACAGCCAGATGCTGTTCGGCTTTTTGGCCATCTTTTTTTTGGTAGCTTTGGCGGCCAAACAAATCGGTGATTTTTTTGCGGCCCTAAAATTCCCCTTAATTACAGGTTTTTTATGTACCGGCATTATTGCCGGGCCTTATATCCTGAATATTATCCCATCCGGCGCTATAACGGAACTACGCTTTATCGATGAAATAGCACTTGCTTTCATTTCTTTTGCCGCCGGAAACGAACTTTTTGTACGGCAGCTGAAAAACCGCCTCAAAAGCATCCGCTTTACGACCATCGGGCTGATGCTATCAACATTCGTGTTGGGCGGATTCGCTTTTTTGGAATTATCCGAATCAATCCCGTTTACCCAGAATATGCCGATTCTCCACCGTATAGCGGTCGCCATCCTTGCCGGGTCCATCCTTATCGCCAGATCTCCTTCTTCCGCTATTGCTGTTGTCAATGAATTAAGAGCACGCGGACCGTTTACTCAAACGATTTTAGGGGTAACGGTAATTATGGATTTTATGGTAATTCTGATTTTCAGTATCAGTGCCTCCATTGCCGGAACCATTTTATTGGGTCATCAATTTGATGTTCTATTTATATTGGTCTTGGTGCTGGAACTGGGTTTGTCTTTTGGTTTAGGAATTGTCCTTTCTAAAATATTCCAAGTGATCCTTGCCAGTCAATTGGGCAAGAACAGTAAAACATTTTTAATCATGACCACCGGTTATGGAATTTTTGCCTTATCCGGGTTTATCCGGCATACCAGCGATACCCATCTGCCGTTTGAAATTCTCCTTGAGCCCATGCTGATTTGTATGCTGGGCAGTTTCATCACTACCAATTACGGTCCTTATCGAACCGAATTGATGAAAACCCTGCATGATATTGCCCCCATGATCTATATTGCCTTTTTTACACTTACAGGGGCATCACTGGACCTTACTATTCTGGCGCGTACCTGGCCCATAGCGTTAATGTTATTCGGTGTCCGTTTGGGCGCAATTTTTATTGGAACGTTTACAGCCGGATTTCTGGCCGGAGAAAAGCAAGTATACAACCGCATCAGTTGGATGGCCTTTATTACCCAGGCCGGTGTCGGGTTGGGACTTGCAAAAGAAGTGGCCGTTGAATTCCCCCAGTGGGGGTCATCTTTTGCGACCATTATTATTGCCGTTATCGTATTAAACCAAATCATCGGTCCTCCATTTTTCAAATGGGCTTTACACATTGCCGGAGAAGCACATCCCAAAGCCTCAAACCAACCCACTGATAGCGTTCGGGATGCCGTTATTTTCGGTTTAGAAGGCGAATCATTAGCACTTGCGCGTCTTTTACAATCTAATCACTGGGAAGTAAAGATTGCTACAACCCAAGTGGATTATGTGGTCGAAAGGGCTGATGATGCGGAAATTGAAATTTTCCCGATTCCAGATATTAATCTTTCGTCCCTAAATCATATCGGGCTTGGCCGGGCGGATGCAATTGTGGCCATGTTGTCGGATGAGGAAAACTATAAGATTTGTGAACTCGCTTATGAAAATTTCGGAACCCGCAATTTAATTGCGCGATTGCATCACCGCAACCACTATAAACGTTTTCATGAACTCGGTGTCGTCGTTGTTGAGCCTGCCACGGCAATCGTGAATTTGTTGGATCAACTGGTCCGATCCCCTTTTGCAACCACCTTATTATTGGGTCTAGACCAGGGGCGGGATGTAATTGAATTCGAACTGCGGAATAGAGAGTTATCGGGAATTGCGATCCGGGAACTGCATTTGCCCCTGGACATTCATATCCTGTCCATCCGCCGGCAGGGACAAGCCATTGTTTCCGTTGGTTTTACAAGGCTCCAAGTGGGAGATTGGCTAACGGTTGTCGGTTCCAAAAGTAGTTTAGAACATATGATGCTTCAATTTGGAGAAAACCGTCAAAAAGCCCTGGTAAATTTAGTCGGAAAAGCAGCATCCAGCCAAATTGCCGGCCATACAATAGAAAAAGAAGTCTCTGCGATTATGAATCAGCAAAATGACACCCAAAAAATAAAATTCGAAGAATTAATCGAACAAAGCCTTGTCCTTGACCTTGATGGCCCCATGGTTCTTTCTGATTTTTTCATGAAGGTATCCGAGGCTTGGTCCGTCCGTCTCGGTATCCCTGAAGAGCGGCTCAATTATTTGCTGATGGAGCGAGAAAAGGAGAGCAGTACCGCATTCAGACCGGATTTGGCTATTCCACACATCATCATTGACGGCCAGGACGAATTCTATATTCTTCTGGCACGTTGTAAAAAGGGAATAAATTTTAATGAACTGGCGCCCGTTGTTCAGGCGGTATTTGTTTTAGGGGGAACCAAAGAACAACGGGATTATCACTTGTATGCCTTATCCGCAATTGCTAAAATCGTCCAGCAACCTCATTTTTTAGATAAATGGATTAATGCTAAAACCAAATCAGTGCTACGTAATATTGCCGCATCAACTAAAAGCTTATAATTGTTATCGATTACCGGTGTCCGGTGAAGGTAAAATATTATGAAACTCATATTCCTCAACCGGAGAACCCAATGAGGCGGCGAATTCTTCTTCCCCCCACTGTTCAATCGTTAAATAGCGCTTACCGGTATCATCCTCATAGGACCACTGGATAAAATCATTTCCGTTACCCGTATTGTCCTTAAAAAACTGTCCACCACCGGTCTCTTCCAAATAATAGACTGTGTCCTGATAAGTAATTTCATTTGGTGGATCACCAGTATCAATAATGGCCTGGCGTACAGTATCGCCAAGCTCGCGAAATGCAAGAGGCCGTGAAATATCCCACTCGACTTTATCGTCCTGATCCATACCCAGATAAATCAGATCATCAGCCGCCTGAAGTTGCCATTCAAGGGTCACATCACTGGCACTGCCCCACTCATAACGGTTTTTGGCGGTGACTTCCCAACTTTTCATGTCATAATCCACATAAAACCCTTTTTTCATTTTGGGCAAAACC
>JAUCGD010000409.1 GCA_030377945.1 Desulfobacterales bacterium HSG17 | reverse complement strand
GTTCATGAAAAAGATAAGATAATTGAATCTTTGTCAGAGGAAAAAACAGAATTTAAAATTCGTCTCGATGAACAGAATAAAAACAATCAGGAACGCTTAAACGAATTTAATAAAAATAGAAAACTGATGAAAATAGAGTTTGAGAATTTAGCAGGAACTATCCTTGAAGATAAGAGCAAACGTTTTTCCCAGCAAAATATCATAAGCTTGAATGATCTGCTAAAACCTATGCAGGAACAGCTCGGAGATTTTCGCAAACGTGTGGATCAGATCCATCATGAAGATTCAAAAGACCGCTCTACACTGCAGGAACAAATTATTCAGCTAAACAGTTTAAACCAGCAGATGAACAAGGAAGCAAAAAACCTTACCAGGGCATTAACAGGTGACAAAAAAGCCCAGGGTAACTGGGGTGAAATGATTCTTGAAAAGGTTTTGGAGCAATCCGGATTGAGAAAAGGAGTTGAATATGAAACCCAGACTGGATTCCGTGATCCTGACAATAATCTTTTAAAACCAGATGTAATTGTCCATCTGCCAGAAGGCAAAGATATAATAATTGACTCTAAAGTTTCTCTGATTAATTATAATGACTATGTTAATTGTGAAGATGACATACAACAGCAAACAGCACTTAAGGCACATGTGCAATCTGTAAGCAACCATATAAAAAATTTGAGCAGTAAAGATTATTCAAATCTTAAGGAGTTGCGCTCCCTTGATTTTATATTAATGTTTATGCCGATAGACGCAGCTTTTATGGCAGCTTTTCAACATGATGAACAGCTTTTCAATACTGCATTTGAAAATAAAATTATTGTTGTAACACCCACCACTCTGCTTGCAACTTTACGCACTATTGAGAATATATGGCGCTATGAAAGGCAGAATGAAAATGCCAGAAAAGTAGCAGACAGGGCAGGGCTGGTTTACGATAAACTAAGAGGTTTTTTAGAAGATTTTGAAAAAATTGGCAAACAGTTGAATACTGTACATACAACTTATGATACAGCAATGAACAAACTTACTCTTGGAAGAGGCAATTTGATTCGCCAGGCAGAAAGTTTTGTTGAACTTGGAGTGAAGATTAAAAAACAGTTACCAAAAGATATTGTTGAGAGGGCTGAAATAAATTCTGGGGATGATGAATTTGTTGCCATTGAAAATTAGTGCCAAATAATTATAATTTTCTAAGCATGGCAATTTCATCGCAGTTAGGGAAACTGATACATCCTATGCAGTCAGCCCATATTTTTATGGGAAGCTTGTTTTTGTCAATTGCAGAAAAATTGAATCTTTTAAAAAAATCCGGGCGATAGGTCAGAGTAAAAAGATTTTTAATGTTGAAATATACAGCTTCCTGAATTGCTCTTTCCGTGAGTGTGGAACCTATACCTTTTCCCGTAAAATCAGGGTCAACTGCAAGGGATCTGATTTCAGCTAGATCTTCCCAACAAAATTGCAGAGCACAGCAGCCAACTATTTTTTTTTGGCCCATTTTATTTTGATCATCTCTTTTTTGATCCTGATCTTCAAATACCCAGAAATCTCTTAAATGATCGTATAATTTACTTAAGGGTCTGGCAAGAAGCTCACCTTTTTTACTGTAAAGTGAAAGCAGGGCATGGATATCATTGACGTCATCAAGGACAGCTTTTCTAATCATTTTATAAAACTCTCTATGGATTGTTTAAACTCATCATCTGTAAAAGGTTTGTGAAGGATATGATTAATACCAGATTTTGTCAGAACCGAATCATTAATATCAATATCTCCATCTTTTCTTTCAACAAAGTCACTCTGGGTTGTAATCATCAGAATGGGTATATCCTGTCTTGTATATTTTTTTCTTATTTCACGGGTAAGTTCAAGCCCGCTGATATTTGGCATATTAAGATCTGTAATTACAAGATCAGGCTTTTTTTCAAGAATTTGTGGGATTGCATCTTCAGGTCGGTCAAAGGTTACAGGTTTAAACCCAATCTTTGTTAATTTATTTGTATAGAGTTTGAGCATCATTTTTGAATCATCAACAACAAAAATTTGTGCTTTTTTGTCAGAAGGCTCTTTTTCATCTACTGTTTTTTCAGCAATTTTCTGAGCAAATTCTTTTTGCCCGATACCAGCCATCTGTTTTAAAAAGGTTCTTCTTGTGGCTGGATCAGCATTTTTTGTTACATGCTCTTGAGCAATTTTTAGAAAAGATTCTTCTTCTGCAAGAAAATTAAAAATATTGCTGGCATCTGAATCTATTAATGAGCCAACAGCATTTTGAGAATCAGCAGATCCTTCTCTTACAACATTTCTAAGACCTGCCACCAGGGCCTTGGATAGATTTTTATCTATGGCTCTTGCTGCACTCATTCGAACCGATTCAACTGGATCTTGCAGTCCATGCACCAGACTTATTGCTGTTTTAGGAGAAGGAATACGCTCCATTGCTTCATAAATTGCCTGTCTGATATTTGCATCTTCGGGCTGGGTGTTGATAATATCAATAAGAGGATTTACAGCAGCAGGATCTCCAATATATCCCAAAGTTGTTACAAGGTGAACAAGGTAGTCAGCTTCAGCATTCTCAAAAGCTTTAGTTAAAATAGGAGTGGCTTTGTTCCCAAGTTTCATTAATTGATCAATGGCAGTATCTCTTGCAATGGTGATCTTTGAGGAGAGAAGGGAGGTTAATTTATCAAGGGCATATAAATCCTGGATTTGGGCAAGAGCTTCAACAGTAAATTTATTGGTTAGTTCATCTTCGCCAATAAACTCCATTAACTGATCAATGGCATCATTCCCGCTGATTTCAGCAATGGCAAAAATGGCAGCATGTTTAATGTCTTCATCCGTATTAGTATTCATTGCAGCAAAGGTTTTTAAAGATTCAGGAATCCTTAGTTTTCCAAGGGATGAAATTGCTGTAACAAGTATACTTTTATCTTTTTCATTGGCAATAATGTCCTGCAGGACAGGCGCTGTATCTGTTAATGCCAGGTCTCCAGCAGCTTTTAAAAACAGAACTCTGGCATTTTTTTCGTTCTGGGTGATATATTTTATGACAAGTTCAGTGTTCC
>JAUCGD010000044.1 GCA_030377945.1 Desulfobacterales bacterium HSG17 | reverse complement strand
ATATTAAGATTTTAATCTGTGAAAATCTGTGTAATCTGTGGTAAAAAATAAGCTCTTCACCTTTTTACCAATCCCATACTCCAATTATCTTATCATCCAAGTAGAAAAAACCTCCCCCCATAATACTATTTATACCCAATTGATTTCTTTTTCCCAAACATATATCTTCTATCTCAAATCATGAAGAAAAAAATGATTTAGCAGTTTTCTCTGTTATACTTTTATTCAGCAAACACCATTGTAACCAACCAGGCGGAGCTATGCTCGCTCAAAAAATTGTACGATTCATAATATATTTCCTGTTAATTTTCACTCCCCTTGCCAGAGCATCGGTTCAGGGCTGGGCTGTATGTATTATTCACATAATGACGTTGATTGGCCTGACTGTTTTTTTTGTGGACAGAGCGCTCCGCTGGGATTGGAAATGGATCAGAACCCCGCTGGATATGCCAATATTGGCTATAATTTGTCTTAGTACAGCTTCCACAATCTTTTCAACACATCAATATACAAGCATTCAGTCGATCTTGCTCCAGTTAAACTATATTGCAGTGTTTTACCTGGTGATTCATACGATTGGCACACGATCTCAATTTCGGCAAATAGTTTACGTGATTTTAGGTGTGGGAACCTTTCTTTCTGTGTTTGGTCTGATTAAACAGTCAGGTTTCAATCCGTTTCCCTGGTGGGAATACACTAATATTGGTCAGAATATACGGCGTTTATCTGCTACATACGGCAATCCTGATCATCTTGCCGGATATATGGAGATGGCAATTCCAGTTGGTCTTGGATTTTTAATAACCGGGATTAAAGAGGGAAAGCGTGTATTATTGGTGTTTGCGGTATTGCTGATGGTAACAGCTTTAATTTTTTCCATGTCGCGAGGGGGATGGATCGGGTTGCTGCTTGGGCTTTTTTTTATGGCAATAATTCTGATACAAAGTCAGTATTTTAAATACAAAAAAATCACAGCAGGTTTGATTCTGTGCTTTCTTGTTATTGCTCTGGTTATTATATCCAGCACTGATGTTGTCATGAGAGCCAAAACCTTTGAACAGGGTGAGGATGTTGTTGATAACCGCGTAACTGTGTGGAAAGGAATTTTGGATATGATTCCAGATTATGCTCTTTTGGGTTCAGGTCCCGGAACCTTTGCATTTGTATTCACTCAATACCAGCCTCCGGGATTAAGGGCGCATTTTACAATGGCGCATAACGATTTTCTGCATTTTCTTTCTGAGCTTGGTTTTGCTTTTATTATCATTGCAGTATGGATAATTCTAATGTTTTATTGGAAAGGTTTAAAAAAGATGCAGAAGAAAAGCCGTCTGGTGCGTGGTGTTACCCTGGGAAGCATGTCCGGTATTACTGCCATGCTGATTCACAGTGCTGGAGATTTTAATCTGCATATACCTGCCAATGCCCTGCTTTTTTCATGTATAGCAGCTTTAACATTACTTCCGTCTTTTAATAATAAACAAATGAGGATGTATAAATGAATTCATTTCTTTCAAACAAAAGAATATTTGTCACCGGAGCCTGCGGCACCGTAGGCAGGGAGCTTGTCAGGCAGGTTCTTGAAAATCATGAAGCTGGAGAACTTATTGCCATTGACAATAATGAAAGTGAGCTTTTTTTTCTGGAACAGGAATTTTCCAAATATTCCCAGGCACACTTTTTTCTCGGAGATGTCAGGGATCAGGATAAATTAACCCGGAAAATGAAGGGCGTTGACATAGTTTTTCATGCAGCAGCATTTAAACATGTTATTTTGTGTGAACGATCACCTTTTGAAGCTGTTCAGACCAATATTCTCGGTGTGCAAAATATTGTTTACGCAGCCCTGGAAAATCAGGTGGGAAAAGTGATTTTTACCAGTTCGGACAAGGCTGTAAATCCTACAAATGTAATGGGTACATCAAAACTCATGGGAGAAAGGCTGATGACCTCAGCCAACAGCAACCTCCGGGGAAACGGCCCCATATTTGCTTCAACGCGGTTCGGCAATGTTTTGGGTTCAAGAGGTTCGGTAATCCCGATTTTCAGAGAGCAGATTCGTCAAGGCGGCCCCATCACCCTTACAGATCCGGATATGACCCGCTTTATCATGAGTATTCATGAGGCTGTTCAACTGGTTATTGACTCATCATCTTTAGCCTGCGGGGGAGAGGTATTTGTCACTAAAATGCCGGTAATCAAAATAAAAGACCTGGCAGAGGTCATGATTCAGGAACTGGCTTCGGAATACGGATTTCAGCCTGAAGATATTCAAATCTCAACAATCGGTACAAAACCAGGTGAGAAAATGTATGAGGAATTAATGAGCCATGAAGAAACAAGGCGCTCATGGGAACTGGATCGTTATTTTGCAGTTCTTCCGGCATTTACCGGCATTTACCGCTTTATTTCATATGTATATCCCGGGTTACGGTCTGAAAATGTTACCAATCCCTATCATTCAGGCAATGAAACACCGTTGAGCAAAACTGAGTTGACAGGCTTTCTTAAGGAAAACAATCTTCTTCATGAAGATCCTGAAAAAAATATTCACCCGGCAGAGCGGTACTGGCCCAACGGTAATAGTAAATAAAATACATGAAAAAATTCAACATACGGGAGGAATTCAAATGCGAATTTTAATTCTCGGCGGAGACGGCTATCTAGGATGGCCCACTGCCATGCATTTAAGTGCCAGAGGACATGAAGTTGCTGTGGCTGATAATTATCTCAGACGGCGGATATGCCGGGAAGAAAATTCAGAATCACTGTTTACAGTACCCAATCTTCACGAGCGGGTAAAAATATGGGAGGCTCAGTCAGGTTATAAAATATCCCTGTTTATCGGTGATCTTTCTCAATGGGATTTTGTATCGGAATTATTTCAAAATTTTGCTCCTGATGCTGTTATCCATTATGCAGAACAGCCCTCAGCACCCTATTCAATGCTCAGTCGCAGAGCTTCAATTATCAATACTTTACAGAATAATCTTCTGGTAACAGCCAATCTTATCTATGCAGTCCGGGAATTTTCTCCCCAGGCACATATTATAAAACTCGGAACTATGGGTGAGTACGGAACCCCGAATATTGATATTGAAGAAGGCTGGCTTGATATTGAACATAAAAACAGGAAAGAGCGTTTCCTTTATCCCCGTCAGGCCGGGAGTCTGTATCATACCACCAAGATTATGGATACGGATCTGCTCTGGTTTTATGTTCGTATGTGGAATATCAGGGTAACAGATCTGATGCAGGGACCGGTGTATGGAATTGTCACTGATGAAAATGAAACTGAAGAACGTCTTTTTCCGTTTTTTAACTATGACGAACTTTTTGGCACGGTTCTTAACCGTTTTGCAGTCCAGGCCGTGGCAGGATATCCCCTGACTGTTTACGGTCAGGGCGGTCAGACCAGAGGCTATCTAAATATCAAAGATACCCTCAATTGTGTCCGTCTTTCCCTGGAAAATCCACCTGATCCCGGAGAACTCCGCATATTTAACCAGTTTACTGAAACTTTTTCCGTTAATGAACTGGCTGAAAAGGTCAGGCAGGTTGGAAACCGGATGAATTTGAATGTAAAAATCCAGCAGATTGAAAATCCTCGAAAAGAAGCAGAGGAACATTATTACAACCCTGCCCATACTGGTCTTTTGGATCTGGGATTAGAGCCGAATTATCTTACAGATGATGTGTTGTCCAGGATGATGGATGTTGTGATTCAACATAAGGACAGGATAAACAAAGATGCAATTTTCAGAGGTGTGAAATGGGTTTAAACAGATGGCTTATAACCGGAGGTTGCGGGTTTATCGGAACCAGCCTGATAAAAAATCTGATATCCGAGGGAGGACATGCTGTACGTGTGCTGGATAATCTTTCAGTAGGAACCCGTGATGATCTGGGCAATGTTTGCAATTTTGAAGAAAAAGATGTGTCCTCAATTTCTTCACAATCATCATATAGCAACTCCGTAGAACTTATAGTCGGCGACATCAGGGAATATGATAATTGCATTAAAGCCTGCAATGATGCTGACGTGATTGTTCATCTGGCAGCCAATACAGGTGTCGCTCCCTCTGTTAAAAATCCCCTGGCAGATATGACTGCAAATGTTATCGGTACTTTTAACATGCTTGAAGCAGCCAGACACAGCAATACAAAACGATTTATATTTGCATCTTCTGGCGCTCCCATTGGTGAATGCACTCCGCCAATACATGAAGAACTTGCCCCCCATCCGGTTTCCCCTTATGGCGCAAGCAAGCTGGCAGGGGAAGGATACTGCTCAGCATATTATCAAACATTCGGCTTACAAACCGTTGCCCTGCGATTTGGTAATGTGTATGGACCCGGGTCAGGACATAAAAACAGTGTGGTTGCAAAATTTATCAGACAGGTTATGAACAATGAGACCCTTGAAATTTATGGAGATGGCAATCAGACAAGGGATTTTATTTATATAGACGATCTGATCCGGGCCATCAGATTTGCTTATAATAATAAAAGTGTTGGAGGCCAGGTTTTTCAAATTGCGACAAATTCGGAAACAAGTATAAAAGAACTGACAAACAAACTTCTTGAAGCTTTATCTGATTATGGCTATGTTAATGCAAAGGTAAGCTATACTGCACCGAAGACAGGTGATGTTCTAAGGAACTATTCAGATACGTCAAAAGCAAAAGAAAAACTCGGCTGGTACACAGAAACAGAATTATCCATAGGACTGATACAAACTATTGAATGGTTTAGAAAAAATAAAACATGACACAAGAATCCCAAGATCATAATTTCAAAAACCTGTTTATTGATTTTCCAACACAAGTCCTGGAATGGATTCTACCTGACATACTCCAGAAATTCGGCAATATCCAGGATATTATTTTTATCCGCCAGGAGCCAAAAAAATATAAACTTTCGGATTCACATCTTGCTTTGGATATGCCCATTTTATTCAATTTTGAAAAACGTCAGGTTCTTTTATGGCTGGTTGAATTTCAGGAAGAGAAATATAAATTTTCAATTTATAGACTTCTCCACTACACAACTGATATGAAAGAAGTTTTTCCCAATGCTCTGTTAATACCCACAGTTTTGTTTACAGACCGGATAAAATGGCGCAAAGATGTTGATAAAGAACTCCACAGCAGTTTTAATAACCGGACATTTCTGCATTTTGAATATATTAAGATTAAATTGTTTGACTATAATGCCAGGGATTATTACAATTCAAATAATCCGATTGTAAGGATCCTGCTGCCAAAGATGAATTATAGACCTGAAGAACGGGGACGAGTTATCAGGGAGGCTTACAAAGGTCTATATCAACTGACAAATTCAGCATTATTTGAAAAATATACTGATTTTATAGATGTTTATGCTGAAATCAGCGAGGATGAACGGGAACGGCTATATCATGAATTAATAGAACATAAGGAGACAGTCATGCTTGCACAATATATTAGAGATAAGGGAATTCATCAAGGAATTCACCAAGGGGAAATGGGCCTTTTATGTAAGCAATTCTCAAGAAAATTTCACATTGCCCCTGAAATGCTTGCAGCAGGCAAAATAACATAAAACTGATAAAAGACTAAAAGAATGCAAGAGTTTACTTTCTTTGCAATTGAAATTGCTTAAAAAACATCAAAAGCAAAGGACAAACTCGGATGGCAGGCAGAAATCGGGTTTTTCAAAAGTTTGAAACGAACAGTTGATAAAATTTTTTCATTTCCAGGCAGCTAGTTCCCAAACTCCAGTTTGGGAACTAGCTAAATCTTAAAATTATAGAAATGAAAAACTTTTGAGTTGAATGGCTTTTGAGATGATGATGATTTGTCATTGTCATAATTTAAGGTTTATTTTTAATTATGGGAAAAGAAGATATCAAAAAATTACTTAAACCGGTAATATGGGATTATTATACTGACCCGTATGAGGTTTTTGAAACTGCTTCAGGCAAAAAAGATCGGGCTGGATGTTTTACACGGGAAACTGCATTAATCCGAATGTTAGAGCGTCTCTCCTGGTATGATCTGATAAACCTTTTTGGGATTGACAAGCTGACAAAACTTCTTACCCCAAAAATTATCAGCGGGATTCGGATTCAGGAATTACGGGAAAAATATGAGTTTGCACGGAAAATATTACAAGGAGAACCTGTATCCTTTTCAGGATGGGATCCTGAATATCGTAAAAAAATCAGGCACACCCTTTTATCTAACCGGTGGTACAGCAATCAGCAGAGGATACTTTAATCACAGATATTCCGATGATCTTGATCTGTTTGTAAATCAGGATAATAATTATGCCTCATATGTTCAGATACTATTCGGAAAGTTAGAGTCAGCTCAGGCATATGGAATGTTTTCAATTGATTATAAGCGATTACAGAAATATGAAAATTATACGCAATTTTTTTTGAAAAAAAATGTCGGACATGAAGAAACCGAGTTAAAAATTGATATAGTCAATGATGTGGCATCTCATTACAAGGGATTTGAAAATCATGGGATACTTGGTAAAATTGATAGTTGGCAAAATATATTGTCCAACAAATTGTCAGCCGTATTCCGCTACGAAGCAAAAGATATTGCTGATATATGGATTATTTCAAAATACAAAAATTTTAACTGGATATCTGTAATGCAGGAGGCAAAAACCAAAGAAGCCGGTATTGATCCGATAGTTTTGTTTAATATTCTGCGGTCGTTTCCTGAGAACATGCTTTCTGAAATAAAATGGATAACTCCTGTACAACCGGAGATTTTTAAAAAAGAACTGAATCAGATTGCAGATGATATATTACAGGGAAATGACAATACACTTTTCAGCAATAGCCGCAACATTAGGATGGTGCATGAGAGATATTTATGATATATTCAGAGAATATATATCTCTGAAATAATAAAATTTAACAATCTGAAACAAATCCTGAAATACGTCTGTTATGTAAACAATTTTCAAGAAGATTTTGGGGTTCACCAGAAATTCTTGCAGCCCGTTTGGAGCATCTCAATACTGATGTAATTACGGAACTCGGTGAACGAATTTTCAAATGAGAATCATTTGAGCAAATTCAGGAATGGATAAAGAATCGGAAAACAGCTCAGACCTGAATCTTGTTATATCCAATCGGATCAGATTATTATTCACGTCCCTTATGTCCTGCAACAGCATCAAAATTGAGAATATCCATATAATCCCACTCCCTGTATGCCAGAAGAAAAAGTTGTCGTTCATTGGCCATATGAATAACAAAGGTTTTTCATTTCTGGAATTTTAAGATTTCGCTCGTTCCCAAGCACCGGCTTCACTACCGTTAAGTTAAGGATTTTAAGGAGTGCCAAACTGAAAGATTTCGGCGAGCTCAGTCGAGTCGTTTGGCAGTGTTGGAATATTGAAAGGGTTAAAAATACCGCCAAATCTTTCAGTTTGGCACTCCTTTTTAAGAATATATCTTAAAATGTTTTGTTAAATTGAAGCGTATGCCCGGATGGACGACAGGAAATAGCCCGGCAGTTTACTGCCGGGTCAAACGATGATCGTGGCCGATTTTTCCGTTCCGGTGAGTCTGACGATTTACCGGGCAGGTGTAAACATGGATATTTCTTTTTTTGCCGAATCTTGACCGCCGCGGACCATAAAAGCATTGGTTGCCACTAAGGACAGCGCTAACGTTTTCTTTCATGTTTCGTTGTACCCGTTAATCATTGCCGTTTATAAATAAACTTGAAATCAATCTTTCTTTGTTGTACATTATCCCTATAATTACACTTAATTTAATCTCATAGCAGGTATACAATGAACCCCAATCCGAAAACCCATGACGGACTGTTCAAATGGTTAATCACATCATTTACCGATGAATTTTTTGCTCATTATTTCCCAAATATAAGTATCGGGAAATACCAATTTATTGACAAGGAATTCATCAGCCGCTACGAGGCGCTGAAGGAAAGTCTCAAGGGTGATCTATTTCTGGTTATGGAGATTGAAATTGATGACAGGATGCAGGAGGTTGTGATTCAGATTGAACACAAGGGGAAAAGAGAAGATGTCAGTAAAAAAGCAGGGACCTTATCAAAAAACATTCCCTATTATGCAAATTACTTGCCCTCAAAGCTAATGACAGGGATGCTGATCCTGAAAAATTGATTCGTGAAATTTACCGTGCAGCCGCTCAGATAAAAAAACATCTTAACAATGATCAGGTGCTTTTGATAGAGCAGTGGGTGAATGCATATAAGAAAATTCCTGATAATATTTTCAAAGAAATTAAAAAGGAGGCTGAGACAAGCATGATAGAAACAACAATATCTGAACATATTTTTAATAAGGGGAAAATGGAAGGGAAAATAGAAGGGTTGACTGAAGGAGAGCTTAAAGGAGAGCTTAAAGGAGAACTTAAAGGAGAGCTTAAAGGGGAGCTTAAAGGCAAAATAGATCTGCTTGAAAACCTTCGTCTCTTTGGAACCATCTCTAAAGAGCAGTACGAGAATATGGTTGTTCCACTTAGGGAGCAGTTAAAGGTGCTTTTGTAATTCATTATCTGAAAGTACGAAAACCACCTGCTCAATTTTTTTTAACCTGTTCATTTTTTCATAATTTTTTTCGTTTTTATTAGTGTATCCCAAGGCTCAGGTAGATATTACCCGGAGAACGGATGCATAATATCCTTAAAATTCAGTAGAACATCCAGCTTATAGGCAAAATTATGACATCTGAAGATATTCTCAGTATAATTCAAAATAATGAAAATTCCGGTATTGAATTTAAGAGGGATGATATAAGACCGGAACAACTTTCAAAGGAAATCGTTGCTTTTCTTAATTTTAAAGGTGGGAAAATTCTTTTAGGGGTGGATGATGACGGTTCGATTGTAGGAATAAATCGTTCTGAAACAGAAGAATGGGTAATGAATATCTGTGCTGACCTGATTCATCCCCGGATTATTCCGTATTATGAGGAATGCTGGATTGAGAATAAGGTAGTTGCTGTAATAACTGTGGATATGGGAATATCAAAACCTTATGTACTCCGTCAGGGGGGGCGGGAAAATATCTATATCCGGCTTGGTTCAACATCAAGACTGGCTACCCGCGAAGAACAAATGAGACTGTTTCAGGAAGGTGGATTTTTACATGTGGAAACTCTGCCGGTTTCAGGAACGGATTTTTCACACCTGGATATGAGGCGTGTCCGGGATTACTTTGACCGAATCAGAAAACTCAACCCTTTACCTGATAATGATTCGGATTGGCTCAGACTGCTTGTAAACATGGAATATATGACAGATCAGACGCAAAAATCCTTATGTACCATTGCAGGATTGATATTGTTTGGCAGAAAGCCAAAACAGCTTTTATTTCAGGCCGGCCTGGAATGGGTTGTATTTCCAGGAATAGAAAAGGATTATGATACACGGGATAGAGCAGGCTTAGATGGTCCGCTCTTAGGTCTGTGGGACAGCACAGGAGAGCAGATTGAAGACGGTGTCCTGGAAATATTGATGAGCAGAGTCAGGCAGCATGCCTCAAGAGAAAAACTTTCAAAAAATTATCTGATCAGAACCATTAAATGGGATTTCTCTCCGGAAGCTGTCAGAGAAGCCCTGATTAATGCCTTTGTTCACCGGGATTGGACCCGTCCTGCCAATATTGAAATATGCTTGTATGATGACCGTATGGAAATCATCAGCCCCGGACCTTTGCCCAATAATGTAAGTGTGGAGCGTATGAAACAGGGGCTTCGGGTTCCCAGAAACCCTATTCTCATTCAAACAATGAAAGATTATGGATATGTGGAACATATGGGAATGGGAGTCAGGAATAAGATAATTGCAGGCATGAGGAAACATAATGGAACAGAATCGGATTTTTTTGCAGATGATTTGCAGCTTAAAGTAATACTTTACAGAAAATAATTACTTGAGTTTTCGAAAAAATAGTTCTTCTCGTGAGTCATAAGTTCTAAAGAGAGTCTTTTCTTATCGTTTCTGGTCAAAAAAAATGCCCATACATTCAAGAAAGCCCAAAAAGAATACGCTATTGAAGTCAGTTCCCGATCATTGTCTTGAAACAGTTAAAAGCTGCTGGGATGCATATGAACGTTTTGTCATGTTAGGAAGTATTTCTTGGGACTTCTTACTATCATCGCAGTTAAATATAAAGAATGCAATATGGGAGCAGTATGATGGGTATTTGCGGACACGATCACGGGAATGGCCATCTGAGAGAACGGTCAGATATGTGATGGCTCGTCTCATACTAAAGCATTTCCTCATTTCCGCACCAATTTATTTGCGTTCTGATTTATGATGAAAACTTATGACTCACGAGTTCCATAATATTGAGAAAATAAAGAATTATTAAAGGCTGAACAGAGAACTTTCCGTCTTGAAGCAGCCAGACATAGCAATATTAAACGATTTATTTTCGCACCTTCCGGCGCTCCCATTGGCGAATGTACTCCGCTAATCCGATGCCTGGGAAAAAATGCAACTGACACAAACCTGATCTTCCCTGGTAAAAATTTATCACAGGGTAGTCGGGCTTGATAGCCTTCAGCTTGCATTTTTTATCACATTTTGTGAAACAAAAGTTATTTTCGTTTGTTCTGATAAACGGTTACATCAGATTGTAAAAATGAATGGACATAATGTTTTAATGCCATAAGTTTAACCATGCAAGGCGGGCCAATATGCTTAATTCACAAGCGTTTCAGGTATTCTCTTCCCCAGCAATGAAAATGAACCTCAGATGAATTAAGATATTTTTATCCGTGTTCATATGAAGTTACTAATGCATATAACTGAACCCGATAAATATATTTCAATATTAATAACCCCTTAGAATCAAGAATATGATTTTTCCCCGGTTTTAAATCGTAAAAAACACCTCTGACTTCTCTTTTTTACCTGCCCCATACTCCTGAAAACTATCATCCGAGTAGAAAATTCCTCCCCCTATAATACCCTTTATACCCAATTGATTTCTTTTTCATATACATATATCTTCTGCCTCAAATAGTGGAGAAAGTTTTGATTTACCGGTTTTAATCGTCATATTTTTATTTTGGGAAATGACATTGTAACTCACCAAGCGGAGCTATGCTCGCTCAAACAATAACAAGATTTACTACATATTCTCTTCTCTTCTTCACACTTCTTGCCAGTGTTCAAAATCCTTGGCAGATATAATTGCAAATGTGTTCGGAATATTGAACATGCTTGAAGCGACCAGGCATAGCAAGATGAAACGATTTGTTCTCGCATCTTCAGGCGCTTCTATTGGCGAATGTATACTTCCAACCCACGATGAACTTACCCACACCCGATTTCTCCTTACGGTACAAGCAAACTGGCCGGGGAAGGATATTGCTCTGCATATTATCAAACCTTTAATGAACAACTAATTTAATTTTATATGCTTATTTTGCAAAAATACAAATTAATATCCGATAAATATTTTTCTTCAAAACTTAAAAAAAATTCTATAAATGCATTTATTCTGCGTGTTTTTGGGTATGGACTGCTATTTTTGATGCATACGATGATTAGCCAATCAATCGGAACTAAAGGATTTGGAATATTCAGTTTTACACTAACTTTGAGCAGTATTATTTCAAATTTTGCTACATTAGGCTGGCCAAGTTTACTCTTGCGTTTAACAGCACAGTATAAGGAAGAAAAAAAATGGAGTTTTTTCCGAGGATCTTTTATTAGAGGACATCAAATTACTTTTATTATATCTACTATTTTTTGTTCCAGTTTATGGTCTATAAGTTATTTGCTTAATATTGCAGAGGAAATGGCATTCAGTTTCCGCTTTGCAGCAATTTTTATATTTTTTTTAGCGTTCTCTCTCATTAGACGTAAAATCTTTTTTGGCCTGCAAAGAATAAATGCTAGTATTATTCCCGACGATATTATATTGCCTATGCTTGTCATATTTGTTGTATATCTGTTTTCCGTAAGTAATATAAAATATATTTTGACAATATATTCAATCACATTAATTCTTGTTTTTTTAATAGGAAGTTTATGGTTATTGTATTGTATGCCAGTGGAAGGACGCAAATCGTCACCAAAATTTGAGACAAAAAAATGGGTCATAATCGCTCTGCCAATGATGATGGGGGGATTAAGTCAAATGGTTATGAATCGTACAGATATTTTAATGTTAAGCGCTATGACAGATATGGACTCTGTGGGTATTTATTACGCAGGTTCTCGAATTGCGCGCTTAAATGTATTTGTTCTTGGGACAATAGGCATGGTTGCAGCGCCATTATTTACGTCTGCGTTTTATGGAAAACGTATTAATGATTATAAAAAACTTTTAAAAAAAACTATGCTTTGGTCTGGTTTAGGTGCATTGCCTTTATTTCTTTTTACAATGCTTATGCCAAAACAATTATTGAATCTTTTTGGAATGGAATTCACAGAAGGGGCATTAATTCTTAGAATTCTTTCTATAAGTATGTTTATTAATGCAACTACCGGTCCCGTAGGGTTTGCTCTCATCTCATCAGTCGGTGAACGACAATTCGGTATGTCTTTAGGAGTTACTGCTGTATTTAATATAATTGGAAATTATTTTGCTATAAAAATGTATGGTGCGGTTGGTGCTGCATATGTTACCGCATTGAGTGTAATTGTTTTAAATGTATGGCAATTAGTATGTGTTGTGCTTATATGCAGTAAGTATGAAAAATTATATTTAAAATTAGAAAAGGGTATGGTGTGAGATTTATATTTTTATTATATGTTTCACGATCCGGTTCAACCATGTTATCCAGACAACTGGATTTACATTCTTTGGATTTGATTGTTTTACCAGAATTTAGACTAATGGAACTGCTTCTTGCTAAAGGAGATTATTCAATACGTAATATGAATAAAGGGCAGTTAATGAATTTTATAAAATTAGATCATCAGTTGTCTAATTTGGGATTTAACAATGAGGATTTGGAAAAAATAATACAGGATAGTGTCGGTAAAGGTATCAAGATTCTTATGGAAAATATTTCCAGTTGTTATTGTATTAAATGCGGCATTTATCCCAAAATGGTAATGATAAAAAACGGCGGATTATTGTTTTTGTTAGATAAGTTGAATAAACTATTTTCTGATGCTTTATATATCCATATTTATAGAGATCCGAGAGCAGTTGTGAATTCCATGATACACACCATATCTCCTTATTTTAGGAATGAAAAAATGGGAAGAAATGATGTGGTTTATGCTGCACGGAGTTGGTTGAAATATATGAAGTTGGTTGAGAATATAAAAAAAAGTATTTCAATTATTGAAGTAAAATATGAGGAACTCTGTTTATCAGGGAATGTGAACATATTAAGAGAGATTATTGAAAATCTCGGAGTGTCATATATAGAACCGCATGTTGTAATAAAGCGTAAAAAAATTATTCAAGTTGGGAAAAAAGAAAAGAAGATACACAAATTAGCAAAAAAATCGCCTTCTGCAAAACGCATAGACAGTTGGAAGACCGAACTTACACTTTGTCAAGGTGTTGCTATTGAGACAATTGTGCATGAAAAGCTATCAAAATTTGGTTATCAAAAATGGTTTTGCATGCAAAGTGGGCAATGGAAAAAGAACGCGTGTTATATGAAGGTTATCCTAATTCATTGCTATAAAACTATTCGTTATTTTTATAATCGTATATTTCACTATATTGATAATATAAACACTGTACCTATTCGTTTTAAATTATTTGTAGTTAGAAAGAGGAAATAAATTTAAAAGTTTTTCATTTCTAGGTATTTGTAGATTTAAGCATATTATTATTACTTGTAACTTTTTGAAATATATTATTATAATAGCATCTACTACAATTTTTGTAGTTTTGTTAGCATTTTTCATAAAACTTGGAGTATTAATAATTATCCAAAAACCCTATAAACGTATTTTATATTAATTTCAGATAGAGGCTACCCTCCTAAGCCGAGACATCCTTGATATTAAAGGCTTTTTTGCGGCAGGTTTCCAGCCTTTAAGCCGTAGAGGTAACCATATTTGAATTGAGAAAACTTAAAATTTGTGTCGCGGGTTAAGTGGATAGCCTATTTGGGTAACAATGACTATATGACAAAAATTCGTGCTTCGGCACTGAACAGGAATCTGATTGATTGAATTTTTATGACTACTCTAACATATATATATATATTTACTCTTCCTCTTAGCACACTGAAATGGTTATCTTTACCACTAGGTCCGGTGCAATTAAATATCAGCCAATTGATAGTAATTCTATTGTTTTTTTTGATGCTGAATAAAATATTTATTGAAAATAAACACAAACCTATCAACAGAAATATTAAATGGTGTTTAATTATTTTACTGGCTTGGGCAGTTGAATCCTTAATCAGTGTGTTTTGGATAGAAGGTCAGATATGGGGGTATGATTATAAAAGACCTCTTAATTTTATTGAATATTTTGTAATTTTGCTTGTTTTATCAACAGGTATTGATAACAAGAGAATACTATATAAATCAATTTACTTATATATAATATGCGCCTATCTAATTGCAGGATTGACCTTATTAAAATCAATAGGATTTGATATTCCTGGTAAAGAGAGAACTACCTTACAAACCATAGGGATTTTCAAATACGGAGTTATTGCAATTTGTGGCAACGTTGATAGTTATGCTTCCTTAACATTACCTTTGATTCCAATAGTAATAATTTCTTTAACATGTGGACATCCTTTGAAAAACAATAAAATCCTTCTATTGATTCTATTTTTTCTGACTATTTTTATGATATCTCTAAATGGTAGCAGAAGTACATATCTATCCATAATATTTTCGATATGTGTATCACTCTATCTGTCTTTCAAATATAATAATCAAATATATCTTATAAAAAAATTTTTTTACTTGATAATGAGCATCTTATTGATAAATCTTGTGATTTATTCAGAAGTACTTTATAACCTTCTTGCATCAATCAGGTCACGAACAATAGAACAGAGGTTGATGGGGTATAGAATTGCAATGGAGATGAGCTTTAATGATTATCATCATTTTATTTGGGGTGCCGGTAAAGATAATTTTTTGTCCAAAATATATCTTATATTAAATGAAAGAATTGTACCTCATAATGCAATTATTGATGAACTTGTTTCAGACGGCTTTATTGGTGTTATGTTAATGGTATTATTTTTTTTAATAGTTGTTCAACTTTCAGTAAAAAATATTCACATAGCTTCTTTAAGCAACGATGTTGAAATGAAAAGTATATCTATAATATTTACTGCCTCCATTTTTACAATACTTTTTGAAGGGTTAGCAACAAATATCACGCCAACACCCACACTTTGGCTCCTTATTTCATTTATTTTGTCTGCATATAATATATGGGATTTTGATTTGAAGATATATACTAACAATCGTAGTGGAATAAAAAGGATGGCTTCTTGTACATATAGGGCCACTGAAAATATTGTTTATAATGCTCACATGATTGAATTTAAGGAAAAAAAAAGAAATGAACAAAAAGATGGATAAAGTAAAATTAGTTGATCTATATGACCAATATTTTGATTGTTAATATATTTCTGTTTCTTAATGTTTAAATTCAAAATACGAATCAGATGTTTAATATATTTAAAAACTATAATTACAATTTGTTATCTTTGTTATTCGATAAACACATTATTATAAAGAAAGAAAAAAATGAAAGTCCTTTATATAAGCTCTGAAAGGTCTGAAGAAAGCATTCTATTAAAAACTGCTGACAATATTGAATTTAGAGAAGTCCAGATACATTTAAGAAAAGATATGGGATTTCCGATAATTAAAAAAGTATATGATACGTATAAAATAGCAAAATTATTCTGCCCTGATTTGATATTGGCGGAGCAGTTAGGGATGGGTACTTTTTTTACGGTATTTATTAAGAAAAAATACAATATTTTATTAGTGACGAGGATGAAAGGTAATTTATGGAAAGAATATCAGGAAATTCAATTTAAAATTTCTTTCAAGGAAAAAATAGCAAAACTATTGAACTATTTATCTGCTTTATGGATATTGAAAAATACAGATGCTGTTTTACCCATATCAAATTCTGTTAAGAATTGTATTGATGCAAAAATGAAAAACCCTCCACAAAGTTATATTGCTCATATACCACATAGTAAAAATTTGACTGGTAACAGAAAAATTCAGAGAAAAAATCCTAACCGCAATATTCTTACTGTAACAAATTTTAATTTTTGGGGTAAGGTTGAACCTTTGGTAAATTCCATACCGATGATTTATCCTCTACTTGAGAAATTTGATATTGAATGGATAATTCTTGGGGAAGGTACATTTCTTGAAAAATGTAAAAATATATCAAAACCGTACAGAAAATATGTAAGATTTCTTGGATATCAGCCTACAAAACCTTATTATAATGGTTCAGCTGTTTGTATGTTATACATAAGCGGATTGGATGGACTCCCAAATGTTTTACTTGAATCCTTTTATTATAAATTACCTGTTATTATTAATCAGAATTGTCCGGCTGTTGAATTCATATCTGACGGCTATAATGGTATTATTGTCAATTCTGATGATTCAGAAAGCATTTGCAGTACTTTAGAGAAATTATTCAATAACGATTCATATAGAAAATTTTTGAGCGATAATGCATATCAATACCTTTATGATAATTTTTCATTATCTGTCGTAAGCTCAGAACTTGAAAATGCTTTGAAAAAATGTATACATGGTAAATGTAAAAAATGAAAGCATTAAAAATAATTCACGTCAGCGCATGGGGCAGAACTTTTACACAATTCAGAATGCCGCTGCTAAGAAAACTCAGAGAGATAGGGGCAAAACAAATTATTTATTGTCCAAACGAAATTGAACATGTCAGCAAACTTATTGAAGAAGGTTTCGAGGTAACAATCGGTGATGTAAGCTCAAATTTTCAAGTTTCAATAATTCGACAGATACTTGCCTTGTATAAATTTATAAAAAAGGAAAATTTTTCCGTTTTAATCGCTCATCAGCCTATGGGAGCATTAGTCGGCATCCCAGCAGCATATTTTGCAGGAATTCCGGTTAAAATATATTCAACAGGAGGCCTTAAATTCAGTACAGATTATAAAGGCTTTATGAATAAGCTGTTCAAATTTGGCGAGATAAAAATAATAGGCATGTCAGATGCTGTATTTCTGGTTAACAGGGAAGATGAACAGTTATTAAAACAGAATTCAAGTGTAAAAAAGAAAGCTTATTATGTAGGACCCAAAGGAGGGTGCGGTGTTGATATAAATTGCTTTAACCCTCAGAAACGTCTTGATTTAAGAAATCGTGCGAGAAAAGAAATCGGAATAGCGGACAATATTTTTTTGACAGGATATATTGGGCGGTGTGTTTGGGAGAAAGGTTTTAAAGAAATCATAGACAGTGCTGTTTTATTAAAAGAAAAAAAATCAAAATTTAAGATAAAATATTTAATTTTAGGCAAAGGCCATCATCTTGAAGATATTGAAAAATATGCTGATGAAAGAGGGGTTAAAGATAGCTTTATATTTTTGGGTTACAAATTTAATGTAAATTTTTATATGTCTGCTATGGATGTATTTATACTTCCCTCATACAGAGAAGGACTCCCTATATCACTTTTAGAGGCTATGGCTTTTGGCATACCAAGCATTGCAACTAATATCAGAGGTAATCGTGAACTTATCATTAATCGAAAGACTGGTATCCTAGTTCCGATTAAAGATTCCTCAAAACTTGCAGAAGCGATTTTATTTTTAAAAAATAATCCGTTTATAGCATCAACGATGGGGAGAAAAGGTCATGAAGATATATCAAAAAAATTTTATGAAGATATCCTTATTGATAAGACAATGAATATAATCAAACAGCTTACAAATGAGATAGGAGAATCGTAAATATGAGAATAATTATTTTTGTAAACGACAGTTTTTTTTCATACTTACTTGCAAAACCAATTATTGAACTTTTTCATGAGAATATTCAGGCTGTTATTTTTTCAAGTCAAATAAAAGGTTCCTTGTTAAGAATTATAGATGTATATAGAAAAACACATTGGCGTTATTTCACTTATCGAGTATTAGTTGATGTACTTTCACGTATTAATGCTTTTAGAGGCAGTAAAACTGTAATATCTTTAGTCCGTAAATATAATTTAAGATATATTATATCTGAAAATATTAATTCTGATCAAGTGATAGATACGTTTTTTCCAATTGATATTGGCATTGCATTTAATTTTGACCAGATAATCAAAAAAAAGTTTCTAACTATTAGATATGGTGTTTTTAATGTTCATGCATCTAAACTTCCAAATGATAAAGGAATTTCTCCGGTTTTATGGGCTTTTGCAAGAGGTGATAATTCGATCTGGTCAACTATATATAGGATGGGTGATGGAATAGATACTGGATGCATATTCAAGCAGATAGAATTACCTGTAAAAAAAGAAGATACCGCGTTCTCGGTTTATGAAAGAGTTTGTTCTATAAGTGGAGAGGAACTTGTCACAATTGTTAAATCAATAAAAGATAAAAAATTGAAACCAATTAGTTATAGCAGTGAAGATGACGGTAATTATTGGAGTTGGCCAAATAATACCCATAAACTCCTGATGAAAAAAGCGAAAAGAAAGTTCATTAATATTAAGAATGTACTAAAATTATTGAATTTTGATCATAAATAGAATCAATTTCTTTCAGAAAGTATGTGATAAGAAGAACATCGCCAAGGAAATGCTCAGATTGCTTAAACCTGATGGAATCGACTACCACATGAACAACCCTAAAAAACAGGATGTCAGGGGTGTAAAAGCCCTGGAAATAAACAACCTTCAGGAATTCCGGTGGTTTTCTAAAATCTTAGTTTTTTGAAAAACATCAAAATTTGAAAGGCTTGGCAATCCTAAGTTTGTCAGAGTTTGTGCAAGTCAAAAATCCGTTTGATCAAAAAGAACCGAACTTCCTGACCTTTTCCCAGACTGCAAGATCAGGCTCAAAAGGACTACTCTTGCCCACCCATTACAGAATATTGAGCCTGATCTTTATATTTGATGGAATAACATTCAAGATATTTAATGGACAGTTCCCAAGGCGTAAAGGGAAATATTTAACACAATGACACACTCCCCCCAGGGTTGAGGGGAAATTTAAATAGCAGACTTTTGTGAAATATCATTGATATTGTTCAGAAGACATCAATTTTTACACCTCGGCCTTATATCAAAACCATTCTTGTATTCTTTTATAAATTAAATTGTCAACTGCAAGAAACAATATTTTTTGCTTTTTTAATTGTTCTTTCAAGATAATGCTGCTTTTTATTTTCTCCGATATGGTTTTTCCAATCGGTTCTTTCATCCAGTATCTTTTGGTAAACCGATTGTATTGAATATCCTCTGCGTAAAAGTGCAATTGCGTATGCAAAATCTGTTTCAGATTCATCATCGCGTTCATAATTTGAACGGAAATTTTTTTTCTGGAGAGAAACAAATCTTTTCTGTGCTTGGGAAGAAAAACTTTTTATTGGGATTTTTGAAGAATTGGTAATTGGGATTTTGGCCTGTCGTTTCCAATCTATCCATATAAGCCTGGATAATGGATACCCCCCAGTTGAATCGCAGTGTTTTTCTTTTCTATTGCGGAACCCAGGACACCTCCCCCACCGATTGTTTGGGCCTGCTCCAGGATCAGAGTTGAATTTTTTCAACCAATAATGTTTTTCTTCTAATGAGAGTCGTCGAGATGAATGTATCCAGATTTGATAATTGTTCTTTGATGTTTCCACGACCATCCGCCCGGATTTCCACATATTGTCAATGCCTTTATGCTGCATCCCGATCAAAGACAAATTTACATCGTCAATCAGAAAATAGTAAGGTGCAATAGTTGAATCCGGTTGTATGAGGATGTGCCTTCCACTAGCATTTTCAGCTTTCAGATATGCGATATTGGATGACTTCGGTTCAACTACCCAACGTCCAACATCCATATCCAGAACAGCAATCTGCCATTTTTTATAAAAATATCGATCCAATTTTTCAAATATACGTTCCATAATCCTCCCTTGATATTGAACAGACGTAAGTCCTATGAGAATTATATGTTTCCGGCTTTTACTTTCGATATTAACAGTTTTATAAGGTATGAGGATTTACGTCCGATCACTTACCGGTGCATCTTTAATTATGCAAGTCCCGAGAAAAAATTTCCAGAAAAAGTTTTTCATCAAGCTGGGCCACTTGCTTTTGAGCACCCGCGGCAAGCAGCTCCGCAGCCATATTATTTAAAACCCGAATATTTCCAGCGCAATGTTCTGCAAGGGTTTCTTTGAGTCGCTGAGTCATGAGATGAGATGCTCCTGCCTGCTCTAAAGCGTAATCAAGATAACTGATTAGATCAGAAGGTTTATAATGTTTCAACATAATGCGAAATCTCATTCGACTTCCCAGGGATACCAAATCCGTTGACCGAAACCTTTCAGGCAGTCTTTCGTCGCCACACATAACTACGGTCAACAAAGACTTTGAATCAAAGTGTTCGCTTGCCATCATGCGAAGTTCATTCATGCAGTATGAGATCATCTCTTGAGCTTCATCAATAAGCAATATCGGTTTGTAAAGTGTGCTTTTAATATGAATGTTCCATCGCTCTCTAAGAGCCTTAAATCCCCCATAGCGATTAGCCGGAGAGAGATTTACATTGAACAGTGAACCCATTTCACGATAAAAATCATTGAGACTGCTCTGGGGACGCTCCATTACACCAACAGTTACATCTTCCAACCGGTTAAGTCGGTTGGCAAAAAGCTGTAACAGCTTTGATTTACCAAGTCCAGGTTCACCTGAAATAAGCGCAAAACCACCATTTGAGATTAAGTTTTCAAGGCGAAAATAGAACATATCCATACCCGGAG
>JAUCGD010000408.1 GCA_030377945.1 Desulfobacterales bacterium HSG17 | reverse complement strand
AATATGTCTACTGGGCTAAAGAAAGATCAAGACTGGTATATGTGGCGGTTTGGTTATTACTTCCGGTATATCTAAAATCTTTATCAAATCCTTTCATTTTGTATGCGTATTGATTCTTTTTTGAATTCCTAAAATTCAAGGCAGTAAAGTCTATACTGAACACATCCTGATCGTGCTTCAGCAAAATTTGACTGGTTTGATTTATATGGTGCTTTAAAATGGAGTCATTTCCAACAGGGACAGATTGGTTGAAAAGGCGAAAATCAGTCAGGATAATTTTTGGAATGAGCTCGTTGTCTTTTAGGTCATTTGGATTAAAGACATTAAACCCGTTTGTACCCCCGAAAAACAGTTCACCTGCCTCATTTTTATATGCCGAGTGCATAAGAAAACGGTTTCCTTGCAACCCATCGTGTTGATCATAGTTTCGAAACGTTTTATTTTGGAAATTAAATTCTGACAGCCCTTTGTCCGTACTTATCCACAACTCGCCGATGTTATTTTCTATAATACCCGCAATATGGTTTCCCACAAGTCCATCTTTCGTAGAGTAGCGTTTAAAGGAGTGACTGTCTCTATCAAATCTATTCAAGCCATCACCTGTACCTATCCAAACATTGTTTTGACTGTCTTCATATATGGCTTGAATCATATTCGAGCTTAAACTTTTTGGATCATCCATGACATGTTTAAAATTGGTGAAACGCTCCGTCTCAGGGTTAAAAGAGCTCAAACCTGCCTCGGTACCCACCCAGACAAGGCCTTTAGAATCGACTGACACAACTGTAGACCAGTTGGAAACAATCCCTTCAGAGTTCTTAGGGTTAAATGAATAATGGGTAAATGTTTCCGTCTTGATATCAAATTTATCCAGACCTGACAGATAGGCAGCAATCCATAAAACGTCTCTTTTCTCATCCACAACCAGGTCATACAGGGGATCACAGGCTGGTGTATTTAAATTGTCAGGATCATGTTTATAGTGAGTAAATGTTTTTTTTGAGGGAATAAATCTGCTCAGTCCCGCCCCATGGGTGGCGATCCATAAATCCCCGCGCTTATCCTGGTCTATGGCCCAGATGTCATTATCGCTGATGCTGTTTGGATCACTGTCATCATGCTGATAGTAAACAATACCATCACGTGTTTGGTTTAGCTGGTTAAGTCCACCGCCACCGGTTCCTATCCATACGGAGCCGCCTGGCTCCTGATAAATACTGCGCACCTTATGGTTGCTAATATTTTCAGGTTGGCCTGGATCACTTCGATAATACCCAAATTGATATTCATCTGGATCATATTTGTCTATACCACCGTAAGTTGCTACCCATATGGCACCAGCGGTATCTTGATAGATACTCATGATAATATCATTGCTCAGACTGTAAGGATCTTTAGAATCATGCTGATAATGAGCAAAAGTTTCCTGCTCAGGATCAAAACGATTTAAGCCACCCCCGAATGTGCCAAGCCATAGCAATCCAGAATTATCTTCATGAATAAAGGTCACTATGTTGGAACTCAGACTATTTGGATCAGTCTCATCATGTTGATAGCTGGTAAATGTATCTGTGTCAGGATTAAACCGATTGAGTCCTTTTTCTGAACCCATCCAAATTCGTTTGCGGCTATCTATAAACACACCCCAGAGGTTGTTATTGCTCAGGCTTTTGGGATCACCCTTAATTTGTTTGTAGTTCGTGAAAGTATTTGAATCAGGATCAAATCTGTTCAAGCCGCCACCGTAAGTAGATATCCAGAAAATTCCCTGATCATCTTCGCTCACCCTTGATACGGTATTATGGCTTAAACTATTTTGATTTTTCGGATCGTGCTGATAATGTGTAAACTTTTTTGTTTTCGGATTCAATTTACTCAGACCATTATCGGTAGCTGCCCAGACAAATCCTTTGCTGTCAACAAAAAGCGACCATACATTATTACTGGCTATGCTTTGTATATTGTCTTTTTCGTGAGAATAGTTGGTAAATTTGTCCAATTTGGGGTCATATTTACTGATGCCATCTCCCCAGGTCGCAATCCATAAAGCGCCCATTTCATCTTCATGTATCCAATGCGCGAAATTCCCAATCAAGCTGTTCAAATGATCCGAATCATGATCATGAAAGTAAGAGATCACACGCATGCCATCATATTTATTCAGGCCATGTTTCGTACCAAACCACATAACACCCTGGGTGTCCTGCATAACAAACAGCGTCTCATGATGTGTAAGCCCATCCTCAACAGTTAAATGCTTGAATTTGATATTGTTCTTATTTTTATTGAATATTGACTCTGCTGATGCCGAATGTGTTAACAGCACCAATAGCAGAAGTATTCCATAAATTTTAATAAATGGTTGTTTACTCACTTTTTAATCTCCATAATACTTTTGCCATTTTGAGCATACCACAATTTAAAATCCATATACTACCTGTCTAAAATATCTCGTATGGCAGTTGCAATTTTTGACTTTGAGACAGGTTTCATAACAAACCCATCAATTCCAAGTTGATTTGCTTTTTCTTCATCAATGGCAGCACTGTGGCCTGTACAGACAATGACAGGAATGTCAGCTCTAATTTCTTTTAATTTTTCAGCCAGCTTTGTTCCGGTCATTTGAGGCATGGTCATGTCAGTTATGACAAGGTCAAAGGAGGCAGGTTTTGCCTTGAATAATTCCAGGATTTCAACAGGGTTCAATCGAACTTCAACTTGGTAACCAAGACGTTCAAGTGTTTTTCCCATCACATTTGTAATGGATTCTTCATCATCAACAAACAAAATTGATTCTGTACCTTGAGGAATATCTTCTTGTACTTCAATTTTAGGCTCAGGCAATTCATCAATTACTGGGAAAAAGATATTAAACGTTGCACCTTCCCCTGGTGTGCTGTCAACAAAAATAGCACCATTATGGTTTTTAACAATACCATGAACAACAGCCAATCCCATTCCAGAACCTGCTCCAAATTCCTTGGTTGTAAAATAGGGATCAAATATTTTATCGATGACATCAGGTTCAATACCTGGTCCTGAATCGCTTACCGTAATTTTGATATGATTACCTGCTGATA
>JAUCGD010000407.1 GCA_030377945.1 Desulfobacterales bacterium HSG17 | reverse complement strand
AGACCACAACACGAAATATTTCAACCACTGAAGAAATGCACTATGATGAAGCTTATGATTTTTCTGATAAGAAAAAGATTGTTGATTCCCTGGTTGCCCCTCTCATGGCTCAATCCCCTTTATCAGGGGATAACAGCAAACCCATTATTATCATCTACGGTATTGCCAACCAGACTTCCGAGCATATTAATACCAGCGGCATTACCGATGACATCCGTTTAAGGCTTCTCAAATCAGGCCGGTTCCGCTTTGTTAATGAAACCCAGCGTGAAAATATAGCAAAAGAAACCGGGTATCAACAAGGCGGTGCAGTTGATCCTTCCACAAGGGTTGCCCTGGGCCGTCAACTTGGAGCAAAATACATGCTTTCTGGAACCCTGCGTTCCATTGAAAAAGAGGAAGGCCGTGGAATAAGAGTGACAAAAAAATCCCTGAGATATTACAGCTTGAATCTTGAACTGACTGATCTGAAGACCAGTCTGATTACCTGGGGTGACAGTGTGGAACTTGCAAGGGAAGCTTCAAGACCCATTATTGGCTGGTAAGCACAGTGAACAATTATCAATTATCAGTTACCAGTTATCAGTTATCAGTTATCAGACTGGCAGGATTTCTGGTGGCATTCATTATATTCATGTCAGGATGTGCTTCTGCGCCTATCAGGGATGCCCAAATAGCATTTTATGGTAATCAGTCACAGGAAGCTGAAGCCATTCTTTCAAAAGCTGATGAAGATGTTTCCGACCGGGACCGCCTGCTTTATTTTATGGCTAAAGGCACAATTCTCCATGATCTTGGGAAATACAGTGAAAGCACAGGAGAACTGCTGAAAGCTTCAAAGCTTATAAAAAACCAGGATATTATAAGTGTAAGTGAACAGGGAGCATCCATTATTACCAATGACTGGGTAACGGAATACAAGGGTGAATACAGTGAAAGGCTGTGGGTACACACATACCTTATGATGAATTTCCTGCTTTCTTACAAGTATGAAAGCGCCCTGGTGGAAGCTAAGCAGGCTCTTAAAATTCTGGATAAATATGAAAATGCTTTAAACCAGGATCATTTTACCCGTGTTCTTATTGCCATGTGCTATGAAAATATGAGGCAGTTTAATGATGCCTATATTGAATATAAAAAACTGTCCCTGGCTCTAAATAATCCGGTCTGGCTTTCCCCTGTTCTTTACAGGCTTGCAAAAATAACAGGGTTGAATGAAGAAGCCCGGAAATATGAAAATTTACTTTCCCAGGCAGAGCGCAAAAGGGCAAAAAAAATTCAGCCCCCTGAACTTGTTCTTTTTATTGCATCAGGAAAAGGGCCTGTAAAAGTTGACGGAAATATCATAGTACCGCCTTCCATTCGATTTTCTTTTCCAAGATATAGTACACAAAGCAGCGGAAATACAAATATCAGGATTCAAACAGGGGCAAAAAACCTTCCCTATTCTGTATTAAAAACAGATATTAATGCCGTGTCCCAAAACTCCCTTCAGGAACGTGCATCCCAGATTATTGCAAAAGAACTGACAAGAGTAGCAGTCAAGGAAGCTGTTTCCAGTGCAATAGCGCGTAAAAATGATCCTTTATTGGAATTCCTGGTTCGCGCAGCCCTGTTTATGATGGAAACACCTGACACGCGGGCCTGGGAAACCCTTCCTGCATCCTTTAACCTGGTAAGGGTTCCCCTGCCCCAGGGAAGCAGCACAATAAGAGTTAATGTTATTTCAGAAGGTAAACAAAAAAACGAAACTATCCCCCTTCCAAAAACCGGCCTGAAACCGGGCCAGCGGTTTTATTATTCCATACGTGTGAAATAACCAAAATAATTCTAACAGCAGATGTCATGTCTGACAAAACCGGGACGCTGTTTGAGCGCAGCGAGTTCGGCCCGGTTTTGTCAGACATGACATCTGCGGGTTTAACACTTCCTATAACAAAAGAGCCTGCTCAAAATCACCAATCAAATCCTCTATGGCTTCAATACCTACTGAAACCCGTATAAGACCGTCAGAAATCCCTGCTGCTTCCCTTTCCTGCTTAGACATGCCTGAGTGAGATGTGGTTGCCGGTCTGGTAATAAGGCTTTCCACACCTCCAAGACTGGGGGCAGAAATAGGCAGATTAAGTTTTTCAATAACCTTTTCTGCTGCTGCCACACCGCCTTTAACCTCAAAACTCAACATTCCCCCAAACCCGTCAAAAAAATCACAGGCAAGACCATAGCCAGGATGAGACTCAAGCCCCGGATAATAAACCTTTTCAACAGCCTCATGATTATCAAGAAACTCTGCTGTCTTTAATGCATTTTCATTTTGACATTTCATTCTCAATGCCAGGGTTTTTACTCCCCTGTGAAGTAAAAAACAGGTATGGGGATCAAGGGAACCTCCAAAATGATTAAGCTTATGCAGAATTTTGTCTATCAAATCCTTTTTTCCCATAGCTGCTCCTGCCACAATATCCGAATGCCCGTTAAGGTATTTGGTGCAGCTGTGAAGGGAAATATCAAATCCCATCTCAGGAGGACGAAAATTAAAAGGACTGGCAAAAGTATTATCTATCAAAGATATAAGTCTGTTATCCTTTGCAAACTCAACCACAGCCTTTAAATCTGCCACCTGTAATAAAGGATTTGTCATGGATTCTACAAAAATGGCCTTTGTATTAGATTTAAGCTTATCTTTCCAGGAATCAGGAGCAGTTCCGTCAATTAAATCATACTCAATACCAAGTGAAGCAAAATCCTTTGTAATAAACTCATGGGTTCCACCATAAAGGCAGTCCTGGGCAAGAAAATGATCTCCAGGACTGAGAAAGGCAAAAAGAGCAGTGGAAATAATTGCCATTCCGCTTGCTGTAACAATTGCTGCTTCTGCATTTTCCAGGGCTGCCAGCTTTGCATGAAGTACTGTGTGGTTCGGGGTATTGTTAAGCCGAATATATTTTAAATCATGATAACTGCTTTGTCCTGAATATTCAAAAGTAGATGATTGAAAAACCGGCATACTCACAGCCCCTTCAATGCGGGGGTTTGGTTCACCTGAATGTATAAGTTTTGTTTCTATGTGCTTAAAATCTC
>JAUCGD010000406.1 GCA_030377945.1 Desulfobacterales bacterium HSG17 | reverse complement strand
GTACTCTTTGGTTTGAACTCAGAATTATGGACAAATAATCATGAATATTAGACACATATCCGGTAAAACTTCTATACGAACTTCTAATAATAGAGCTAATAAAAATAAAAAAAGACCTAATAAAAAAAGACCGGGATGGAAAATTTATCAGTCCCGTTTAAAAAAAAGTCAGGCACGGGCAAAATCAGTCAGAAAATGGCTTAAAGGCAGTATTTTATTTATATTTCTGGCTGTGACAGTTTACGGTATAACCGGAAAACCTTCAGACAGTGCTGTTCATGCACCTGAACCCAGATCGTCTTTGCCAAAACTTATTGACCATCCTGCTGCTGTTCCTTTAAATAATATTCCTCCAAATCCTGCACACGATATACCTGCACACGATTTAATTGACAAGAATGATATTCAGGATTTTATTGATAAAGACCTGTTAAACAATATAAAAGAAAGAAACTTTGATATTGATTTTGACGGTCGCCAATTTCATATCGGAACCACCATAGACCCTGCTCTTCAAAATTTTATACTAAGCAGTATGAGGCATGAAAATGCCAGATACATAGGGATTGTTGCAATAAATCCCCAAAACGGCGAAATATTATCCCTTGCAGGTTATGATAAAGAAAATCCCGGACGCAATCCCTGTATAGAAAATATTTTTCCTGCTGCCAGCATCTTTAAAATTATAACAGCAGCAGCAGTTGTTGAAAAATACGGATTTACCTCAGATACAGCTATTGCGTACAAAGGCGGAAAACATACTTTATATAAATATCAGCTCAAAAAACAGCCTAAAAACCATGTGCAGCTTATAACCCTTCAGGACTCATTTGCCCAGTCAGTCAACCCGGTATTTGGTAAACTGGGGGTACATTATCTTGGAAAAACCGATCTTGAAACATTTGCAAAAGCCTTTGGTTTTAAACGGTCTTTTCATTTTGAAATACCTGTTGAACCAAGTGTAATTTCCATATCAGAGCAGCCTTTTCACCTTGCAGAGATTGCCAGCGGTTTTAACCGTACAACAGCTATTTCTCCTCTTCACGGTGCTTTGATAACTTCTGCAATAACCTCTGGAAACGGTAAAATTTTAGAGCCTTACCTTATTGAACGTATTAGTGATAAATCAGGCCGAATTATTTACCAGAATTGTTCTTCAACAACTAATCAGGCAGTAAAACCCAAAACCGCAAGGATTGTAAAAAAACTCATGAAAGAAACAGTCCTTACAGGCACATGCAGGAAAGCATTCAGGGGCTATAAGAAAAATCCTGTACTTTCCCGGCTTGATATTGGCGGTAAAACAGGGAGTATAAACAGCAGAAAACATGAAGGGCAGCGTTTTGACTGGTTTGTGGGCTTTGCCAATGAGAAAAAAGGGGATAAACAGATTGTATTATCTGTTATTGTTGTTCATAAAGACTTTATAGGTATTAAAGCCAGGCAATATGCTAAAATGATATTTGAAGAATACTATAAGAATTATTTTACAGAAAAATTAACAGCCCTTCGACCCTTCGACAAGCTCAGGGAACGTCAATAATAAACTGTTCCCTGAGCTTGTGTACCCGTACCCTGAGCTTGTGTACCCGTACCCTGAGCTTGTCGAAGGGAGCTTGTCGAAGGGAGCTTGTCGAAGGGAAAATAAATATATAAAGGAGAAATTGTATGCCGGGTTTTGAAATATTTGGCAAAGAAGAGCAGATAGAGGTTGGTCATGTCCTGGAAACAGGTGTTTTATTTCGATACGGTTTTGACGGACCAAGAAAAGGGCACTGGAAAGCAAAAACATTTGAAAGCGAATTTTCCCAAAAAATGGGAGCAGATCACTGTCACCTCTGTTCAAGCGGCACATCTGCACTGTGCATAGCCCTGGCAGCCTGCGGCATAGGAGCAGGAGATGAAGTTATTATTCCGCCTTTTACCTTTGTTGCTTCAATGGAAGCTGTTATTCTTGCAGGGGCTGTGCCTGTTTTTGCAGATATAGATGAAACCCTGTGCCTGTCTCCAAAAGCTGTTGAATCGGCAATAACCGAACGTACACGGGCTGTCATACCTGTACATATGTGCGGAGCTATGGCTGACATAGAAAAAATAAAAGACATATGCCAGAAAAAGGATTTAATCCTTATAGAAGATGCATGTCAGTCTGTGGGGGCCACATATAAAGGACAATATCTGGGTACTTTCGGACATATGGGCTGTTTTTCTTTTGATCCTGTAAAAACCATAACATGCGGTGAAGGCGGCGCTGTAATAACAAATGATAAAGACCTTTATCTTAAGGCTGATGCTTATGCAGATCATGGTCATGACCATATTGGAAATGACAGGGGCCTTGAATCCCATGAAATATTAGGGGCCAATTACAGGATCAGCGAATTAAATGCCGCAGTAGGACTGGCTCAACTAAGAAAGCTTGATTATATCCTGCAAACCCAACGTGCAAACAAAAAAGCTGTAAAAGACGCATTATCACAATGTTCAGAAATCTCTTTCAGAAAACTCCCTGATGAATCCGGGGATTCTGCAACATTTCTTTCATTTTTCCTGCCTGATGAGTCAAAAACAAGGGATGCAGCAAAAGAACTTGCAAAAGCAGGTGTTGACAGCTGTTTTTACTGGTATGATAATAACTGGCATTATATCAGCCAGTGGCAGCACTTGAAACAGCTTAAAGGAGCGGCAAAACTGCCTTTACAGCTTTTGGATAAATGCCCTGATTACAGCAAAATAAACCTGCCTGACTCAGACTCAATAATGGGCAGAACAATATCCATGCAGATAAAGCTTTCCTGGACCGAATCTGATATTGAAGAGCGAATCAAGAAAATAATGAGTGTTTTTCAATGAAATTTATAAAATTTATATTTCTTTTACTTATAGCCATGACTTTAAGCGGATGCGTACTTACAAAATTAGTAACAGTTCCAATGAGGATTGGCGGAGCAATTATCTCAATTATTCCTGTTGCCGGAAATAACGCGCATAATGCCATTGACAAGGCCGCAGATGAAGTGGATGATATTAACATCTAAACCTGAAATACTGTCCTTTTTTAATCCCGCCATCTTGTCCTGGCTGAAGAATAAAACCACGAAT
>JAUCGD010000405.1 GCA_030377945.1 Desulfobacterales bacterium HSG17 | reverse complement strand
TTTTCATTTAATCAGTACAAAAAAAAGTGGCTTATTCAAGAGATAGACAGACACTCGGAGGTGATCAAGGAAGATATTTGGGCAACCAATTTTACAGGACCATCAGGATACCTGACCTTGGTTGCTGAACGCGAAGATTATGCGAAAATTGAACTAAAAGATATGTCCAACGAAAGTTTACTTACAATTGAAGGGCCTAAACTTTCCAGACTGGATAATATTTTAAATATAGCAAGGATGTTGCCCCAAACAATTATAATTTCTGAAGTTAAGTATGATGGACAGGTGATTGGTACATTAGTTGCCCATCACCGTAACATGTCCTTTTATATCCATTTTTATGTATTTTTACTTTTCACCCTTATATATGCCATTATAATTCAATTTAGGAAAATTGTACAAGTAAAAATGGGACTTGAGGGCAATGTGAAGGAGCGTACTGCTGAACTTTATCATGCCAATAAACAGCTTTCCCAAAACATTAAAATTCTCAACCAGGCTCAAAAAATTTCACACCTTGGACATTTTGATTATGATGTTACCAATCAAATATTAATTTGCTCTGATGAAGTTGATAGAATATTTGAACAAGATCTCATTACAAATACACCAACATATAAAAAGTATTATAAAAAATTTCATCCTGAGGATAGATCTATTGCAGAAAAGGAATATCTTAACTCAATTGAAAAAAAGAATAAATTCGATTTTGAAGCTCGAATACTTTTAAACGATGGAGGAATTAAATATATTCAGATCATGGGCCAGACTGAATATGATCATGCTGGGAATCCCATTCGAACTATAGGAATGATTCTTGACATTACTGAGCGGAAAAATGCTGAAATGGAAATTAAAAGCAGTGACTCCAAGCACAATAAGATGCTTGCCAATATCGGCGATGTCATTGTTATAATTGATAAAGATGGAATCAACAGATATAAAAGCCCAAATGTTGAAAAACTATTTGGTTGGAAACCTGAAGATCTTGTAGGGAAGAGTACATGGAAAAATATTCATCCGGATGATATAGAATCAACCCAAAATTTCTTTATTAAACTTATGGATGAACCTGGTGCTGTTGGAACGACAGAATGTAGATACAGAAGTAAAGATGATGGTTATAAATGGATAGAATTTACTGGAATAAATCTTTTTAATGATCTGAATATTCTTGGGATTTTAGGTAACTATCATGATATCACTGAGAGAAAACAAGCAGAACAATCATTATTGGATAGCGAGACTCGTTTTAAAGCACTTCATGATGCATCTTTTGGTGGGATAATAATACATGATAAAGGATTGATTTTAGAATGCAATGAAGGATTATCAGCAATGATGGGATATTCCGAATCAGAATTGATTGGAATGAATGGATTATTGTTGATTGCAGAAAAATCAAGAAAAAAAGTACTGGATAATATCGAGTCAGGGTATGAATTACCTTATGAGGCAACTGGTTTGCGGAAAAATGGAGAAGAATTTCCAATGCGCTTAGAAGCCAGGAATATCCCGTATAAGCAAAAAATGGTAAGAACAGTTGAATTTAGGGATATCTCTGAGCAAAAGCGAAATGAGGATGAGCAGGAACAGTTACGCATGAAATTGATTCAAGTTCAAAAAATGGAATCCATCGGTATACTTGCAGGGGGTATTGCCCATGATTTCAATAATATACTTTTTCCTGTTTTAGGCCATACAGAAATGTTACTGCAGGATATACCTGAGGACAATCCCATACACAACAACCTGGAAAAAATTTATACGGGTGCCAATCGAGCTAAAGAACTGGTAAAACAAATACTTACCTTTTCAAGGCAAGAGAAAAGTGAATTAATGCTGATAAAAATACAGCCTGTTATTAAAGAAGCATTAAAGCTTATCAGAGCCACGATTCCCACAACCATTGAAATGAAACAAGATATCAATCCTGATTGTGGTGTTATAAAAGCTGATCCAACTCAAATCCATCAAATCGTGATGAACATAACAACTAATGCCTATCACGCCATGGAAGAAACTGGTGGTATTCTGAAAGTAAGTTTAAAACAGATAGAATCAGGAGAGGATTCATTAGAAATTCCAGATCTGGAACCTGGAGCTTACGCTTGTTTAACTATTGCTGATACAGGTGCAGGTATTGATAAAGAATTGACAGATAAAATCTTTGATCCATTCTTTACAACTAAAGAAATAGGTAAAGGCACAGGGATGGGATTGTCAGTTGTTCACGGTATTGTAAAAAATATGAATGGGATCATCAACGTATGCAGTGAACCAGATAAAGGAACTGAGTTTAATGTATATTTTCCAATAGAAAAAAGTTCTTATGAAAAACAAAGAACCCAAACCAATGAGGTTATTCCCCTTGGAACCGAACATGTTCTGCTTGTAGATGATGAAAAAGAAATTCTTTCAATGGAAAAAGAAATGCTGGAACGTCTTGGGTATAAGGTGACATCAAGAATCAGCAGTATTGAAGCACTTGAAGCCTTTAAAATAAACCCAGATAGAATTGACCTGGTAATTACTGATATGGCAATGCCCAATATGGCTGGAGATAAACTATCTGTTGAATTGACAAAGATACGCCCTGATATTCCTATATTGATTTGCACAGGGTTCAGTGAAACCATGTCTGAAGAAAAGGCAGCATCTCTGGGTATTAATGGATTTCTATTAAAGCCGATTGTAATGAAAGATCTATCGCATAAGATAAGGGAAGTACTGGATAAAAAATAAACTGGAAAGGTATGCTATTGAGTCAATTTATTGTGGCTTAAAAGAATAATATTTTGCTATTGGGCATTAAACTATATGAACCACAACCATTGTTGAACGATCTTCTTTCATATTCAACTTTTTAAAGTACCAGAAGGAAAGCAACCCCTTTTTTCTCTTTTGTTTTTAGGCCATACTACACCTCTCCGATTTTTGTCGGTTTTTAAAAACATACATGCGACCGGCTTAATTTTTTTAATCATCGATTCCCAAAATTTTGCATTGTTGGTGGAACCCCATATCCCGTATGTCCAATTTTGGCATATTGGTATAACAAGATCTCTTAATATAAAATCAAGGATCAGAGCACCTTTGAGCCAT
>JAUCGD010000404.1 GCA_030377945.1 Desulfobacterales bacterium HSG17 | reverse complement strand
TATTAACGGGGACATTATGGTAAAAGACAAAACTATCCAGCATTTGATTGACAAAGAGTGGTGTAAAGGGTGCGGCATATGCATTCATTTTTGTCCAAAAAAGGTACTTGAGTTTGATAAAAATGGTAAGGTTGAGGCAGCTCGACCGGAAGACTGCATTGCGTGCAGGCTGTGTGAATTTCGGTGTCCGGACCTGGCAATACAAATCATAGAAGACCAGGGAGATGAAAATGACAAATAAAGACAATATCCGTTTCATCCAGGGCAATGAAGCCTGTGTTGAAGGTGCAATCTATGCAGGAGTAGAATTTTTTGCAGGATATCCCATTACTCCTTCCACTGAAATTCTTGAACATCTTGCATCTCGACTTCCCGAGAAAGGCGGCAAGTTCATCCAGATGGAAGACGAAATTGCATCAATGGGTGCAATCATTGGAGCATCCCTGACAGGAAAAAAGGTAATGACTGCAACATCAGGCCCCGGGTTTTCCCTTAAACAGGAAGCTTTGGGATATGCATGCATGGCAGAAATCCCCTGCGTTATTGCCAATGTCCAGCGAGGTGGTCCTTCAACAGGTAATCCCACCCATGTAAGCCAGGGTGATGTTAACCAGGCAAAATGGGGAACCCATGGAGACCATGCAATTATTGCCCTGACTGCATCCAATCATCAGGATGTCTTTAAAATAACTGTGGATGCTTTTAACTTGGCAGAAACTTACCGCACACCTGTGGTATTATTGCTGGATGAAGCCATCGGGCACATGCGTGAAAAACTTGTAATCCCTGAACCAGGAGACATCCCGGTTGTAGAGCGCCTCAGGACTTCTGTTAAAGGCGGGGTTGATTATCATCCATATCTTCCAAGAGAAGACGGCAGGCTTCCCATGTCTGATTTTGGAGGTGAACACAGATACAATGTCACAGGCCTTTTCCACGACATGTGGGGTTTTCCCAATAATAATCCTGGAGTTGTAGGAGAACTTTTACGCCATCTTGTGGATAAAATCGAAAATAATGTCAATGATATCAATATTTACAAAGAATACTGGCTTGATGATGCAGAATATATTCTTATCTCCTATGGCTCTTCTGCAAGATCTGCAATTCATCTTGCAAAAAACAGGCGGGCACGGGGCATGAAGATAGGAGTTCTTGAACTCCAGACTCTGTGGCCATTCCCTGTGGACATGATACGGGAAAAATGTGCCGGAGCTAAAGCTGTTCTTGTGGTTGAAATGAATATGGGCCAGGTGGTAACACAGGTCAGAAATGCAGTTGATAATCCTGATAATGTCTTTCTTGCCAACAAAATTACAGGAGAATTGATATCACCCACCGATATAAAATCCATTTTACGAATGATTCAGGGAAGGGGGGTATAAAAATGACCAAAAAGAAAGCAACATATGATTTTAAAGATTATATCAGGCAGCGTTTTTTTCCCCATATCTGGTGTCCAGGCTGTGGTCATGGCATTGTTCTGGGATCATTACTTCGGGCTGTACATGAACTTGGTCTTAATAAAAATGAAATTGTAATAACTTCAGGTATTGGCTGTTCTTCAAGAATTTCAGGTTATGTTGATTTCCATTCCCTTCATACCATTCATGGAAGAGCGCTCTCCTTTGCAACTGGTGTTAAACTTTCCAAACCTGATTTAAAAGCCATTGTCCCCATGGGTGATGGAGATTCCCTTGCCATTGGCGGCAATCACTTTATCCATGCAGCAAGACGAAATATTGATATTACTGCCATTGTCATGAATAACAGAATTTACGGCATGACCGGGGGGCAGTTTTCTCCTCTCTCCGGCAGTGGTAAAAAAGCAACTACAGCGCCCTATTCTACTATTGACAGGGAATTTGATGTGGTTGAACTTGCAAAAAGTGCAGGAGCCACATTTGTTGCAAGATCAACAGTTTTCCATGCCACTGAATGCAAAAATATCCTTAAAAAAAGTATCAGTCACAAAGGATTTTCAGTTGTTGAAATTTTAACACAATGCCCCACCTATTATGGAAGAAAAAATAAGGAAGGCGATGCTGTACAGATGATGGAAGGCTATAAAACTAATACTGTAAAAATCGGATCAAAAAAACTTGAAAAAAATCCTGATTTGATTCAAAGGGGAATTTTTGTTGAAAAGACAGATGTCCCTGAATATTGTGAGGCCTATGATAAAATCATTGAGACCGCAATGAAAGGGAAAGCATAATGGAACGTTCAAGATTAGTTTTTTCAGGCTCAGGAGGACAAGGCGTTATAACCGCTGCCATTATTCTTGCCAAAGCTGCAGCAATTTTTGAAAATAAAAATGCCATCCAGTCACAAAGCTATGGTGCTGCGGCAAGGGGCGGCGCCACAAGAACTGATATAATTATTTCAGATTCTGAAATAAATTTCCCAAAGGTTGTCCAGCCAAACATCCTGGTGAGCCTTACCCAGGAAAGCTATAATAAATTTTCTCCTATAATACGACCAGGCGGTCTGCTTTTGGTGGATTCAAAATATGTGACAATTGCAAAAAAAGTGGATGCCAAACATGTTGCTCTTCCCATGTTTGACCGTGTAATGGAAAAAATTGGCAAACCCATTGTATTTAATATATGCATGCTGGGGGCTTTGATAGGTATTTCAGAACTTATAAAACCTGTCTCAATTTTAAAAGTTCTTGAAACAACCATACCTGAAGATTTTATGGAGATGAATAAAAAGGCGCTGGATATGGGTATGAAAATGGGCAGAGAGGCAAAATCATAATAAAAGTTTAATTCTCTTTTTCAACAGCCTGGGCAGGAGCTGCTGCAGGAAAAAGATCTTCAAGGTTTAAACCTTTGATTTTTTTCAGGCAATCTTCTAATGCCTGCTGCTCATTTGCGCCAGCTCCCTGATGTTCAGGCTTTGCCACGATATTGATGAGGTTAGGTACAGCTATAAATTCTCCTGCCAGATTTCCCTGGATTTTCTGATGCAGATCAATATAAATCATTCTGCCATTTCTGATAAGATTATATTTTGTTACCTTTGTTAAAATATCTTTTTGATGAAGTTCCATTGCTCCCCCGATCGGTTTTTAAGTTTATGACTTTTAGGTAGTTTCTGCCCTTTAG
>JAUCGD010000403.1 GCA_030377945.1 Desulfobacterales bacterium HSG17 | reverse complement strand
TAAAGAAGAACTGGGAAGGATTACTGTTTTTTTTAAACAGATATTATTTTTCCCATATCAGACAGGAAACAGGCAATATTTTCCGACCTGTTATATATAAAAAAATCCTGGAGAGAATTTCTCTCCAGGATTTGGTTTAAAGGTTAATGTTCAGAAAGGTTACTGCAGTAAACTCAGGATGTTCTGTGATGCTGCATTTGCCTGTGCAAGTGCATATGAGCCTGTCTGTGACAGGAGCTGCATCTTGGAGAATACCGAAGCTTCTGCCGCAAAGTCAACATCCCTGATGGCAGATTCAGATGCCTGGATATTGGTCTTGGTCACAGAAAGGTTGGAAATGGTCGATACAAGCTGGTTCTGTACCGAACCCAGTCCACTTCTCGTGTTATCAAGGTCGGCAAGTGCCGCCTCTGCAATGTCAATAGCACGCTGTGCACCTTCCTGAGTCAGAACATTTAAATCTGACAGCTTGTAGGATTCAACGTCACTTAATCCAACGGTTCCTGCATTAACAGTATTTACCGCAAGAACTGTTCCTGATCCGACTATACTGTCTGATTTGAGCATCATGTCTTGGGAAAGTGTGATAGCTGTTGTGTCAGTTGTTCCAGCAGAATTAACGAATCCAATATAGAGATCCTGAGTCAGGACATCACCTGCTTTTACGTCAAAAGAGGTGCTGGTCGTACCGTCTGTCTTGATGGAATCAAGATAAAGTGTCATGTCCTGATTAATTATGGTGCCTTGCTCTATTTTGGTTCCTTCAGTTGCAGCCGATGTTGATCCCCCCCCCGCTCCATTAAGAGACGCAGCAGAAAGCTGGGTTCCGGAAGTCAAGCTCATATCACTGTCAAGTGTGGTCTGACCGCTGACTGTAGAAGAACCACCAATTGTTGAGCCTTCGCCAAGAATCGTACCACTCTGCAAAATAGAGTTGGCCTTAAGCTCGGTTCTTGCATAGGTTGAAATATCAGTTGCTGTGGCATTGAGTTCCCCACCCATTACATAGGTAGCATCACCAAGGGTTGAACCGGAAAGCAGCTTACTTCCTGTTGATAATTCAGAACCGTTTTCCAGGGTCATGTCATTTGCCATGGTGGCTGTTTGGATGTTGACTACTACAGCATTTGCCGAAGCAGTATCTCCTTTGAATCCTGCAGTTAGCACAGATCCTACCGCAATAGCACCGCCTGCAGCAGTCGTAAGATAATTCTCAGAGTCAATATCTTCTGATAAAACCTGGTTTCCATCAAGAGTTACTAAACCGGTTGTAAAAGAATCTCCTGTTTCCAGCGTGCCTCCTCCTGAAAGCAGAAGGGTGGGGCCATCCCAGGTAGTGTTCCCGCCGGCAGTCGCAAGAGTCAAGGTAGTTCCATTTGCAAGCATGCTTCCTGCTTTAATAACATTACCGCCGTCTGAAGTATTAGCAAAGGTAAGAGTGCCAGTGATTCTCAGGTCCTGGGTTGTGGCAGTATCTACTGCAAGAGTACCGGTGGTTGCAGTGGTATAGGTAGCTCCGATTTCAAACTTAGCGCCTAATTGAGAACCAGCTGCCAGAGTACTGTCTGCCATGACTTGGGAGTTGTTAGCAGAAGTACTGCTGTATTTAAGGGTGATGTCAGCATCCTGTGTGACATCTGTATCTAAAGTAACGGTTGCCACAAGGGTATCACCTTTAGCATAGTCAACAGAATTGGCTGTAAAGGCTGTTGTTACAATAGTTCCCACACCAAGAATAGAACCAGATTTAAGTGTTGACCCGGCTTTAACTACCATGTCCTCTTCAAGAGCTACCAAACCATCAGTATCACCTGTGTCACCACCAACAGTTACAGAACCGCCAAGAACTGTCCCTTTGGCTATTTCAGTAAATGCATACAGGGTTGAACCGCCTTTTAGTTCATAATCAAGCTGGGTTGATGCAATGGAAGATTCCACCATGGCATCGCCGCCTATTATTGTTCCTCCGGCAAGCTTGGAGCCTGATTCAATGGTTGAACCAGAAGCAAGAACAGAGTCACTAACTGTTGTGACATCACCGGAAAGTGTAATATTTTCACCTGTTGCTCCTGCACCTATTCCATTGATTTGGAACTGGCTCACACCTTTCTGGGTCAGGGTAAGATAACCCTGGGTTGACATCTGGGTATTTGTAGAACCAAATACATCAGATACAGAACCTGAAACAGCAATTGCTCTTCCATCAGAAGATGTAAGTGTTATTGTACCATTGTTATTAATGGCAGCAGTGACACCATGTTCGGCAGTCTTGCCGTTGATAGCCTTTGCAAGAGCACCGTCAGAATCATTGGCCTGAACTGAAATAGCTCCGATATTAATGCCGTTGATGGCAAAGCCACTTCCAGTGGTGCCTGCCTGTATTGCGCTTCCAGAAGTGCTATTTACTATGGCTGTTGCATTGATACCTGTTATGGATGCATAGCGGTTCACTTCGTCAGCAAGGGCTCCCATGCCGTTTTCAGCATTGTTGTTGCTCTGGATATCAAGTTTGTTTAATGTCAGTTTTTCTCCAGTAATGGCACTTGTTATGGTCAGCTGCACCTCTCCGCCGCTTTCGCTGGCGAGGGAAAGGTTGGACTGGGTAATATGTCCCATTTTTGTGGCTTCTGTTGATCCTATGGAAATACTTGCAGTTTCATTTGCATAGGCACCGATCTGGAATTTTTTGTTTGAAAAAACACCTGACAAAAGTTTCTGCCCATTAAAGGCAGTTGTTTTTGCAATGACAGAAAGCTCTTCCATGAGCTTGTTAATGTCATTCTGGATAGCTGTTCTTGTTGTAGCTGTCTGGCCATCGGATGCTGCCTGGATGGCCTTGGTTTTGATCGTGTTAATAATATTGATGGATTCCTGGAGGGCACCGTCAGCTGTCTGCACAATGGAAATACCATCGTTTGCATTACGAATCGCCTGGCCAATACCAAGATATTGTGCCTTTAGAGAGTCAGCAATTGCCATACCTGAAGAATCGTCTGCAGCCTTGTTTATTCTAAGACCTGTTGACAGACGTTCTAAAGATGCTGAAAGCTTGCTGTCTGTGGCGATCATGTTTCTGTGGGCATTTAATGCTGCCACATTTGTGTTAATTCTTAAT
>JAUCGD010000402.1 GCA_030377945.1 Desulfobacterales bacterium HSG17 | reverse complement strand
TTCCTCAATAATAAACAGGGAATTACCTGTTTCACCCTGTCTTACAATACTTTCACCAGGATAAAAATGATGTCGTTTCATATGCTGGCTTAAATACATTTTTGCTTCATGGGAAAAGGGCTGAAATATCTCAAATTCCTGTAAAATACCATATGCCTTATCAGGAAGCACTTTTTTCTTTTTTATTCTTTCAAGAAACATATGGGTTTCCTGGCGCGGCATAACATGGTTGATTCCTGCACGCTTAAGATGAATCCATACATTTGACCAGATCAGTTCATTATGGGCAAATTTCTTCCCGTAATCTTTAACATAAACGGAAATCAGGTAATTGGCAGCCCAGGACTCGCTTTGACCTGTCATGCCTGCTGTTAGCCCTAAAAAACGAATCCCCGGGGCAGGCTCTTTTTCAAGATCAGGCGTTGACAAGACAGCATCCAGCAGGATTTTTTTAACCCGTTCAGGAGGATGCACCGGATCTATATGAACAGTAAAGTATTTATAATAACCGTCATTAGGATAACTGAAATTTTCAATGGATGTTTCTGAAGCCTGGCTGTTTGGAATACTTAAAATAGTGTCATCCCTTGTTTTTATACGTGTGGCTCGCCAGTTTATGTCAACGCCCTGCCCTTCTTTAAAATCATTTATTTTAATCCAGTCCCCAACCCTGAAAGGCCGTTCCAGGTTAATGGCAATTCCTGAAAATATATTTGAAATATTAACCTGAACAGCCAAACCGAAAATCATGGCAGCAACACCGGTACTTGCCAGCAGGCTTGTTAAGGGCTGATCAAAAACAAAAGCAACAATACCGAAAAAGGCCATTACATAGATAAGCAGGACTGCGGAATTTTGAATAACCTTGGGAATTGTCCTGTTGGTACGTTCTTCAAGGGGTTTCCATATAAAACGTTTAACCCCGATATTTATAAAAATTGTGGGCAGAATCCACCATAAAAGCTTAAAAGTAATAACAGCAGGTTCCAGGTAATATGTTCCCCCCAGCCTGTTGATTGCATAGTATTCTCCAGAAATAAGCAGGAGAAGAGATGCTGAAAATTGCAGCAGCCAGAATATTCTTATGTAATGACCAAATTTTTTTGTTCTTGCCAGCATGGGAAAAACCAGGAGCAGGGCAATGCTTAAAATCAGCATATAAGATATCCATTCTTCAGGGATAATATGGCGCAGGAGAAACTCATCAGGGGCCAGTCTTACAGCCATGTTAAAACGAGAATATTCAACATTTCCTCCTGTTACATTAAGATATTCAGGATTGCCCATTGAATGTTCTTCAAGTATATCCTGGAAAAACCAGACCCGTTTGATATTCCAGTCAACAGCCGGGCTGATAACCTGGGAATCCTCCATTTTATCCCGAAGAACTTCTTCATCATTAACACTTCCCATGCCAAGTACATCTTTAACATAAACCAGGTTATTCCGATCAAGAGACGGATGGCGTATGCTTATCCCGGCAATATGTTCCCCGTAAACATACTGACGTGGAACAAAATCCATTCTGAAACGTCCTTTTATCCGGAAAAGTTTGTAATTAAGGTTATCTTTTGTGGTTTTTTCCCGGATAGGATATCCCATGTCAACAGGCTCAGTGGCATTGAGAAAAAGCATGTCCTTAATGTATATGTCCCCCTGGTAGCGGAACCACATATAAAAATCCAGAGTACATGTAAGATCTTTAAAATTTATATCATCAATCTCAATAATGTCTATTCCAGTGTATATAACATTGATTTTGTACATATAATGACCGTCAAACATCAAAACCTTGTCTTTTTTCCTGGCAGCTTCAAGATGAGTTAATGCAGCAGGATTGGTTATGGTCTGGAATTGAGTTAATGCAGAGACAATGTTCCGATTTTTATATACGCCTATTAAAACAGGTTTTTGAGAATCCCCATTTTTATCAAAATAATTATACCCGGTAACACCTTCAACAGAATTATCTATGGTATTCATACTTGCAAGAAAATTTCTGAGTTTGCGCCTTTCCTCTTTAAGAGTATCAGGTGTTCCCTGGGCTTCAATACTTTTTAAGGCATGGATAATAACCATTGCAGTGTCATATGCAAAAGCTGCATGCCATCCAGGTATTTCACGAAATTCTTTTATATAGGATTCTTTAAATTTCTGGCCTTTTGAATTGGTGGTATCAAATATAAGGGGGGTGGTGACATACATTCCATTGGTATAAAAACCAGGGGTTCTTTTTTCTTTAGGATAGATATTAAATCCGTTTTGAAAGGCTTCCGAAGCAAATGCATCAGGCCCCATAACCGGGTTTAATACCAGGGCGTCTTTCATAGACTTGAGTATTTTTATACCTGAATCCGCATGGGTGGAAATAAAAATAACACCTGCATCATCTTTGGATTTCAGATCATAAACAATGCGTTTCAGATTTGAATCAAGCTGGCGGTCATAAGGATCAAATTTCCATTTATATTTGATTTCAGTACCCAGTTCCTTAGATGTTTTTTCAAAAACATCTGCAAGATAAGTTCCATAATCATCTTGTTCATAAATTATGCTCACACTGGGTTTGTTAAAAACTTTTTTTGCATAATTAGCCAGAAAACGGCCCTGAAGCTTGTCATTAAACGAGGATCTGAAAAACCAGGGATTATTAAGGGTGACTTTAACATTGGTAGAAGCAGGGCTGACAGCAGGAATACCTTGTTTTTTATAAACATTCCCCCCTTTAATGGAACAGGTGCTGTAATGATGGCCGATAACTGCAAGAGCTTTGTTTTTCTGAACAATTTTAAGAGCTTCTCCTTTGGCAAGCTCTTGATTATTCTGGTCATCATAAATATCCACCACAATCTTTTTGCCGTTAATCCCGCCGGAACCGTTAATAGAGTCAATATAGAGTTTAACACCCTGGCGAAATGATTTCCCCACAGTGTCATGCTTACCAGTCATGGGACCTACCAGGGCAAGATGTATGGAATCATCTTTTTTGTTAAAATATTTGCATCCTGATATAAAAAAAAGAATAAGCAGAACCGACAGAAGACACCCTAATATTTTTTTTGCATAATATCTTACCTATGTTGCATAAAATTATTGTCTGAAAACCTGTGAAATCATCC
>JAUCGD010000401.1 GCA_030377945.1 Desulfobacterales bacterium HSG17 | reverse complement strand
TGATTTAAATGACTATGTTGATGAATCTTCAGTGCTTATATTTGTCCGTAACAGCCAAAAAAGATTTGTTATAGATGTGCCCACAGCCATTGATATTAAAGGTATGGCAGGAAGTCATTCACTAATCCAGGAAAAAAAATATCATTTGAATTACAATAAATTCACAGAAAAACTGGGCAGATATGAACAGGAGATTGTTCCCATGTTCACAAGATACGGGGAACTTAAAAAGCAGCTCACAGAGCAGATGCGTGAAGAAATGCGTCTTGATGAATTTAAGCCCCGTGTACTGTCTTCTTTTGTGCGAAACAAACTCATAAACCAGGTTTACCTGCCCCTTGTTGGTGACAACCTTGCAAAACAGATTGGAGTTGCAGGGGAATCCAAACGCACAGACCTTATGGGGCTTCTACTTCTCATTTCCCCGCCCGGATACGGTAAAACAACACTCATGGAATACCTTGCCAACAGGCTGGGCATAATATTCATGAAAATAAACGGTCCTGCAATCGGACATAACGTAACCTCCCTTGATCCGTCCGAAGCACCAAATGCCAGTGCCAGGGAAGAAATGCAGAAACTCAATCTTGCCCTTGAAATGGGGGATAATGTTATGCTCTACCTGGATGACATTCAACATTGCAATCCTGAACTTCTCCAGAAATTTATTTCCCTGTGCGATGCACAGCGAAAAATTGAAGGTGTTTATAAAGGAACAAGCCAGACCTATGACTTGAGAGGGAAAAAAGTTGTGGTGGTCATGGCAGGAAATCCTTATACTGAAAGCGGGGATAAATTCAAGATACCGGATATGCTTGCAAACAGGGCAGATACTTACAATCTCGGAGATATTATCGGCGATACTGCCAATGCTTTTAAAATGAGCTATCTTGAAAACTGCCTGACCTCCAATGCAGTGCTTAACAAATTGTCCTCAAAAAGCCAGAAAGATGTTTACGCCATAATCCGCATTGCAGAAACCGGAAACCGTGAAGGAGCGGAGTTTGAAGGCTCGTACTCAGTTGAAGAAATCAATGAAATGGTTTCGGTAATGAAAAAACTCATAACACTGCGGGAAATTATTCTCAAGGTAAACCTGGAATATATAAACTCAGCAAGTCAGGCTGATGAATATAGAACAGAACCGCCTTTCAAGCTCCAGGGTTCATACAGGAACATGAACCGCCTGGCAGAAAAGATTGTGCCGATAATGAATCCTGAAGAACTGAAAACCCTGATCCTGGCACACTATGAACAGGAATCCCAGACTCTGACCACAGGTGCTGAAGCAAACCTGTTAAAATTCAAGGAACTAATTGGATGGATGGATAAAACCGAGAAAAAACGCTGGAATGACATAAAAAAAACCTTCAAGAAAAACCAGAAGCTGAGAGGCATGGATGAAAGTGATCCTGTTATACAGATTGTAGGACAGCTATCAGCATTTTACGACGGCCTTGAATCCATAAAAGAAGTTCTGGCCGCAGGCATGGGAACCAGGGAAGATGACGAAGCTACACAGATAGCTTTCAGCAGTGAAACCCTGGAAAACTTGAAGGCTGTTGTCAGTGAGCAGTTATCAGTTATCAGTGAACATCTGGCATCTGCAAAGGATAAAGAACCTGTGCCTTCAACATTACAGGTGACAAGCCAGTTGCCGGACGGATTTTTAAATATCCTGGAATCCCAGATTGATCTTATGAGTTCATGGATGGAACCTATATTTAAATCAGGCATGTATCAGGCCAATGGTATTCAGAAACTTTCCCGTGATATTCAAAACCTTAAAGCAGTTTACCGGGAGGTTATCCAGTCAAAAGGAGAAAGCGACTGGCAGAATATTGAAAAATACGATATTGCCCTTAAAATAAACCCCAAAGATGATAAAACCTATTATAAACGCGGACTGGCATGGTATAATAAAAATGATTTTACAAGAGCACTCCATGATTTTAACAATGCACTGGATTTAAAGCCCAAGAATAAAAAATATCAGCGCATTGTGGCGCATCTCAAGGCTGAGATGACTTCAGACAAAGTAGATGAAGCTGAGAAGTTATAAAAGTTCTCCCACCTTGTCTTCAACTGCTTTAATAAGTTTTCCGCTGCTCATTATTTTTTTCATGGCTTCAATATCATTGGCTATTATTCGGTCTTTTTCCAAAGAAGGAATTGTTTCCCTGATTATTTCATAGGCTGCAAGAGTACCTTCTCCTGGTTTAACATTTGTAAAAAGATCAAGAGCCTGGGCAGCACATAAAAATTCTATGGCAATAACGCTTTCTGCATTTTTTAAAATTTCCCTGCATTTTCTTGCGGAAATGGTTCCCATGGAAACATGATCTTCTTTATTGGCAGAAGTGGGAATGGAATCAACACATGCAGGATGTGCCAGAACCTTGTTTTCCGAGACCAGGGATGCAGCTGTATATTGTGCAATCATAAAACCTGAGTTTAAGCCCCCGTCACTTACAAGAAAAGCAGGCAGGCCGCTTAACATGGGATTGACCAGTCGTTCAATCCTCCTTTCAGAGATATTAGCCAGTTCTGCCACAGCCATTCCCATGAAATCCATTGCAAGTGCCACAGGCTGACCGTGAAAATTTCCTCCTGTAAGAAATTCCTCTGCATCATGAAATATAAGAGGATTGCCTGTTGATGAATTCATCTCGGTTTCAACAACACCGGCAGCATATCTGATGGCATCATAGCTTGCCCCGTGAACCTGGGGAGAACATCTAAGGGTATAGGCATCCTGAACACGGGAGCAGTCCTTATGGGAAGAAATTATCCCGCTGTTTTTGATAATGCGGAGCATATTGTCGGCAGCTATGGCCTGTCCCGGATGGGGCCTTACCTGCTGAATCCTGGGATCAAATTCTGTGCGGCTTCCCATGAGCACTTCAAGGCTCATACATGCTGAAATATCAATAAGCTTGCACAGATTCAGAGCATCAAAAACAGCAAGCCCCCCTATGCCGGTCATAACCTGGGTTCCATTGGTCAAAGAAAGCCCTTCTCCTGATTCAAGATCAATGGGGTTAAGCCCGCATCTTTTCAAAGCTTCTGCTGCTGGCAGGAGTTCTCCCCTGTAAAAAGCCTGCCCCATACCCATAAGCACA
>JAUCGD010000400.1 GCA_030377945.1 Desulfobacterales bacterium HSG17 | reverse complement strand
AATCAGATAATATCAACCGGACTCCAAATAATTCCTTTTAAAGCCTTCCAGATTACTGACAAAGAAAAACTAAAATCCATATATAAAAATATAGAAAAACTGGAACAGGATGAAGATGATAATAACGGGGGAAAGGCCATTTTATGCAGACTGTGCAAAAACAAGATTACTTTTTCTTCAAACAGCATAGAAAAAAATGGCAGTCACAAGCATATTTTTAATAATCCTGGCGGATATATTTTTGAAATAGGATGTTTTGGAGCAGCTCCGGGATGTGTGAACCAGGGACCGCCCAGTCTGGAATTTTCATGGTTTGCAGGATTTTCCTGGAGATTTTCCCTGTGTTCCGGCTGCCATACCCACCTGGGATGGGTCTATCAATCTCTTGGCGGGCAATCTCTTGGCGGGCAGTCTGTTGGCCGACAAAGCAGTTTTTTCGGTTTGATTCTGGATAAGCTTATAGAAGAACAAACAAAAAAGGATTAGACATTAGCGGAAATAAGGATTTCCACCGTAGGGTGTGTTAGGCGATAGCCGTAACGCACCATTATTTTAAGGTTGCGGTGCGTTACGCTGCGCTAACGCACCCTACAATATTTATTTCCGATAATGTCTATTAGTCTTTAATCATTTCAACCACAGCTTTTAAGGCCATCTTATATCCCATATGACCAAATCCGGCCAGTTGTGCTGTGGCAATATCTGAAACAAAGGATTTATGTCGAAATGGTTCTCTTTTGTAGATATTTGACAGATGAATTTCAATAATCGGCACATCCAGCACTAAAAGAGCATCCCTGATTGCTACACTTGTGTGAGTATAGGCAGCAGGATTGATAATAACGCCTTTGCATTTGCCAAAAGCTTCCTGAATTTTATCAACAATAGCACCTTCATGGTTGGACTGAAAGGTTTCAAGATCAATATTTAGCTTATCTGCCAGTGTTTTCAATCCGGCATTAATTTCATCCAGGGTCATGCTTCCGTAAATTTCCGGTTCTCTTTTTCCAAGCATGTTCAGATTTGGGCCGTGTAATACCAGGATTTTTTTGGCAGAATCTTTTGTCTGCATGAATACATCTCCCAATTATTTAGAAATCTTGTCTTTAAAATCGGAAATAGTCTTCTGATAATCATTGCTTCCGTAAATGGCAGAACCTGCAACAAAAACATCAACCCCGGCATCAGAAATCTTTTTAATGGTTTTTGAATTAACTCCGCCGTCAATCTGGATTAAAGAAGAAAGTCCTCTTTTCTGAAGATCAGCGCGAAGCTCCCTGACCTTATCAAGACTGTTTTCAATAAAAGCCTGTCCTCCAAAACCCGGATTAACACTCATTATAAGAATATAGTCCAGTTCTTCAATAACCCATTCAATGGATGACAAAGGGGTTGCAGGGTTAAGAGAAACACCGGCCTTTACTCCGGCCTGTTTTATCAATTGTATGGTTCTGCTAAGGTGGGTACAGGCTTCTGCATGAACACATAGCCAGTCAGCACCTGCCTTGATAAAATCAGGAATATACTGATCCGGGTTTTCTATCATCAGGTGAACATCTATGGGAAGGGAAGTTGAGCGTTTTGCAGCTTCTGCAATAAGAGGGCCTATTGTAATATTAGGCACAAAATGACCATCCATGACATCAACATGAATCCAGTCTGCACCGGCTTTTTCAACTGCTTTTATTTCTTCACCCAGTTTTGCAAAATCTGCTGACAGGATTGAGGGGGCTATGAGTTTCATCTTTTTTTATCTCCTTAATTAATTTATATTCCCGGCTCTTTTTTCAAATTGCAGCCTTATGGTCAAGGATTTTTCTTTCAGGCAAGACTATTGCCAGGAATATCTATTATACGAGTCTTTTATTATTTCTATGGGGTGAACAACCTCATACTGGAGCATATGCTGAAACTGAATCCGGCAGCTAAGACAGTCTGTCAGCAGTTTTTCAGGATGAATGGACCTTATCTTTTCCATAAGGGGCGTTCCCATGTCAAGGGAAGCCTGGTAAAAATCTTTTTTAAACCCCATAATACCGGCAATACCGCAGCAGTAAAACGTACTTTCAACAGGCTCTATTTTGAGTTCAGGAATTTTGCTCATAAGTTCCTGATAGGGCCTGCCCATGTTCTGCTCTCTCAGATGACAGGGCGGATAATAGGCTCCATGAACCGGAACAGGTCCGAAATCCGTATTCATTTTATCCTGATGTAAAAGATTGACCAGGTATTCCCCCAGATCAAAGGTATGATCTGCCACCAGGATTCGCTTGAGCGGGTCCAGAGTTGAGAACATACCGTTATCTTTGAGAAGATTTTTATATATGGATTTACTGAGTATTTGAAACTGCTCTTTCCGGGAATCTGTTTGGGAATCCGGCTGAGAATTTGAGGCAGAAGAAAGGGGGATTTTTATATGTTTTTCATCAGCGTCAACCAATGCCTGAAATTCAGGTGAGTAATATGCCCCCTGCTTGAGAATATTTTTGAGCATATACCCGCATGTGGGGCATGTGCAGATAATGTCATACCCGGCTTCCACAGCTTCTGCCAGATGTTCCAGGTTGAATTTTGCAGATTTCAGGGCAGTCTGTTGGTCACCTTCAAGCATGGCAGGCATTCCGCAGCATTCCTGTTTGGGATAATAAACTTCAATATTATTACACTCAAGCACTTCTAAGGCTGCTTCAGGAACATTCGGAAAAAAATACCTGCCTGTGCAGCCTGCAAAAAGTGCTGCTTTTTTATGGGTTCCCTTTTTTATAAGGGTAATGCTTCCTGCTTTAGCCTGAGAGGGAAAATTCTTTTTTGGGATTACAGGAATTTTCCGGTCTTTATGTATTCCCATAATTTTTTTTAAAGGCCGGGCAGTCAGGGGCGCTTGAAAAATACGATTTAATGTCTGATTTAACATTTGGGGAAAAATCCCGCACAAACGTCCAATCCTGTCTGCATCTTCCAGAACACGAATGCTCAACGCTAAACCGTCTCTGTCAATAAAGCCAGTTTTTGCCTGGATAATCTTTTCCCGGATGTCAAAGCAGGGGCACAGGGCACAAAAATTACATAAATCTGTAAGATGCCTTAATTCTTCAGGGCTGACGGCAATGCCGGTTTCCTGCTCTTTA
>JAUCGD010000043.1 GCA_030377945.1 Desulfobacterales bacterium HSG17 | reverse complement strand
AGGGTGCATGCTTCTTGAGAAGAGAAACTTGCAACTTTGGGAATCCCAACAGTTAAAGTTCGGGAGCTTGAATCAACATCTACAAGTTCTTCTAAAACTAATCTGGCAGCTTCTTCTATATTTCTAATATCAGCATGACCAACGACGATTTTATAAGAAGAAATTTTTTCAGCTTCAAATCCATCCATATGTTTAAGAGTACGAGACATCAAAGAAGATTTTCCAACTCCGAAACTACCTTGGATTGCTATTGATCCTTGACCTATCAATCTTCCAAGAGTTGTTATCTCACTGTTCCTTCCATAGAAATCATCAAGGTCACTGATTATCTGACTTGGCTGAAATGGATTTTTCATCACATCTCCTTAGTTTTGAATAGAAACATCCAAACTGTATCATTCAGTCTATCTCGTGTAAAGCGGTATCAAATAAACTTTAACTTGAACACTGATGATTTATTTTTATAGAACCGATCTAACTCTGATACCCAACATCTTCCAACAGTTCACCACCACCCCCCTGTGCAGCATCATTGGCAAGATTATCTGCCAATTCATTCATAGGATCTCCTGAATGTCCCTTGACCCAATGAAAGGTAAGTTTAGGAAACTTCTCCACAACATCAAGCATCCTCTTCCATAAATCAATGTTCAAAGCAGGTTTACCATCAGACTTTTTCCATCAAAGAAGAAACTGTAAAGCAGGTCATCAATGATGGTTCAATAGACCCTAAGATTACTATCTATACTGATGGTTCAGCCATAGGAAATCCCGGGACTGGTGGTTATGGTGTAGTGTTGATCATGGATGGTGAGATTAAAAAGATCTCTCAGGGTTATAAATACACCACAAATAACCGTATGGAGATGATGGCTGTGATAACGGCACTTGAGGAACTTGAAGATGCCACAAATAGACCCATTACTATCTTCAGTGATTCACAATATACTATCAATGGGGTTACTAAAGGATGGGCTAAAGGCTGGAAGAAAAAAGGATGGAAAATGCGTGGTCAGTCTGCCACTTTTTTTAACTGGCAGAAAACATCTGGAGAGGCATACGGCACAACTGTAAACGATGGAGATGACTATCGTCAAGAGCTCTCTTTATATCTTTCAAAAGACAAGGCAGATAAAAGTAAAATCGGTTTTGATTTCCGTGCTCGGGCAACCAATGATGAGCAGGTCGATACAAAAGACGTTCGTTTTCTCTATTTTAGAGGATACCATTATACAAAAAAAAGACGAGCTGAAATTGGTGATATTGCTGCATCTTATAATCCATACGTCTTTTCTTCTTCGCTAAAAGGGCTCAAACTTGATCTGGGACAAAACAAAGAAACCGGATTTAAAACCTCTTTTATCGGTGGTGTCCAGAAAGCCAGTTGGCATGAAACGGTTACGACGGTTCCAAATGAACAACCGGACCGATGGCTGGGCAGTGCTAATGCACTTTATGTAGCAGATGCAGGACAAAATGTGGCCTTTACCATGGCTATGGCGAGAGATCACCGCGAATCCGGCGATTACGAAACCGTTAATGCCCAGGGTGCCAGCGCTATTAATGGAGGGGTGGATGCAAACTGGCGGTTTAATCGATATATTACCACCAAAACCACAATGGCAGTGATGAGGGGTATTGATAACCTGAGAGATGACTCCAACGAGAAAACAAGCCATGCCATCAAGTTTCGAGTTCTGACCAAGCCCCTGCCCCGATCTCTGCGTTCAAATTTTACATACGAATATGTGGATCCAGACTTCCAGCCCTTAGTGGGTTCTGGTGCTGCTGACCGGGAACGGTTTGAAAATGATACATCCTATCATTATGACCGAAGCCTCAAATTCAGACTTTCACTCAAGCATTCGAGAGACAATTTAAATGACCAATTAGAAGATACCCAGAAAATTAACGATGGTACGTTTTACTGTGATTACAGACCGGATTTTCTAAAAAGAGGCGACCTTGGTGTACGGGTCCAGACTAAATTTATAGATGGCCGTGGAGCAGATTCAGGACAGTATGAAAGTGAAGCTTATATCAATGTTCGCCCAAAATCAGGTTGGCGATTGGGAGGTGCCTATATTTATACATATCTTGACGACAATGCGATTGGTGCGATCGATCAAACAATAAACACTCTACGAGGGACTGTGGGTTGGAAAAAACGTTTTAGTAATGATCATCTTTTCCGTTCCACGCTTAATTTAGATTACAGAATCACCGATCAAGTTACCGGAGATCAGTCCAAAGTCGGAGGTAAAATTGACCTTGGCTATGATGCAGGTAAAAGCTGGGCTTTTGATTTAATGGCACAAACGACTAAGAATGAACGACAATTAACAGATGATACAGAGTATTATTCTTATCAGGCCAGGGTTAATTATCATCCATGGGGAGAAGCTTCAAAAGCAATACGCATCAAGTTTGAGCAACGCAACTACAAATCTGATTCCATAACAAGTGATCAAACATACCATGAAAATATAGCTGAATTGTCATATCAGTTTTCATTTTAGGATCAAATCGTTGAAGCCATTTAAAATTGACTTGATATTTGTAAAATATATTTGCCTTTCGGGAGGGTTTTTTCGATGACACTTCAACGAGAGCCCATAACTCTTCACGGTTTATATATCTCAAGCCTTTTTCTGATTTTGGTGGTATTGCTGGGGACATCAATTTCCCATTCATCCTGGTATGATGGGGATGATTTTGGCTATCTTGACATGGTAACGATTAACGATACCCTGTATGAAAACCTTGATTCTCGTGAAATTGTTTTCTACACGGAAGACTTACGGGATCGTGATGGCAAGGTTGAGATTAAAGGGATTCTTGAAAGTGAGAAAAAAGGTCTAAAACCTTCTGATTTAATCGTTCAAATCTCTCTTGATGGGGGAAACTCCTGGAAAGATGCAACAGGAAGCAGTCGATGGTCTTTTATTTTCGAACCTGAGCCTGAGCGGTATTATGATTTATCCATTCAAGTTATTCAGCGTAAATCAGAAAGGCTCAACCAGTATCAATTGGGTGACTTTATCCTCAAAACAGGAATAGCTGCCCTTGAGGATCAGCTTAACGGTCAGGCCACTATCGCCCTTGGCTGGCTGGCTCAATTTGTCCCTTCTGAATTTAAAAAGCCTGGCACGGATGAATTATTACTCACTGTTTCTAATTTACAGGTGGCGGGTAATATCATCACATCCGGCAGTGTAACCTTTGATCAGGAAATTGATTTTACGGTAGCAGGTACACGATTTACCCTGACGTCTGTCACCTTTTCCTCTGATGGGGCCACAGCAGATGGTACGGTCACATTACCCGATATAATTCTTCCTTCTGCACCAACTCTCGATTTTAGCGCGCTAAAATTCACCCACAGTGGCATTAACCATGAGCTCGATGTCGTTAAAACTACAGATCCAGTTAAAAATATCAATATTATTTCCGGACCATATGGGGTTACAGCGGTGTTCAATGCGCTTGCGGTAAATATAGATACATCTTTACCGCAACCCGTCAGCCTGACAAAGTTAAAAGGTGGCATTACCCTGGGTAGCGGATATAATAATCTCAAAATTCCAAATCTAAAACTTCTGGAAAATCAATTGCTCTCTTTTGGATATTCTGCGATTTCAGCAAGTGCTAACCAGGAGATTCAGCAAACCGTTGAAACCGTGACGAAGCTTGTAATTCCAGGTACTGAATTCGGTCTGGATGATATTGCTGGAATCATTAATCTTACTGATAAATCAGTTTCCCTGTCCGGCTCTTTTCAATTCCCTGAAAGCCTGGGAAGCGATTTTGTGGAGCTACCCGCTGAAAAACCGTTGGTTCTCTCCAGGCAGGGTATTTCTACAAGTTCTGATCTTGTCTTTGATTCTGGTAATTTGCCGGGTATTACGTTTTCAGGCTTCCCAACTTCCCTGACACGCCTTGCCCTGTCCCTTGCTGATAATATCCCCTCTGGGAGTCTTGCAGGACAGTTGACCCTTACCAATTTTGCAAGTTTGAAACTGGATATTGAAGCGGATATTGATAAAACCGGGCTGACTGATCTTAAAATGGCTGCACTTCCAGAAGATGAAACCCACACATTCAATCTGGCAGGATTTGCAGACCTGAGCCTCAGTCGCATAGAATTAAGCTACGAGAATTCTAATTTTGAAGTGAATATGGATGGTACCATCACTCCAGTCAATGATGCAATTTCTTCGATACAGGGTATTGGAGAAAAACTTGTTTTCACAGGTCTTTCCATTGGTGAAGATGCAATTTCACTGGCCAGTGATTTAGAAGGCTGGCATGATATATCCGGCGCCAGCTTCGGACTTGAAGGGGCTTCCATTTCAATAATTCAGTACGGTATCGGAGTTGATAACAATTTATTCTGGGTGGGATTGAAAGGCCGGGCTTCGTTGGGTGGCAGTGAGGCCGAGGCCAGCGCACGAATATTCCATGATGGTACCACGGCCATTGATGGTATTGATTTGACGAATCTTTATTTTGCCTTTGGAGATTTCTTTCTCAAGATGGTGCGGGACACCATTGCAGAGGATGGAACAATACCCAGTCAGACCCTTGCTCAAATTGGTGGTCTGCCGGACGCACTGATTAAAAAACTACCAGCAGGCGTGTTGAATTCAGCCAATGAACTGGAAGTTTTATTAAATGGTTTTAAAGTTGATGTGGCAAATCGTCTGGTCTCATTAGGCACCGTCGATTACACACCTGATTCACCCATAGATGTGACGTTTGGCCCCGGGACTTTGCAATTATCCGGATTAAATTTTACTCCTTATAGCGCATCCATTCAAGGTTCTATTGCACTTGATGGCCTTGGACTTCCAATTGGTGATTTACCGTTTACCGATCTTTACTTAGGGGCGGATGGTATTGCTGGAGATATCGATCTTGTGGGTGATACAGGGACCCGTTCGGTTACCATCATGGAGGGCGAGTTTGGTTTCGGTGTAAACCTGAATGCGCTTTCTGTAAGTGTTGACACCAGAAGACAATTAACGAAAATGATTCGTTTAAAAACCTTTTCTGGCAGCTTATTTTTTGGATCCGGACTCGGAAATATTGAGATACCGGATTTATCGCTTCGTTCTGGAAATATCCTTTCCTGGGGAAAAAATTCCGCCACAGAGGCCCATGGTTCACTGGCCCGTTTGATATTGCCCGGGAACATCTTTTCTATAGGAGATCTGGGGGGGACCTTGGATCTGATGAACAATGCCCTGTCTTTTTCCGGAACCCTGTTTTTACCACCTTCCATGGGTTCTATCAGCTTAACCATACCAGCAGACCAACCGCTGACCCTTTCAGCAGAAAACGGGTTGTCCACCAGCGGACCTTTGATCTTTGATCCCGGCAACTTACCCGCTATGCCCCTGGCTCATATCGATACGACGCTCACGGGGTTGAGTCTGGGCTTGATTAATGGCGATATCACAGGAAGTCTATCCGGTGATTTAAATTTCGAACGGTTTGGTGGCTTAAAGATTGCTGTGAACGCAGATATTGATAAAACCGGTTTGAAAGAGTTGAAAATCGATACAGGTAAATTAAAAGCCAATTTTGATCTTGCAGGATTTGCCAGCCTAAACCTGGACACTGCAAAAGCGGGCTTTAAAAATGAAAATTTTTATGTCCAGATTGATGGTGATATCACCCCCACCCATCCTCTTTTCACTGATTACCAGAAAAAGGTTGAGTTCAAAGGGCTGCGAATATTTAAATCAGGGCTTGGATTTGCTGGAAACATGGCTGAGTGGCACAACCTTGAGGAGGCGAGCATTGCCATAAATGCGGCAAATGTTGCCCTGGAGCAATACGGAATTGGCATCCATAACCAGAGGTTGTGGTTTGGCCTAAAAGGGAAAGCCGATTATCTTGGGAATGGAGTAGATCTTACTGCAAAAATTTTCCAGGATGGCACGTTTGAAATTTCAGATTTTGGATTCGAGGGTTTGTCTCTATCCCTTGGTGACTTTAAGTTGCGTACCAGTGCCAAAGCGATTGAAGGAGTCATCAGCGGTGAGGGGTTTATAAATGCCGGATTCCTTAGTAAATATATCCCTTCTGAAATGAAAGACCCGCTTACGGGTGAACTCAAGGTTAATTTTGAAAATCTTGGGATTGATCTTAATGCCCAAACCATCACTTCCGGCAAGGTGGTTCTTGACTTTACCGACAAACCAATCACACCTGATTTTGATATTTTTTCTGCCAAGATCCATTCTGTGGAATTTGGTTTTGATGGTGCTTCAATTGACGGGGATCTAACCCTTAAAAGTCTGGCCGGAATTAAACTGCCCACACCAACAACAGACTTGCGCCTTACTGACATTGAACTTTCACCAGCAGGATTTGCCGGCAGCATATCCTACGATGCCGGACGTACTCCGGTTTTAATTCCTATCCTGACAGGAGATTATGGTATCACCCTTGCTTTAAGCCAGCTAACCCTGGCCGTTGATACCCAAAAGACCGATTTGTCAGATAAATTGAAGTTGACTGACCTTGATGGGGGAATCGAGCTTGGCACAGGGTACGATCTGGAACAACCACTCAATGATCTTCGTCTTCTTGCCGACGGCGCCATAACGTGGGGGGCAACAGCTCTGTCCAATGCAACCGGCATCACAGAAGAAGCTCAAAAAGAAGCACAAAAGCAAGCCGATAAATTAAGATCAGGACTTTCCTTTGCGATCCCCAACACTTCATTTAGCATGAAAAATTTAATGGGCCGACTCTATTTGAATGACAGGAAAATGGCCATATGGGGTAATGTGTCACTCCCGGAGGAATTGGGTGGTGGTTCCATTGGTCTTAGCTCACAAAATGCGCTGGTCCTGTCAGAGAATGGGGTTTCCACTACAGGACAGGTATTCATAGATCCCGGTACCCTGGGTCACAGTCTTAAACTGGGTGGGTTTGGTGCAGATGTATCTGCTTTTTCTTTTGGGGTTAATAACAACATTATCTCAGGCAGTATCGCAGCCAGGTTGAAACTCGCACGGTTTGATAATCTACCCATTTCGGTCATCGCTACCTTGGGAAGCCAGGGTATTGATGCCCTGGACGTGACAGCTGAGGAACTTGAAGAGTCATTTAGCATTGCCGGATTTGCCGATCTAATGTTGACAAAAATCGGAGGTGGATTCGAAAACGGTAATGGGTTTGTTACCCTGGATGGTACACTGACGCTTGATCATGATAAAGTTAAAGATCTGGGTCAAACTTTTGATTTTTTCAATCTTATGGTCTCTCCAACCACCTTATCCTTACCGGAAATGGCCCAATCTTTTGATATCGATGGCGTCTCTTTTTCTGTGGGAGATGATGCGCTGGCCATGTCATTGTTGAAATATGGCTTTCTTGTGAAGGATAATCTTTTTTGGATTTCACTAGCTGGAGAAGTTTCCATGCTGGGTAATTCCCTTGAAGCCTCAGCCAAACTTTCACACAAGGGCAACTTTGTTTTTGACCGATTGGGTGCTGATAATCTAACCATTGCCATTGGACCTGACTTTACGTTGAAGGGCTCATTTGACTTTGTAGATGGCCATATTGCCGAAGCCGTTGGTGGATTACATTTAGGCGGTCTCATGGATTCCATCGGATCTGAGTTTAAAAACCAATTCAATGAGCTTCCGGTTGAAGTGGCAGATCTCGATTTTGAAATGATTAACGATATTCCTGTGTTGACGCAGGGTACAATAACCTATGCACCGGGGCAGTCAATTTCTCTGACCAATGATTTATTTACAGCCTCTTTTACAGGCATTACCGTCGGGGTTAGAAATGGAACCTTTTTTGGCGATTTAGACGGTTTGCAGATAGATTTTACAACCGGTATTCTTGCCGGGCTTGAAGGATTATCCATCAGTAATATAAGGCTTGCAGGGAATGGGATAAGCGGTGATGTAACCTGGACGGATACCGATGGTAAAACTATTGCTGTTGTCAATCATACAACCCATGGCATTGATGCCCAATTGACCAGTATCGGAATTCATTTTGATACTTCTAACGCTTTCGAAAAAATGGTTTCTATAAACAGCATTGTTGGCAAGCTTTCTTTTGGCACGGGCTATAATGCGCCTGATCTGAACCCATTGCTCAGCTTTGACCCGATCAGTAATAACTATGGTTTCAGTGCAATAAATGCTTCTTTAACCCTTGTTGATGGAATAAAATTAAAAGATTTTTCCGGTGCAGTCAGTTTTGCTGATGAAAGTATCCGCTTTGACGGATCATTGTTAATTCCGTTTGGCGGTGGGTCAGGAGAAAATATTGTTCTGGGTGTAACCGATTGGAAGATAAACAGTGACGGGTTTCATGGTGGTGTGTCAACCCAGAATGTGAATCTGGACGCACTTGGCTTTCCTGCTACACTTACAGATGCGTCTCTTGTCTTTGACGGTTTTGGTATCGCCAGTGCAAGTCTGGGCCTGGATATTACCCTGGAGAAATTTTTCAATCTGCAATTTGCTGCCCAACTGGCCCTGGATAATACGGGAGTCAGTTCATGGTCAGTGGATGGCCAAACCAATGCGAGTATATCCGCTGATGCAGGGTTTGCAGAGTTGACCGTAAAGGATTTGGGTGCAGGGTATACCTCTGAAGATGGTCTGTATTTCACGTTAAATACTGAAATCGCTATGAAAGAAGATGCAGCATTATCTGCACTGCCGGATGATTTTTCTTTGTCTGGAATTGAAGTCTATACAGATAAGATGAAAATTAATAACCTTGGGGTCCTTCAGGAGTTGAATTATACAACAACCCTTGCCGGTATTGATTTAAGTTTGAAAAAACTCGGGTTCGGGTATCAGGAAGGTGCAGGTCTTTCTCTTAAGGTGGAGGGAGACCTGAATATTGCAGGCCTTGCCAAGGCTGGGGCAATTGCTGAAATCTATACGAACAAGATCGAGTTTACAGGGGTCGAGTTAGATATTAAAAAACCGGCTTTTGAAATGTTCGGTGATCTTGAACTGGATGATAATCGATTTAAGGCAGCACTTGAGGTGTCTGTGGCAGGTTCCTTTGATGGAATGAGCGGACTGCTTGAAATCGGTACAGGAGAAACTGCCAATTCATCGTCTTTTGTTTATTGGCAGGTGCAGTTGAGCATTCCTTCGGTTATTCCTTTAAGCCCGCTGCCCTTGAATGTCTACTCATTAGGAGGGGGGATTGCCTACCACATGAGGGTAGTCCCAACAGCTGAGGGAGCCGAATTTTATGCAGATGAAAGCACGCTGTTATCTTTGACCGCTCTTGTGAACCTGGGTACGACAGACAATGCTGAATCCTGGTATGGGGAATTTGCCTTGACTATTGATACGACTTCCAGGGTGGTGCTGGTCGGCAAATCATGGATTATGGAAGGACGAAGCCCTGAAGTCCCGGCACATATCACTGCTTCCATTGAACTGGGTGGAAGTCCTTCATTGTTTCATCTGAATGCCCGATTAAATTTTTCTAAAAAGGTCAATGATACCGATGTGGTGGCAGCCAATGGACAAGTAGATATCCTTTTTGCACAAAATGACTGGCATATCTATTTTGGATCCAAAGAGCGCCCACTCGAGGCCACTGTGCTACACTTCCTTCATGGGCAGGGGTATTTGCAGATTGATCAATCAGGGCTTGCCATGGGGGTAAAAAAGGAATTTAACCTTCAAGGAAGTGCCTGGATATTCTATGGCAAACTATATGGCGGCGGTGAAGTAGATCTGGCCGCAGGAGTTTACCCGTTTTATATCGACGTCAGAGGTAAACTGTGGGTTGGGCTTGAGGCCGGTGTTCTGGCCGGTGGTGATGAATATGAAATTTTTAATGCCTATGCGGAACTCAGTGGCCGTTTCAAGGCCCCGCCTGTCTATATCGGATTAAAAGGCAAGGTAGAATATTCATTGCTCATGGGGCTGTATGAGGATACCTGGGAAGTGACCTTTACCTATCCGGATAACCCACCAGCCGGAGTTGCCGATCAAGGTATTGAATCCATGCCACTGATCGCCTTTTCTCTGCCGGAAAACGGAGCAACAAAAATAAGCCGGGTTGGCAGTATTGAGATTACAACAACACTTCCGATTATGACACCATTTCAATATGATGACGGCAATTGGTATATTCTCATGGTGAACAAACAACATACCAACGATGGCGGGTATGTAGATTTCAGAAATCGGCAGGAAACTTGGGATCACTCATTAAACCTATACCACCGGTTGACCCATGCAAATCGAGTCGCCCAAGTTGTCGGTGGTCGTATGGGAAGCATGAAGCTTCAATATACACCAGTGAGTGCATTGGAATATGGTAAAGAATATACCTATCGGGCACAGTTTTCACTTTGCCGCTGGGATTCACAAGGCTCAAAACCCAGAGTGTTTGAGACATGGAAAGTACGAGATGAAATAAAACGTGAGTCTTTAGATGTTAGTTTTATTGCTTCGAGTGAAGATGTTTCCTTTCGAGAAGGACTATATGAAGTTTATCCGAAACGTTCCACCCGGCCTGTCTATTCAGATACAGAAATCTATCTGGTAACAAAAGCGGTGCATGATGGTGAAATGTGGAACTCCATACTTAAAACAGCCAAGGCAGATTTCCAGGTGGTAGATGCAGGAGACAACATTGTTCCAGGCCATATAGAAGGCGGTCTTTTAAGTTATGATGCCCAGGAAGGATCGATGCGCTATATGAATCGATTTATTCCCGATGCGCCACTTAAACCAGTACGCATGGTTGAAAATCTTGTCACCGGGGTGTCATTACCAGCAGTGATTCTTGCCGACGGCAATTATGATAATCCTTTTACCCATGTGCCGTCCGGGATGCAACAGACAGGGGCGCCCACTCAGGGGATGTCCGTAACAGCTCTCGGTCAGAATGATCTTCAGGCAGAACAACCCTCACACTCAGTGAACAATAAAGGGACTATAAACCCTAAAGTCAGTGGAGTTAAAAAAGCTGGCAGGATTAATGGCAGACCTGAGGCACAAACCAGAGAAAATCAGGAACCCCCGGAAACCTATCGCTGGTTTTGGAATGGAAAGCATCTGATCCGTGTTATCAAAAACGGGCAGACACTGGAAAAAGTGTTCACCTCTAAATTTACCATTGAAAGCCCTGCTTCAAATGAAGATAGTATCCCATTTGAATCAACAGCCGAGGTGGTGAGTCAGTCTGTAACCAATCCCCATTTATATGTAAATTATACCGTGGATCCGGATGCTTTTTCACAAGGTGTTGCAGAGGCCAGGGAACGTATCATTTTCAACGGTGTTCGTGATATTTTCTGGGCTAATATGGCACTTGAACCCATGTCAGTTCCCATTATTACCATCGGGCCTGATTTTCAACCCCAGGTTACCTACGAAACAAGAAATGTATGCGGACAATTTGCGTCTCCCCAGGACATTCCCATCGAAGCTGCGGCCTTCCTCCCTTCAACATGGGATGCTGTAAGGGACTTGCCCATTCAGCTACAGTGGGGTATTTATACTGAAGCCATGCTGGGATGTCAGGTCCTTGAAAGCCAGGTTGAAGAGTTAGAACAGCAGTTTAATACAGCAAAACAAGCGATTTTCAAGCAGTATTCAGTGGTTGACTTTCGTTCCATTGAATTACGGTTTAGCACACAAGCACCTGTAAATTGGAATGAAGTTACATTTGAAGTAATGGTAAACCCACGATTTAATGGACCTGTTTATCCACCTGAAATGAATCGTGTGTCCGGATTCTTGGATCTGATGGCAAAGGTTTCTCACACGTTTAAACCGGGTGAGTATATTGTTCGCAGCCAGGCAGGATCTTTAGATCATGTTCTGGAATTAAGTACCCGGGACACAGATAATTTTAACGGGCAGGCAACTGTAGGATATATCGCAGTCGGACTATCCCGTCCCCTGACATTGGAAAGTATCGGGCAGGTGAAAATGTATGACCGGAGTATTCAAATAGGCGAGACTGAAGAAGGGCAAGCCGAAAGTGAAGGATATATGCTTAAGCAGGGGCGCATTCTCTATGAAGGGATCATTACGGATTTAAAGACCAGTCGACCGGCATCTGATTCCCATTCAGACAAATTAATGCATAACGGTGTGGAGTATTATTAATCCAATGACTAAAAACAGAGCAACTATTATTTGTTTAACTATTATTTGTTTCAACCTATTCTCTTTTTCTTATGTCCAAGCTGAATCCAGGCTTATTTTAAAGGTAAAAAACAGTGGTGAAACTATAAAACTTCGTTGGATGATTACAGACAGACGATTTGATTATACCTATGTTCTTTTCAGGGCTCCGGCAGATCATCCAGGAAAAAAGATAGAGATTGCCAGGTTGAACTCACTTGATTTTACCACGGCTAAAAAAACACTGGCTGACAATCAAGTCGCCCTGAAACTGATGTTTCCTTTTGAAACAGCAAAGAACCGAAAAGAGCTGAATCAATCCCTGGCACAAAATGATAACCGTATGAGTATGTTGATGTATTTATCTGCATTGCAACCTATCGTTGCCAAGGCACTTGGCCAATACTATGAAGATAAACCACCCAGTGGAACAAAAGCCGTTATTTATACCCTTGAGGTTTGGGATGGCAAAAATGTAAGTTATTCTGCCAGTCGCGGCCTTATCCTCGGTACGATATCCAAATTGCCAATGATCTGGAATATTGAAGCGCATCGTTTTGATTGGGGAGTTGGTTTGAAATGGCAGGGATATGAGGCCTATACTTCGTTTAATATTTATCGCAGTGATACCTATGATGGTGTCTATAAAAAAATTAATGAGGCTCCCGTACAGGTACAGGCCAGGAAAAACCTGAACGGGACCATTGACCTTGCACCTTATTTTTATTCAGACACCACTCTTGAAAAAGGAAAGTTTGCTTTTTACAAGGTACAGGGTCTGGACTTTTTTGCTGATAAAGGCCCTATGACCGTCCCTGTCAAAGGTATCGTTAAGATAGATCCACATCCCGCTTTGCTGGCACGCCCTGAAATTAAAGCCGGTGAGACCGACATTGTCATAAGTTGGAAACCCTCTTCAGATAAAGATGTGATTGGTTATAATATCTATCGATCCCAAAACTATGAAGACCCAGGTGAAAAATTAAATGAGCATCTATTGACCAGTACTCTTTTTAAAGATGAAAAAGTCTTGTTGGACTTGAATTATTTTTATTCCGTGACGGCTGTCAATAAGGGGGGGTATGAGTCTTTACCTTCACTGAATGCCCTTGGTCTTGCCAAGGATGTCACTCCGCCGGCCATGGTTCAGAGTCTTGCAGGTAAAGTAGACCAAGCCATTGTTAAATTAATGTGGAGCGCCGTTTCTGATAAAGATCTTCTCGGGTATCACGTTTATCGTACCATGCAGCCTGAAAATCAGGACTGGACAGTGATAACAAAGAATCCCATTGACCAGACTAAATTTGATGATGTGCTGGCAAAGAACTTATCCCGTCATCCCTATTTCTATAGAATTACAGCCATTGACACCCATTATAATGAATCCGAGCCTTCTGAATTCGTTAAATTGCAGCTCCCAGATGTGACTCCACCCAGAGCACCGTCTATAAATGGTTCATCTGTTCGTGACGGCCAGGTTGCTCTAACCTGGACATATGTAGATGATTATGATTTTGCCGGATATCATGTATACCGGAAAAAATCAGGAAAGGTGATGAAACTGACCCAGACACCATTGCGCCAGACCGCTTTTGTCGACCAAAACCCACCTGTGGGTAAATCGCTTGCTTATACTGTAATTGCCCTGGATAAAACCGGAAACGAATCCCAACCCTCACCAGCTATGACTCTTTTTGTACGAGATTATCAAAAACCTAAGATTGATGTGTTTAAAGCAAATGTAGATAAAGGAATGGTCGTCCTGACGATTGTATCCAGGGATAAGGATCTGGCAGGTTTTGATGTATTAAAAAGCAAAAACAATCGAGACTTTGTAAAAATCAATTCATCACGGATTGAAGGCTTGCGATTCGTTGATGAAAATGTGTTAAATGGAAACCGTTATTTTTATAAGGTTATTTTATGGGATATCGCTGCCAATAAAACAATAAGCGTAGCCCGAGAGTTGAAGGCGCAATAATTAAAATAATGTATTATGTCCGATTCTCTCATGTGCATGCGACCTCTGATATTGTCTGAGGAATACAATTCCCCACGAGGGCTGAGTGCATAACCTCCCTTTTCTAACACCTGTGCTGCCAAAGGGATATCACTTGTAATGACAAGGTCTCCTATATCAAGTCTTTTCACGATTTCATCGTCAGCAACATCAAAACCGGGAGCGACCTGCAATAGCTTGATCCACTTCAATCGTGGAATGTGCATGGGGTGATTTGCAACAAGTGTCAATTGCAGCCGTGTACGCTGGGCAGCTTTATACAAAATATCTTTAATCACCACGGGACATGCATCTGCATCTACCCATATTTTCATTACATACTCCTAAATAGGAAACAGGTTACTATCCTCCAGCTTTTACAGCTTTATACCCAAGTGTTTTCAGGTGTTCAACCAACAAATCCCGATGATCCCCTTGAATCTCAATTACACCATTTTTTACCGTACCGCCGCTACCGCATTTTTGTTTGAGTTTTTTAGCAAGTTCTTTTAAGGACGAGCCTTCAAGAGGAATACCACTGATAAGTGAAACACCTTTCCCCTTTCTTCCCTTGGTAGATCTTTCCACACGGATTTTCCCGTCACCTTTGGAAATAGTACGTTTATGCTTTTTGCAGATACATTCAGCAGACTGTTTTCCGCAGGATGGGCAGATGCTACCTGATTCTGTGGAATAAACAAGCTTACTGTTAGAGTCTCTATATTTCAATTTTAAATATCCCTTTTTTGAACACTCCATTTTCTGGAGGATTGTTTTTAACTGGTTATCGTTTTTTTACCTTTCCCACAGGTGCAAGGTATACCGCAAATTCCTCGTCTCCATCAAGGCCAATCAGCTCATCTAATTCTTCCTGATCATAGGCTGCAATGGCACAGGCTCCTGCATCGATAGCCTCGCAGGCAAGATAGAGGTTCTGGCAGACATGTCCAGCATCCAGAGCAATGACCTTATGGGCTGCTAATCCATACCGCCATTCCATCCTGTAGGGTATAGCAGCCCAGATGAAGGTGACGGCAGATTTGCCTGGATAAGATTGACCAAGGGAGGCAGTGATCATTTTTTCTGACAGCATATCATCTTTGAATTCAAATACAAGCTGATGAGAAAGAGGTAAATATCTGTAAACGCCGGGGTCAAGATTATCCACATTAAAAACTGCAAGGTAGGTTTCAAGGGCATGGCGGCAGCCAGCAGAAGGAACATTCCTGTAAGCGGAGTGCCACCACTCCCGCTGAAACCAACAAGCACACCAGCAGATGCCAGCATTCTCATAGCTGCTTGAGTAATAGAAGTTCCGGTTCCCAATAGAATCACTGTAGTATTGGCAATGGGAATATTCCAGTATTGTTTATCTACTCTTTCTTCAGTAAGGTAACCTCACATATATTTATACAAATAAAAGTCTCTTGATATCAAATAGCATAAGCAATAACAAGATTAAAAAATTAATCAAAAATTGAAATAAAATTTCAGAATTTAAATTAAAGTTTACTACAAGTAAAGTTGAATGGACTGGTTATGGGTTTAATGGATTTATATATTATATAATTTATAGTGGAGAAATTGCTTCTGGCACTGATTTGGGTTCATATAGTGTAATATCAGGTGGCAAAATATCATTCGCTATATCACAAGATATTGTGTTTGCCACTAAATTCAAAACGCAGAATTATTATTGTTCAGCTAATGCTTGTTCCAGTAAGTTATTTATCATCTTTTGAATCAAGAGCATCATCCCTGGCAATGAGATAATCCAGATCAAGAATATTTTTTAAGCTTATTTTCATGGCTGCTTACTAACAGCTCTCAATAATTTCACAATTGATGACACAATAGTGGAAAAATATCAGTTTTAATAAACTCTGGTTTTTAAATTTAATACAGTGTAATCTTTTCTTGATTACATCAGGAAAAATCAAAAAGTGTGGTGATTGACATGAAAATAAATAAACTGATCATAGGGGTTGGTATAATCATGGTTGCCTTATTGGCTATTTTCTCCATCTTTATACATACAGTCAACCTCTCAGACTACTTAAAAACAATACAAGATGTTGTTTATCAGAAAACAGGACGAAAACTGGCTATAAAGGGAGACGTTAAATTTTCCTTTGGATTAACTACTTCCATCCAATTAAATGATATTTCCTTTGCCAATGCTGATGGATTAAAAACAGATCACATGCTTACCGTAGAAAGAATAGAAGCCGCTCTAGAAATAAAACCACTTTTTAAAAAAAAAATTGTCATTAAACGGTTATTGTTAGAGAATGCTGAATTGATTCTGGAAAAAGATCAGAATAATCATTGGAATTATCTTTTTGCCGTTAAAGAACCTGTAACTATAGATGATAAATCCCAAAATAGCTCAATACAGGATTCCAACAATATGGGACAATATGGGTTGGACATCATCCTAAGTACATTGGTTATCAAAGAAAGCCAAATTCAAATCAGGGGGAATAAATCAAACCCATTGCCACCAATAAAAGTAGATCAATTTGAGGTTAAAATGGAAGGAATAAACCAACCAATTGATTTGAGCATCCTGGCAAAATTTGATTATTTGAACCTGTCTGCAAAAGGGACTATTGGTGCAATTGCCAAATTGATTAAAACAGACCAATTCACTCCATTTAAATTAGATTGTATGATTAATGATTCTGATATGATTTTAGAAGGCAACTTTACCCGCGCCTTTCAATCAGAAAGGCATAGCATCGATATAAACATCCAATCAAATAATTTGGACTTGATATCTCTAATCAAACAAAATCCTGAAAAGGCAATCAAGGGAAATGACCCTAAAAAGGATAAAGGACTTTTTTCTACCACCTTAATCGACAATAAATTTTTAGAACTTGTAGATCTAAAAGCAGATATTGATATTAAAAACCTTATTCTACCCTCTTTTCCAATGAACGATATTAAATCAAATGTCGTCATGAAAAATAGCACTCTTCATATTCATCCTTTTTCTGCAACACTCTTTAAAGGAAATCTTCATGGGGATTTTAAAATCAACTCTCAAAAAAACGGATTTAATATTAGTTCTGCAATGAAGTTAAAAAAACTTGATACTGAATTGCTGATAAAACAGTTTGATCTTAAAAAAGACCTGCAGGGTTTAATGGATATAAACTGGCAGTTAAAAGGAAATGGGAACACAGTATCCCTGATAATGGCAAGCCTTGACGGACCTGCATCACTCTCGTTACAGAATGGTAAAATTGAGACCGGTTTTATTCAATCCTTTGGTGCAGACATATTTACAAATGTTTTAGGATTTTTAAATCCATTGGGAGATAACATTCCATACAACACACTCAATTGTGCAACAACAAGGCTGGAGTTCAAAAGTGGTATAGGTGAAATAAAAGTGATGATTGTGGATTTGCCTAAAATGACAGCCTCTGGCATTGGAACTATAAATTTAAAAAATGAAACTCTTGATATCCTGGTCAAGCCTTCACCTAAAAAAGGAATTGGCACCAAAGAAATAGGCAAGATCAATTTAAGCATCAGCAACCTGGCCAAGGCGTTTACAATTCAGGGGAAAATTACAAATCCTGTAATAAAGTTCGATCATACAGGGACAACTACCAATATTCTAAAAACAATAGGGGGGATTGTTCTATTGGGACCAGTGGGTATTATAACCCCTTTAATCGGAGCCAGTAAAACTGATATTAATCCATGTCCCTGTGCGATCCAAATTGCAGAAACCGGGAATAATGAAAATTGTATAAAAACTACGAAAGTTATAAAAAAGAAAGAGGATCCGGAGCCAAAAAAAGAAACCAATCCCTTTAAAAAAGTGTTAAGCATTTTTGATTGATACAATATTTTTATCGTTTCTTCCCTGAAATTTTAGAATCCATATTACACTTTACTACAAGTATAGTTGAATAGACATTTTATGGGTTTAGTGGTTATATATATTAAAGAGTTGAATATGAAAGAATGCATTTTGACACAGAATTTGGTTCATATAATGTAATCTCAAGTCAGAGAAAAATGGTAGGTAAGAGTAAGAAAAGCAGAGCCAACTAAATGACTCTGCTCTTTAAAAATGCTTGTTTAATTCAAGTTATTGTCTTAATTTTTCACGCCTATCTATACCAGTCCTCCGGTCGTGACCAGACCTTCTTTCAGGGGAGTACTCAGTATATGTATATGTTCGTCTATCGGTTCCTGAACGTCGGCCTTCATTGTCCTGTGACATTTATTTTTCCCCCTGTTTATTTGACCCGCCGAAAGTAAACAAATCTTCGATCATTAGTGGATCTCCTTTCAGGGAAATAATTTCTATAAGTAAAGCCCCTTCTATCATTACGGATACGCCTATCATTTGCAAAACGTCTATCTTTATTAATGGTTGTCCGCCTCTCTACAGGTGACCTTCGATCTGTTGCAGATCGATTTGATATTATGTTGTTTGATAACATTGTATCTTTCTTCTTTGTTTTATTTCAAATGCTATGCTTTTGGTTTTAATATTGTGAACGTGGTTTAACTCTGCGATCTTCAATGTAAATTACAGGAGTTTTTGCTTCATGTATCAAGAATTCCTGAGCCTTCACGAGTTGTTGTACTGTTATATATCTTTTTGCTGGGGTAACAAATACATTACCAGATGTTCCTGGTATAAAAAAGATTAAGTCTTTTTTTGGCAAATATCCTACCATATCATGCCTCCTGAAATTTTAATGAACTGTTTTGATTAACCTCATTTTTCTATACGCATAAAACAGAATTCTCACAATCTCCATAGCCTTACTTACATATTTTTAATAGCTTTTAATAAGTTTTTAGCCAGTCCTTAATAATTCATTTCAAGAAATTTTATCTCGCATGTGCTGAGGTCAAAAATTTCAACAATATCATAATATTCATGATGTTTTATACTTTCTACAACTACTTTTTTATACTTGCCGTCATTGTGATCATATGCTTCTATTGTCTCTCCTACTCGAATAAGGGCACCTCTTGTTACTCGAGTAAGGTTTTCTTTTCCTATTTCAATAAATGCCACATTTTCATCGGTATAGCCTTCCGGATATTCTTCCTGTGTGTCATTTAAACCAAAATAAAAAAACAGGGCTAAAACTAAAAAAAAGAACAGTATATTTTTCATATTTTTTTTAGAAAATATTTAAAAATTGTTTTTTCTTCTGCTAACTCCTGCAAGTCCAAGCAGACCAAGACCAAATAGGAGCATTGTTGCTGGTTCGGGAACTGGGGGTGGAGGTAAAGGTGATAGCATTATAGGTTGCACTCCTGCGGGAAATTGGAAAGACTCACCAATCTCAGTCCCATCGTAGAGAAGTCCGGTAGTCCCACCTTGTGAGAATATTTCGGTTAGGCCGCTTTCGCTTGTCTGGTTGTTAAGAATGTTAATAACCCTTAATGCGTCGAGAGGGCTTACAAATCCATCTTTAGTAATATCTAAATCTTCATCAATGCCTGCTGCCCTGGGTCCAAATTGATTGAGGTGATTAATAATTAGTAGTGCATCCAATGGTGTCACTGAACCATCCTTGTTTGAATCTCCAACAAGATTACCAAAATAAATTTCAAACCCACCGTAAGAAATCTGAAGCCAGGAATTTTTTATACCAGTGTCCCAAGTTAAGAAATAATTCCCGATATCGCCTGTAATGAGGCTTGGAGTAGCATCAATCCATAATGATATGTCATCTGAATTTCCTTGACTGAAAGTAAACTCATCAGATTGTATGCCAGGAATATCAATATAAATCCCTTTGATTCCATCATCATTATTACTAAAATTAGTGCCAGTTATAGTTTCACCAGGATAAGGATAGAACGGTCTCAGGTGACTGTCGTTTGTTTCGAAACCTGTCCCTTCATAAAATATATAAGTACTGTAGGCTGGTGAACAAAAAATACTAACAGTTAGAACAAATAATAATATTTTAATGATTTTCATTTGAATCCCCTATTTTAAAATTTTTAAAGCTTGATGTGGAAATCAAAAACCGAATCACTTTAAGGGCAATTCTGTTATCTCTTTAGACTCGTAGCTTTCCGTCTCTGCTTTATAACAGGCTTGGCTTTTAATATTTAAGTGCTTTATTGTTATCATAATCTGTTATTGTTTCTTTCTGTTTACTCCAGCAAGACTGAGAAGACCCAGACCAAAGAGAAGCATTGTTGCCGGCTCCGGTACAGGTGTATTGTTTGATCTGGCATACTCCCAATGACCTATTATACCACCGAATTCACTAATTGGTATATTATAGTCGAGTCTAGTTATTTCTGGATATGTCAAACCTGTCAACACGCCTCCTAGAGGATGATTATGATAAGTATCATTGTTTGCATTCAATTGAGCGAGCAACTCAGCATCTTGTGTGTATGCTTGAATATATTGCTGGGTATCATCACGATGAAGCCTTGTCATATCATTTGAACTCCAAAGTTTAGCGCTGTCACCGAACTGAATCCATGTATCAGTAAGGTTCCAATTTTCATCTAAATTTATTGTATTAGTAAAAAAAAGAGAAGGTAAATCCCATACAACCTCGTCAAGTGGTGTATCCACATACACAATGTTAGTCCATATTGAGGGACGGTAACCAAACGAGAGATCAATATCTTGACCAAAAGTCGAATCAGAATCCATTAAGAAGGATTGAGTATAGTCACGATGATATTGTAAGTTCATAACAGCATCAAGTAACCTATAACCCCCATCTACCATTGCTTGAGCATGATCTTCATCAGTCAAATCCTCAATAGTAATAATCAGAGATGCTAATTGATTAGCTGTATCGTCCCCAACCCAAGTTAGGGTGTCAGCTCCGGTAGTGTTTATAATGCCAAACAGTAGATATCCGATAGTAAAAACTAATAACATTGTTTTCTTCATAAAACCTCCGGATTAAAACTAATTATAGCTTTTCACCCCTGCTTCACAACAGGTTTGGCTTTGTATTACAAGTTGAAGTTCAGGTATTAAGAATATAATTTGATAAGTTCCATTAACTCTAGAAACTGTCTCTTATAACACATCTGACGCTGCCGACGAACTCTAGGGTGTAGATCTTGGTGCACGCCGTGTCATCATAACAAAAACAGTGAGTCAACGTCGTATTC
>JAUCGD010000399.1 GCA_030377945.1 Desulfobacterales bacterium HSG17 | reverse complement strand
GATATTGAGAGTGTAAAAAAATTTAATGCAAAACTTGATGCGATCGGAAATATTAAATCAGATGGCCGTCCCATTCTGGGGCTTGATGCCCAGGATCTGCTTTCTATTATGCTTGAAGTGAATGATCAAGGTTTTTTTGTGCCGGCCCACATCTGGACACCATGGTTTTCCATGTTTGGATCAAAGTCAGGTTTTGATTCAATGAAAGAGTGTTTTGGTTCATTAACAAACCACATATTTGCCATTGAAACAGGATTATCCTCGGATCCTCCCATGAACTGGCGCATAAAAGATCTTGATGATATAAGGCTTATTTCAAATTCTGATGCCCACTCTCCAGGCTATCTGGGCCGTAATGCCTCTGTATTTAATACTGATTTAAGTTTTTTTGCCCTGCGTAAAGCTCTTGAAACAAATGATCTTGAAAAATATAAGGGTACACTTGATATGTATCCCCACCAGGGCAAATATCATTATGACGGTCACAGAAAATGTAATATTTGTCTTAACCCTGCTACCACAGCCAGGATTGATGGTATCTGCCCTGAATGCGGTCGCATAGTAACCTATGGTGTATTAAACAGAGTTCAGGAACTTGCATCAAGACCGGAAGGGTACGTGCCTGAAAACCGGCATGGTTTTAAGAGCATAATCCCCCTTGCTGATATTCTTTCCGAGATATTTGAAGTCGGCCCTAAAACCAAAAAGGTGACAGGTTATTATAATAAAGCAATTGAAGCTCTTGGCCCGGAGCTTGGGATTTTACTGGATAGATCGTTTGAAGAGATAGAAAAAGCCAATGTCCCCCTGCTTGCTGAGGCTGTTAAAAAAATGAGCACTGGTGATATTACTGTTGACCCCGGCTTTGATGGAGAATTTGGTAAAGTAAAGCTTTTTTCAAGAAAGGAAAAAGAGATTTTAAGAGGAGAAAAATATCTTTTATTTGATTTGCCTCCTCAAAAAAAGAAATCGGGTAAAAAAAATAAAGGTGGTCAAAAAAAGAAATCTGGCAAAAAAACAGAAGTTAAAAAAGCTCAAGGCAAAACAGTTTCCAGACAAAAGCCAATTAAAAAGAGTGAAAACAATAAACCTTCTGTTAAAACAGACGATCTCCTATCAGGCTTGAATCCTGAACAGCAGAGAGCTGTTGATTCATCTGCCAGGGCAATGATTATCCAGGCAGGTCCAGGTACTGGTAAAACCAGAACACTGACAGCAAAAATTGCCCATCGTGTATCAAAAAACAATGTCGCTCCTGGTTCTATACTTGCTCTGACCTTTACCAACAAGGCAGCTAGGGAGCTTGAACAGAGAATTGAGAAATATCTGCCCGTATTTCAATCAAAATCTAAATCAAAGGTGCTGTCTGCAACCTTTCATGCTTTTTGTCTTAAGCTCTTAAAGAGATATAAAAGCTTTAATGCTGTAATCGCTGATGACAAATTGAGGATTGCTATAATTCAACGAATTATGATCCACAAAACATTGGGGGAGAATACCAAAAGACAAGCAGTTAAAAAAGTGGATGGTTTGATCTCTCTTTGCAAACAAAATTTATTAGCTCCTAATGATGAGTTAATAGATGATTTAAAAGATTTTGTGGCAGATAAAGAGATAGATGATTTTAAAAAGATATACCATGAATATATCTCTTTTTGCAGAGAGCAGAATGTGGTGGATTTTGAAGACTTGATTTTCATGACAGTTCAATTGCTGCAAAATGATAAAAATGTCCTGGCTAATATCACAGATAAATATTTATACGTCTTTATTGATGAATATCAGGATTTAAATTTTGGTCAGTATGAGCTTGTAAAGTTAATCTGCCATAATAACCACATTGTTGTAATAGGAGATCCTGATCAATCTATTTATGGATTCAGGGGTTCTGACAATAAATATTTTAAAAGCTTTGCAGATGATTTTCCAGGGTGTGAAAAGATTGTATTAAATCAAAATTACAGATCCACCCAGACTATTCTTGATGCTTCATTCCAGATGATGACAAAAAAATCTGATAAAAAAACATCACAAGTTTACTCTGATATTAAGGGCAGGAAAAAATTGATAATCAGGGAGGCAGCCACCGAATATGCAGAAGCTGTTGCAATCGGCAAGATGATTGAAAAATTTGTAGGTGGGACATCATTTTTTTCAATGGATGCAGGCAAGATAGATCCTGATGATCAAAAAGAGTATGCTTTTTCAGATTTTGCCATTCTCTACCGGACATCCAGGCAGTGTGAAACCTTTATAAAGGTATTTGAACAAGAGGGTATTCCTTTTCAGGCAGCAGACAAAAACAATATTTATGACCTTGATGGTATAAAACAGCTGCTTAGTTTTTGCAGGATTTTAAGTAAGAGTGCAAGTTTCCTGGATTTTGAAATTGCAGTTGACCATTTTGGAGCCAATGTTAGCAAAAAAGAGAGAAAACCTCTATGTGATAAAAGGATAGAGGAGCTCTCTTGTGCAATTAAAGAGTGTGATAATAAAACCTGTATCAGGATAATCTGTGAACAGACTGGTTTAAAAGAGATTATTGAGATAGATGATAAAACCAGGAAAATCTATGATAAGCTTTTATCAATTGCCGGACTTTATAATGATTTAAAGAGTTTTTTGGATGCTCTTGCTTTAAATCAGGATGCAGATACAATAGAGTTTAATGTTCAAAAAGTATCTTTAATGACTATGCATGCAGCTAAAGGACTTGAGTTTCCAGTTGTATTTGTGGCAGGATGTGAACATGGACTTGTGCCCTTTGCGCGGGATGGTAAAAATCAGAACGGTGAAAATATTGATAACCTTGAAGAAGAACGGCGCCTGTTTTATGTTGCCATGACAAGAGCCATGGATACTCTATGTTTGACCCATGCAAAGAAAAGAAGGATTTATGGAATCAATCAGAAAAGGGTGAGAACTTTTTTTATTGATGATATTGAAAACAGATTGACTCAGAGTATCAAAGCCAGGGTTTATATAAAGCCGGGCAAAAAAACAAAGCAGCTGGAAATGTTTGAATAATGTTTAAAAAAATTATAATTATTGTGTTTTTCACTCTAAGTTTTGTCTGTATAGACAGGAATAATAGCTTTTCTGATATTTATATGTATATTGACAGCAATGGCGTGGTGAATTTTACCGA
>JAUCGD010000398.1 GCA_030377945.1 Desulfobacterales bacterium HSG17 | reverse complement strand
CAAGTTTTATCTGGATATCTATGCCTTTTTCCTGGGCTTTAAAGGAAAAAATCTGAGATATTTCATTTAAAAGCCGCTCAATATTTACCTGCTCCCAATACAGGGATTGGCATTCCTGGAGATCAGCAGGAAAAAATATTTGAAAGTTTTCAGCAGCTGACAGGACAAAAAGCAGGACAATACGGTGGTACAGGGCTTGGGCTGTCTATTTCAAAAAGATTGACAGAAATGATGGGAGGAAAGATAAGTGTGATAAGTGAAATCGGAAAAGGATCTTTATTCAGACTTGTTTTTCCAGGAATTAAGATATCTGATTTGCAGGATAAAACTATTAAATCTGTTTTAGATAAAGAAACTGATATTATTTTTGACCAGGCAGCAATTCTTGTTGCAGATGATATCAATTATAACAGGGATTTAATAAAAAATTATCTGAAGCATACAGATCTGACAATAATTGAATCTGAAAATGGCAGAGATACATGGGAACTTTTACAAAATCAGCATATTGATTTAATTCTTACAGATATCAGAATGCCTGAAATGGATGGATATGAAACAGCAGACCTGTTAAAAAAAGATGATAAATTTAAAAATATTCCCATTGTGGCCATGACTGCCTCTGCAATGAAAGAAGATGCCTTTAAAATAGAGTCTGTATTTGACGGATACCTTCCCAAACCTCTAAAGAGAATTCAGCTCATTGCAGTACTGAAAAAGTACCTGCCCTGGAAACCCATAATTGAATCACAGGCTGAAAAAGATACCTCAGCTTTTTTTGAGCCTGTTAGAGAAAACATTTTAGACAAAGAAAATATTTCCCTTGAACAAAAAGCCAGACTGCCTGAATTAATAAACATATTGGAAAAAGATTTTATTCCCCGCTGGGAGGAAATCAGGGATGTGTTTTTCCTTGATGACATTTCTGAATTTGCAAATAAATTAAAACTTGTAGGTGAACACTACAGATTGAATTTTTTAAAAGAATATGGTGAAAATATGTATTTAAGAACTGAAAATATCGAAATTGACATTATAGAAAAACTTATTGAAGAATTTCCAAAACTTATTGAAGAAATAAAGAAATTGTGATAACAGAAACTTATGTTTTTTATTATTCGTGGTTTTGTTCTTTAGGAAAAAACTACCTTATAAATAAACAATATCCTCCATATTAATACCCTTTGTACCCCATTGTGTTTTTTATGGGCATTTAAGATACTGATACTGTGGATGATATTTTCTTTAAGTTTTTAATGCAAATCAATGAGCAAGGAGGTTGTTATGTTGAAAAAATTATATTTATCAATGGCTTTGTTTTTATTTCTTTTGATCCCCCTGTGTACCAATGCTGCAGTTTACACAGTCTCTCATTTAAATGATTCAACAGATACTACGGATGCGGTTAATTACAACGGCTCTTTACGTGAGGCCATAACAAAAGCAAATGAAACCCCATCTATCATTGATCGTATTGAATTCGAATTTCCCGGTTCAATTAAGCTTACAGCTCCTTTGCCAGTAATAATTGATTCCCAGTTGACAATTGACGGAACAACTGCTGAAGGGTATGCTGACAAGCCGGTGGTTGAGTTAGACGGAACAGCAGTATTTGATAACGGAATTACAATAAATGCTTCAGGAGTTGAAATTCTCGGCCTTTCCATACACAGCTTTTTTTTCTCAGAGATCCAGATAAACGGTTCTGATGATAATCATATTCATAATTGCTGCATAGGCGTAAACCCGGATCACACAATTATTTCTCCAAACAGCCCATATGGAATTGTCATTAATAACGGTTCCAACAATACTATTAATAACAATATTATAGGTGGTATTTCAACCGGTTCAGGGGTTCTGATTACAGGAGAATCCTCAACCGCCAATATAATAAAAGCAAATTTTATCGGAACTGACTCCGGTTCTATGATTATTGGAAATGATATTGGCATATCTGTTACTTCAGGAACAGATAATAATGATATTCAAAATAACACCATTACAAATAACAAAACAGGTGTGATAATTTCCGGAACAGGAAACCGGATTATGGGAAATCTGATATATGGCAATGATGCGGCAGGCATAATATCTGCTGATCCAAAAACAAAAAAGCCTGCATTAATTAATATTGAAAAAGATCCTGCATCCGGTGAAGTTAAGGTTTCAGGAATACTTGACGCAGATTCAGGTGATTATCGAATAGATTTTTTTGCAAGTATTGATAATGCTAATCTTTGTATAGACCAGGGTGAATTACTGCTTGGCTATCTTTCTTCACAAATCTCTGGTGATTTTACATTCTCATACAATCCCCCTTCTTTTTCTTATATATTATCGGCAACAGCAACAAGAAATGATACACGGGAAAATACTTCGAACTTTTCCTGTAAAAATAACCTGCCTGTAAATATTATTCCTGATCCGGCAGAAAAGCCTCAGAAAACCGATCCCGGAACAAATCTTGTGTTTAGCAGTGCTAATGGAAATGCAATCAAGGTTTCTGACCCAGATGACCCAATAGGGAATACAATAGTATTGGATGTAATCATATCAATTGATGTTGGTGAGATTTCCTCTGACGGAACAATATTTTCCAATTCATTGATTTTTTCTGACACAGCAGCAAACTTAAATTCTGAACTTGATGGCCTCATATTCAAACCAGGTGCTGTTGACGCAACAATCACCGTCACTGCAAAAGACAATGCACCTGCTGAACTGGGGGGAGCAGGTATAGACACAGATGATATTATAGTTCTTGTAAGTTCAACAGATGCTCCTCCAACAACAGTCACTCCCTTTGAAGACATTAGCTTAAATCAAGGAACTATAGAAACAGTAATAGATATTACCAATGTATTTACAGATGCTGATAATGCTGATTCGGCTATTATTAAAAGTATTGAAAATAATACAAACCCTTCCCTGGTGACAGCAAGTATAATCGCTAATATCCTCACATTAACCTATCAGCCGGAACAGACAGGTACTGCTGATATTACAATCCTTGCAGAGTCAAATACAAAAACTGTAAGTGAGACTTTTACTGTTATGGTTAAAACTTCAAATCACGCTCCAGACATAGGTAATACGATACTAACTCTTTCTCCAATTGTAGAAGATACTTCAGTAGATATGATAAATGATATTTTAGTTA
>JAUCGD010000397.1 GCA_030377945.1 Desulfobacterales bacterium HSG17 | reverse complement strand
CGGTATTGGTTCAACAGAAAGAATATGAACAATCATCTTCAACTCTTATAACCGATATTGAATATTTTTTTGACAACAATAGCAATATCGGTAATTCTACCCCGTTGAATATTTCTCAGAATAGTAATCAATTTGAAATTGCAACAGATATTGAAGTCTCAGAACTTGATTCAGGTTTACATCGGATTTATCTCCGGGCTAAAGATGCAAATGGAAATTGGGGTATAGTACAATCCAAACCGTTTCTTGTAGATTCAAATGATTACTTATCACCAAAAATTACATCTGTTGAATATTTTTTTGACACAGACCCTGGTACTGCCGAAGGAATAAATTTGAATTTTCCTCTGGAAAAGTCAATTGAAATTTCAACATATCTTGCGCTGGATGATCTTACACTCGGACAGCACCAAGTGTATATCAGAGCACTTGATGAAAACGGTTTTTGGAGTGTACCGCAATATCGGAATTTTGAAGCCAGGGCATTTGCTATGGGTGATGTAGATCATAATAACACCATAGACCTTTCAGATTTAATACTGGTATTAAAATTATTAGCGGGAATTGATGCTAATATCTACAATGAGGATGCTAACGGTGATTTAAAAATCGGTACTGAGGAGTCAATTTACATCCTGCAAACAATATCACAAAAATAACAATAAAAAACGCCACATAACCCGGCGCTGAACTCGGACGCAAAAGGGTTCCGGTCGCTATCGCTCCCTCCACCCTTTTGCGCCGGTTAGCTTAGCGTTATATGGCTGTAAATATTAAGAAATATTTTGCTGAGTAAAACAGAAAAATTCACTCAATTTAGATTGAGTAAAGGAAATCCTTTTGATAGCAAGAGAAAAATCAGTATTGAATATTACTGCTTCAATTATTGCAATTACCTGGACAATAATCGTTACATGTTTATTCATATGGACTATAAAAAATACACAAAATCAAACAAGTATGCTTTTAAAATTTCAAACTCGCGCATTCTTCCAGGAAATTGTAACAACAAGATCATGGAATGCATCTCATGGTGGAGTTTATGTACCTGTTACGTCAAAAACACAACCAAATATCTACTTGAAGGATCCTGAACGAGATGTGATTACAAAAAACGGTATGAAATTGACAAAGATCAATCCTGCGTATATGACAAGACAAATCGGTGAAATCGCAAAACAAAAAAAGCAGGTTTGGTTTCATATTACAAGTGCAAATCCTATTCGCACTGAAAATGCTGCTGATCAATGGGAATTGAGATCGTTAAAATTATTCACTTCGGGAAAATCTGAATTTTCAGAATTTATAATAAATGAACTGAAGTTTCGCACCACAATTTATCTGTATAATCAAATGATTAAATGAGAATTTGGAATGAGAAAATTCAAATCTTAATGCGATGCAAGTTAACTATCTGATTTTACTTATCACATAAAAGTCAATTTTTTAATTATTTAGCCCCTTTTTTTAGCTAAAACCCCTTGAAATATAAACATTTTAGGTGGTGCGAAACTTGAGAATGAAGATGGAAAGAAGATATTTCGTTATATGGCTCCTCTGTGGATTAAATCAGCCTGCCTTAAATGTCATTCGATTCAGGGTTATAAAAATGGAGATTTGAGAGGCGGAATAAGCGTGTCGCTTTATGCTGCTCCTATTTTATCAATACAAAAAGACACTTTCAGAAAGACTACAATTGCCTATTTTTCTATTTGGTTGTTTGGTTCACTGGGAATATTTTCAGGATTTAGACTTCTAAAAATTGAAGAAACAAAGCGTGTTGCTATAATTTCTGAATTGCAGGAATCTCTTTTACAGGTAAAAACATTGAGCGGGCTTCTTCCCATTTGCAGTCATTGTAAAAAAATAAGAGATGATAAAGGGTATTGGAATCAGATAGAATGTTACATCCGAGATCATTCGGATGCAGAATTCACTCATGGTATCTGTCAGGAATGCATTAAGAAATATTACTCTGATATTGATATTAACGATTGAGTTCAGTTAAAATTTTACTATCTTGCCTTTGATTTATTAAGGTGATAATATTTTAGATGAGAACAAACAACATAAAACGCCATATAACCCGGCGCTGAACTCGGACGCAAAAGGGTTCCGGTCGCTATCGCTCCCTCCACCCTTTTGCGCCGGTTAGCTTAGCGTTAGTTGGCTATCGTTTATTATAGTTAAATCCAAATATTTTAATAACATATCTCATGATAAAATAATTCTTCACTTGCACTTATGCGGTTTGTTCATAACATTATTCGCATTAATTTCATTAGAAAATAATCATAAGTTTATCCTCCTTCTTTAATCCAAAATCTTCAAAAATAACCCTTCCTATGTTTTCTTTTTAAAATTCGATTTATTCATATTTGTGATATTATAGTTGAATTTTTAAACAATTTCCTATAAACACTTGATGAAATACAACTGCTTGTTCTTTTAACTAAAAAAGCAAATACTTTGAAAAAATTGACTTTTAGTAAAAAGACGAGCGGAGCTATACAAAAAGATAAATTTAAATATTTTTAATTATATCAGTAGAATAAATTTTAGAGTCAAAACCTTAAAATATTTCACTTTGATCAAAAGATAAACACTGACAATTCCATTGAATAAATGAAACGGCAAAATTATTTTGACTGAACAAATTTATATAAAATTTAGTGTAATCATTATTAAATCAATGATTTATTTTTTTTAAAACTGTTGAAATAAAACCTTGTTTCCAGGAATATTTCATCACATTTTGAAAATTATATTGAAACAGGGTAGGGGGGCTTAAAGTCTGAACCAATTGTTTTAATAATAAATATAATGAATATGAATAAATTGAATATTTCAAAATATAGATTTTATTATAATACTTTTAATATTTTTTTAACATGATAAAAGTACAAGTACTTATGCTTAATATCTGAAATTATAATATTTTTATACAAAAAGTTCTCAATTTTGCATCTTTAATTGATGTTATTGGAAATAGTTTTTGAAATAAGTTTTGAAAATATTCAACACCAATAGTGAATTTTAACAGACTCCTGACAGCCTTTAAAAAATTGGACATTAGAATTTTTCTCATAAAATCGTTAGGTTGGTGCTTCTCTTAATTGCACGCTGATTGTTTTACCTTTGCGATTAATATTCATGGCGTTTATCC
>JAUCGD010000396.1 GCA_030377945.1 Desulfobacterales bacterium HSG17 | reverse complement strand
AAATAATCTATAATAAAATTGATATCGGATTGGTTCAGATTGTAATGACACGTGAACGCATTGAAGAATCAATTATTAATAATAGTTCCATGACTATTTTTATAATATTGGTAACCGGTATCGCCATTATGGTCACCAATCTTTTACTTTTACGAAGATACCTGTTCAAACCAATGTCTCTATTAGAACATGCAACAAAACTGATTGCCCAGGGTCAATTTGATACAAAAATTGATATTTCTTCCAATGATGAAATAGGAAAATTAAGCCAGTCATTTAATAATATGGCAACAAAACTTCAACTGACCACCACGGACATTACCAATCTTAAAAAAGTGGAATCAAGTCTCGAAAGTGAACGCGATAAACTAAAAGCGATTTTTGAATCAATGGATGACGGGGCATATATTGCCAGCATGGATCATGATATTCAATATGTTAATCCAGTGCTTGAAAAAGAGTTTGGTCCGGTTGAAGGAAAAAAGTGCCATGAGTATTTCCATGATTCAGATGAGCCGTGTATCTTTTGTAAAAATGATGAAGTCTTTAGAGGAAAGACAGTACATTGGGAGTGGACTTCTCCCAGAAATGGCAAAACATATGATCTTATTGACACACCCTTAATAAATCCTGATGGCAGTAAAAGTAAACTTGAGATGTTCAGAGATATAACCACGCGTAAGAAGGACCAGGAACAAATCCAGGCTTCTCTAAAGGAAAAAGAAATTCTTTTAAGTGAAATTCACCACAGGGTAAAAAATAACATGCAGGTCATTATCAGCATGCTAAGACTGCAATCGGATAAAACTTGTAAAAAAGAATATGTTGATCTGCTCAAGGACAGTGAAAGACGTGTGTTATCCATGTCGCTAGTCCATGAACAGCTTTATCAGTCTAAAAATTTTTCAAATATTGATTTTAAAGAGTATCTCAATATTCTTTTAACTGATCTGTTTATTTCACACGGAGTTGATATAAATACTGTAGAACTCATCATAGATTGTACTGATATCATACTTGATCTTGATAATGCAATTCCCTGCGGATTGATTGTAAATGAACTGGTATCTAATTGTCTGAAACATGCATTTCCCGATAATAGAAAAGGTAAAATAAATATTCGGGTTTCTTCACTCAATGAAGATGAGTTTGAATTGACCGTCAGTGATGATGGTGCCGGGATTTCAAAAGACCTGGATATCCGGGATCTTGAATCAATGGGTCTACAGCTTGTCAGAGTATTGGCTGAAGATACATTTGAAGGGAAAATAGAACTGGACGGCACAGATGGTACAAGGTTAAAATTGAAATTAAAAAAAGTTAAATACAGACAAAGGATTTAAAATAATGTCAAAATCAAAGATTTTAATTGTAGAAGATGACGGTATTGTTGCAATGGATATTGAAAGCCGTCTGGAAAATTTTGGATATGATGTCTGTGGTAAGGTCGCTTATGCAGAAAAAGCAATTGAAAAGGCAAAAGAGCTTGAACCGGACCTGATACTTATGGATATTGTGCTTAAGGGTGAAATGGATGGGATTGAAGCTGCCAAAATTATCCAGTCTCAATTTTACTTGCCAATTGTTTTTCTGACTGCCCATGCTGACGAGAAAAAAATTGAAAGGGCTAAGGTGATAAACCCTTTTGGATATATTCTTAAGCCTTTCAGAGACAGAGAGCTTAAAATTATAATTGAAATGGCTTTGTATAAAGTCAATGCCGACAAAAGAATAAAAGAGAGTGAAGAAAAATACCGCCAGGCCCAGAAGATGGAATCCATTGGACGACTGGCTGGAGGTGTTGCCCATGATTATAACAATGCTCTGAGTGTGATTATGGGATTTACCGAACTTGCTTTGGAGGAAATAGAACCGGAAGGGCAGTTGCATGAAGATCTCACAGAAGTTCTTGTTGCTGCAAAACGTGCAGCAGGAGTCACCCGTCAGCTGCTGGCCTTTGCCCGAAAGCAGACCATTTCTCCTGTAGTTCTGGATTTGAACAGGACTGTTGAAGATATGCTTAAAATGCTTCGCCGTCTAATTGGTGAGGATATTAACCTTATCTGGATGCCCCAGGGAGATTTGTGGCTTCTTAGAATGGATCCCTCCCAAATCGATCAAATCATGGCAAACCTTTGTGTCAATGCCAGGGATGCCATCAAAGGGGTTGGTGAACTTATTGTTGAGACGAGCAATATTTCCCTGGATGAAGCCTATTGTGAACTTCACAAAGGTTTTATCCCCGGTGAGTTTATTCAACTGGCAGTAAGCGATAATGGATGTGGTATGGATAAGGAGACAGTTGAGAAAATTTTTGAGCCTTTTTTTACTACAAAACCTGTAGATAAAGGGACGGGTCTTGGAATGGCAACTGTATACGGCATTACTAAACAAAACAAAGGGTTTATAAATGTTTACAGTGAAAAAGATAAAGGTACGACTGTAAAGCTTTATCTGCCAAGACATGAGGGTCAGGAAATTGAAGAACAAGATAAAACTTCAGAAGAAATCCCCCAGGGACAAGGTGAAACAATCCTGGTGGTAGAAGATGAACTCTCTGTTTTAAATTTTGCCGAAAAACTGCTTAAAATACTGAACTACACTGTATTAACAGCACAAGGGACAAAAGAGGCCTTAATGCTTTCCAGGGAATATAAAAGTGAGATACAACTGCTGTTAACCGATGTAATCATGCCGGAAATGAATGGGCAGGAACTGACCCGGCAGGTGCAGTCTTTTTATCCAGATATAAAAAGTATCTTCATGTCAGGTTACACTCCAAATGCCATTGCCCATCAAGGTGTTCTGGATGATGGAGTGAACTTTATTCAAAAGCCGTTCTCTAAAATAGACCTTGCTAAAAAAATCAGAGAAGCTTTGGATACGCAGGCAAAAAAATAGGAATATAGCAAAATGCAAAACTGAATTACTTAAATTTGGAGGGAACTAATGACACTCGAGAAAAAATATAACACAGGTGTAGTGTGGCAGGATTTTCAGCATCAGGAATTGATGGAACTTTTTTTTAAGGTAAAAGAGGCAAAAATCAAAAACAAAGGTGGTGATGTATTTCAATATGCTGTGGCATTCCTTGCCATGTATGTGAATCATCATTTTAAACTTGAAGAAGAGTATATGGATATTTACTACTATAAAGATGCCAAAGCACAT
>JAUCGD010000395.1 GCA_030377945.1 Desulfobacterales bacterium HSG17 | reverse complement strand
TGGCCTATTTATTTCAATATTTTTCATATTCTTCATATTCTTCGTCAAAATTGTCATCCTGATGATTTTCTTTCATTTTCAGATTATAACCTTTTTCCGTATTTACAGCTTGTATTTTATTATTATCAATGTTTTGGGCTGTAAATTTTTGTTCTGGTTTAATAATCTCAGGCATAGATAATTCCTGAAGTTCATTATTATCTGTTTTAAAAAAATTAACAATGTTTTTCAGATATTCTGCCTGGGCACTCAGTTCTTCGGCTGTTGATGCAACCTGTTCCGAGGTAGATGCATTCTGCTGGTTTACCCTGTCTAACTGCTGGATAGCATTGTTAACCTGTTCTGCTCCTTTGCTCTGTTCATCGCTTGCCATGCTGATTTCCTGGACCAGTTCAGATGTTTTTTGAATATCAGGTGCAAGTTTTGTAAGCATATTTCCGGCTTTTTCGGCAATCTCAACGCTGGTTTGGGATAATTCTCCTATTTCCCGTGCAGCTTCCTTGCTCTGTTCTGCCAGTTCACGCACTTCTGATGCAACAACTGCAAAGCCTCTGCCCTGTTCACCTGCCCTGGCTGCTTCTATGGCTGCATTTAATGCCAGGAGGTTTGTCTGGCGGGCAATTTCTTCCACAACCGAGATTTTTTCAGCAATTTTTTTCATGGCTCCCACGGTTTTAACAACAGCTTCTTCTCCCTGGGATGCATCTTTTGCAGACTGCTGGGCAATTCTTTCTGTCTGTACTGCATTATCTGCATTCTGCCTGGATGTTGCGCTCATTTGTTCCATAGATGCTGAAGCTTGTTCCGAAGCTGCTGCCTGCTCGCTGTTTCCCTGGGACATTGTTACTGAAGCAGAGCTTAATTCCCTGCTTCCCGAAGCTACATTGTCTGCTGAAGTCTTAACATTAATAACCACGTCATTTACTTTTTGTATCATGGCATTTAAAGCCTGCATAAGCTTGTCATTGGCAGACCTTACCTTTGCTTTTGCAGTCAGGTTTCCTGATGCCATATCCTGTGCAAGAAAGGTAATTTCATTCATGGATTCAATAAGAATATTAAGGTTATTTATAATTATATTAAAATCTCCTTTATAATGATCCTGAATTTTATCAGGAATATCTCCAATAGCAATACGGTCAATATATTCGGCAGTTAGATTAATGGGTTCAATAAAAGCATTAATAAGATTATTAATTTCATCAACAAGCTCTTTCCACCCTCCTGAAAAATCTTCGGCTCTTCCCCTGGTTTCCAGCTTTCCTTCCTTTACTGCTAAAATCAGTGATTTTGTTTCATCCAGAACATCAGTGATTTTCAGTTTCATATCTTTTAATGCTTTTACCATTATGCCTACTTCATCATCCTGGTCTATGTTTATATCAGTATTAAAATTTCCCTGGGCCAGTGCTTTTGTAAATTCAACACTTTTGATAAGGGGCATTGCAAGTCCTCTTGCAAAAAAATATGCAAAAGCAGCCACAAAGATTGTAATTATCAGTCCTGCCAGGCAAATTGAGATTACCAGGTTTCTAACAGGCTTTTTAACTTCAGTCTCATCAATTTCAGTCAGCAAAACCCAGGATAAGCCGTCAAAAGTAAGGGGGGTATATGCTGAAAGGACCGGGCTGTCATTATAATCCTGGATAACCTTTGTGGCGGATTTTCCGTCAAGTGCTTCCCTGACTGCTTCGGTATCTGCACTTCCTGCCGAAGGATTGGCAAAAGAGGCTTTAACAGAATGCCCGGTGGGATCAATAAAAGAATCCGACCTCATAAGCTTATCCGGCCCCACCAAATAAGATTCCCCGCTTTTGCCCATACCCTGGCGCTGCTGCATGATGCTGTTAATATTTTCAATGGAAAGCTGAAGGGCAATCACTATTTGAATATCCCCATTGTCAATAATAGGTTGACCTATAAAAGAGGCTGGTTCGTTATTGCTTGGTGCATAAGGTTCAAAATCGGCAATTTCATATTGCTTTGTCCTGGATATTTTTTTAAAAAGCTTACCCAGTCCTGAATCGGAAAATCTCCCGGTGATGATATTCGTCCCATAATCCGCTTCCTTTCCTACTGTATAAAAGACATCACCTTCAGGGTGGATCAAAAAGAGATCATAGTATCCGTATTTCCTAATATACTTTGTAAAATAATCACCCTGTGCCCCTTTATCTTTTGGTGCAATAGCTTCTTCCAGACTTATAGTGCTGATTATTGCCCAGTTAAGCCCGGGTATATTCAAAGGATCATAGTGGATAATTTCCAGCTCCCCGGTACTCCCGGTTATGACAGTGTCATCGGCTTGTCCGGCCAGGGCTTTATCAATCTCTGCCCCGGTCTTTTTATCCCCGATTCTGCCCTTTTTTACAGATCTGTCGCTTCTATAGCTGGTAACATTGTCCTTGTTTCCTACAAGATAGGATTCGCCTGTCATTCCCATACCCTGACGTCTCTGAACGATGGTATTAATAGGGTCTGTGGGAATCTGTAATGCAATCACTCCCAGTATTTCATTTGACCGGCTGTAAACAGGTGCGCCGATAAAGGCTGCCTGCTGTCCTTTGCTGGGGGTATAGGGAGAAAAATCTTCAATAAACACATCTCTTGTTTCCATCACTTTATTCCATATGTTTGCAAGACCTTCGCTTTTATAAGGGCCGTTCTTCAGGTTTGTCCCCAGGTCATTTTCCCTGGCTGCTGTAAACATGACATGACCATGTTCAGCACAGATAAGAAATGCATCATAATACTGATAGCTCTTAACATAGTCGTTTAAATACTTCCCGTATTTTTCATAAATCCGGGTATAATCAACAGCGGAAACATTTAACGGTTCACTGGAACCTGTTTCCATGTCATTGTGATATTGAAAAAGGTGATTATACAGGTTTTGAATATCTTCACTCCTGGACAATGTACTGATATCTGTCCTCACCTTTCCGAAAAAGGTTTCTATTTGGGCTTTTTTAAGCTCCTGAACTGCTTCAAGCTTTTCCAATTCAGCTTCCCTGAATGTTTCAACGGTATTGATAAGAATATCCGTATCTGCCTTGCATTCGGAAAAGAAAGATTCAATCTGGCTTTTCTTAATTTCACGGACTGCCATAAGCTGGTCATATGACTTGGTCATAAGAGCCTGTGTTGCCTGGTACCCGCTCCAGGCCCCCACTATGAGCAG
>JAUCGD010000394.1 GCA_030377945.1 Desulfobacterales bacterium HSG17 | reverse complement strand
TCAACAAATTACATGCTCTCGGATTCTTTGAGCCAGGCTGATGCTGTGGGTTCTTCATCATCAGACAATTATCAGCTCCAGGCCGGATTCTGGAGTAGTATTGCTTCTATTGAAGACTTTTTACTTATAATAGACAAAACAGGAAACGGAACAGGTACTGTTTCCAGCATTCCTTCAGGCATTAACTGCGGTTCGGACTGCACGGAAACCTATGCTGAAAACACTCTAATTACCCTTACAGCTTCAGCAGACACAGGCTCAAGTTTTAACGGTTGGTCAGGTTCATGTACTGGAACGCAGGATTGTGTTGTTACACTGACTCAATCACAAAATATAACAGCCTCATTTAACATAAATGACATACCTGTTATAGAACCGGAAATACCCTTTGAACCTGAACCACAGGACAATGATGCAATTCCTGAGTCATGGGAAATAGAACACGGCCTTGATATAAATAATCCCGCAGATGCAAGCCTGGATTCTGACAATGACGGTCTGACCAATCTGGAAGAATATTTAAACGGTACTGATCCCAATGTTCCTGACACAGACAATGACGGTATCAATGACGGAGATGAACGCCTTGCAGGAAGTGATCCTGCGGATAATACAGTTTCCACTTCAGAACAGACTCCTGACTCAGACAATGACGGACTGCCTGACTGGTATGAAAATGACCACGGCCTGAATCCAAATGATCCGTCCGATGCAACACAAGATAAAGATAAAGACGGACTGCCCAACCTGTCTGAATTTATCAGCGATACAAACCCTGAAAACAATGATACAGACAATGACGGAATTACGGACGGACAGGAAATTTCACAGCAGTCCAACCCTTTGGACATGTTTTCACTTTCTTCTGCTAATTCACAAGATACAGACAAAGACGGACTGCCTGACTGGTATGAGGAAAAATACGGACTTGATTCTGAAAATCCGGAAGATGCAAAACTGGATGCAGACGAAGACGGTCTGAATAACCTGGAAGAGTTTACAAACCTTACACATCCGGCAGACAAAGACAGTGACGGAGACGGATTTACAGACGGTGAAGAAATCAAAGCCAAAACACCGGCATTAAACGGCTCATCAGACCCTGAAACCGACACAGATGCAGACGGTATGACCGATGTATGGGAAAAAGAAAACAAGACAAACCCGAATGTAAATGATGCAGATACAGACAGTGACGGAGACGGGCTGACAAACCTTGAAGAATTTGCAGCCAAAACCGACCCGCAAAATGTAGATTCTGATAATGATGGTTTTAGCGATGCAGATGAAATAAACGCAGGAACAAATCCTGTGGATGAATCAGACAAACCTGAAGACCCGGATAAACCAATTGAACCGGATGAACCTGAACAACCGGTTGACATTGATGAAGGTTCAGACAATGACGGGGATACAAGAAGTTACCGTGTTGAAATTGCAGACAACACAGACCCCTCAATTCCTGACACCTTTGAAATAAATCATATGTACAACGATAACGGATTTATGCAGGAACAGGGATTTGTACTTCATGTAATTTCCGAAAAGGCACAGGGCTTTACAATGGCAATAGCCACACCCGAAGGACAGGAGATTGTAAATCCGGGACAATACACAGGAACAGGAAGCGAAAAAGATCCGTTTACCTATACCTGGAAATTGGCAGACCCGTACACCAAAATCAGCGAAAATGATCCCCAGCAAGGAGATACAAGATATGAAATAAGCTTCAGGTTCTTTGCAGACAACAGCAATATACCCTTTACCTACACAGTGACATACACGGATTACGCAACACAGCAGAGCAACATGGCAGACAACCCGGCAGACCAGAAAGCCTTTGAAGAATTATACCAGGCTGAACTTCCAGGAATAAACCACATGCACCGGACATTTGACCCGACAGTTCCTTGTGAATTTACCGGCATCATAAGGAACCCGGCAGGGGAATATCTTCCGGTAACAATAAAAATCCCGGTAATCCCGTATGACTTCCTGTTTATAAATGACCTGGAAAACCCGGAACTCATGCTGCTTTTTCCCAGCGATCTCCTGGTTCTGAAAATTGATACATACAATTTTGCAGGCAATACAGTTGCAGAAGGCATGTCAATAAGTTTTGAAGCTGCAAGCGGTCCGTATAAAGGCCAGTCAGTACATTTCAACCCGAACCGCAGACCTGACGCACCCGGAATAAAGCTTTCGCTCATGCTCAACCCAAAAGCCAAAGCCTATGAAGTTCTTAATTCATTAAGCGATGCTGTAAGGCTGCTGTCTGTAATGCTAAGTCAGGACGGAAGCGGCAATAAGGGATTTGTCAAAACCGACATGCCTTTTGAAGTTAATGAAGATCAGAGTATATCCTTTAAAATCAATCATCTGACTTCAATAGGCTTTATAGTGGAAGATGCAGACGGCGATGGAATGCCTGATGACTGGGAAAAGCAAAACGGGCTGAATATGTACAACCCTGATGATGCTTTGGCAGATACAGATGGAGACGGAATCAGCAACCTTGCAGAATTTACGGCAGATTCCGACCCCCAGAAAAATCTGAATCCGGCAGAACCGGAAACACCGGAACCGGAAGTTGACACGGACGACAGCGGCGGTTTATGCTTTATCAAAGCATTACAATAACCCGTAGGGTGCGTTACGGCCTGCGGCCTAACGCACCCTACTGAAAAGTTTTAATACAGCACCTGCATGGCAGGGGCAGTGCCCCTGTGCCTGCCCTTAATCAATTCTTTATCATAGCATCAAAGCCAGAGTATCAAAGTCAGGCTCGGAAATCTGTTCCCAGGGTTGGGAAGGATAAAAATGAAGAGCTGAACTGACATCCTGAGAAAATACTTTTCCTGCCTGAAGTTCCGGCTGCTTCAGATAATACTTATATTTCCCCCCAAGATCCAAAACAAGATCAATATCATCATTTTCCTCAAGAAGTTCAACCATAAGAGCCGGCCGTGTCATGCCCGTACCCTTGATCTGTTTAATACCTTTGGGGCCTTTATATACCTCAATCATGCCCCTATCAACAGCAAGGGTTGATTTATCTTGTGCAATTAAAAAAGGAAGGTCATTGAGTTTTATAAACTCTTTTCTTGTCTATCTATATCTATCTCTTTATTTATTTGGGCTATTTGGTTGGGCTTTTTTTGTGGTTTTAATTTTGGTTTACCTTTTCCCTGAGTTTG
>JAUCGD010000393.1 GCA_030377945.1 Desulfobacterales bacterium HSG17 | reverse complement strand
ACCCAGCGCAGATGATCATCTGCACCTGTTTTTACTGTGGAATATTCAGCTTTTTCAGTGCCAATCTGTTTAACGCTCATCCCTTTACGTGCTGCAATGGTACAGGCTGTTATCCTTCCTGTTTCATTATTTAAGGCACCACTTATAGCAATATAGGATTCCATGATTTCTCTTGTTACCATCATATCGCCATATCCGTACACTTTTGTTTTATTTAAAAACTTGGCCTGAATACTGCCTTCGGATTGGATATCAGCGTTTACAATTCCATTGGAAACCTTGAGATCTCCCCTGGTTTTAATTATACCCCCATTAATTTCATTTGCAATCAGCTCTTCACATTCAACCATGAAGCCTTCTTTAACATTACCTTTTACTACAACATTGCCGTTAAAATTGATGTTGCCTGTTTTAAAATCAACATCACCGTTTACAGTGAATGATTCAAGTACTGAAATTATTCCTTTTATATCAATACTTGGCTGACCTGTAATGGTTGCAGTAAGTTTGAGGCCATCTCCTGATAATTCAACTCCTTCTCCACCTTCTAAAGGAACATCGTCCACATCACCTACAAGCAGCGTTTCACCAAAAATATCTATTCCTGATTTAGGTTGTTCCATGGGCTTTTTTTCAGCCAGAACAGATCCTTTTTTCACAAAAGGTGAATCTCCCCTTGCCGTAAAGTCAATGGAACCATCTTCATTGATAACACCGGCTGAATCAGATTGTGTATTAAAATTGTATATAATTTCAGCAGGTTTACCAACACTGGGGGGAATACCCTGGGCAACAATAAATTTTTCATGGGGGTCAGTGCAGCTTTTCATGAATTCCTGTATTTCTTTATCAGCTGCAATACCACGTTTAATGCCACGTTTTTTTATCAGTGTTTTAACCGGCGCAATATCTGATGTACCCTGTACACTCTTTGGAACCCGCATCCATGCCTGAACTTTGTCTTCTGAAATCTGAAGATCCACAAAAGCGCCAAACTCTGAAGAAAATTGAGAAGATTGATCAACTGCACTCTTCTTTTTCCCGGTTCTATCCTGGGCTGCCATTATTTCATCTCTTATTGCCGGCTCAATAATTTCAGATTCCACAAGAATGTCACCTAAAAGGCTTGCAACTCCGCTGTCTTCAAAGTTGTTTAGCTGTTTGCGAAATGCCCGGTCAATATCTTTTTTTACTGCAATTTCTCTGTCCACCATCATTTGAGCAAGCTCTCTGTCTAAAAGTCTTGTCTCAATCATGGAAAGTTTTGCAAAAATACGACTTAAATCCTGCCTTCTTAAATAATCATTTTGAACCATGACCTTATCAATGGTCAGTCCTGTGGATAATTCAGCTTCTTTATCTTCTAACTCTTCTAAAGCTTTCTCACGCTCGCCTTTAGTTATAAATCCGTCATTAAATGCAAGTTCTTCAAAGTCTGGTATCTGTTTGTAATCGTCAATTACAACACCAGTGCTGGGCTCTGAACCTATGCCGAAAAGATTCGGTTCAACTGCAATAACTGTATTTTCAATAATCTGGTCAATAATTTCAAATATATCATCTTCAAGTTCGTCAGCATCTTGATTATCAATGTTATCCTGGGAAAAAGTTAATTTGTTATTATCACAGATAGTTTCCATCATAAAAGAGGTCTCTTTTTTGACCATTTTAAAAGCTTGGGTTAGATTGCTTTTATTCATGGTGATAGTTCGAGAAAGCAGCTCATCCAGCCCTAAAAACACCTCTTTGAATTCAGCCTGCTCTTTTGCTTCCTGCAATGACAGGCTAAGCAGGTCAATCTCTTCTTTTTTGTTTTTCAGGGCAAGTGTAAATTTTTGAAGTTTTTTCTTCTGGGTTGCAGCAAGGCCGAAGAGTTTTGTATTCTGTCGTTTTGTTACTTTATAAAGGTGTTTTCTCTCCTGGAAATTCTTATATATCTCAAGTTCACCCATGATTCTGAGCAAAAGATCGTCATTGTCCCATGGTTTTGAAATATACTGGTGGATTTCCCCCTTGTTAACTGCATTAATAATTGCATCATAATCTGAATATCCGGTAATAAGCATCCGTCTGGACTCCGGGCTGAGCATGATGCTCTTTTCTAAAAATTCGCTGCCGGACATCCCAGGCATGCGCTGGTCAGACATTATTAAAAAAAATGGGCTTCTGGCAGTTTCCAGCAGCTTAATCCCCTGTTCACCATTGAGCGCAGATGTAATCTTGGTAAAACCTTTACGCCTTAATACTCTTCGCATATTTTTTACAATGGGTTCGTCATCATCAACAACCAGGATACCATATTCACTGTTGTCCGACATTTTATCCTCCTGGAATATTTTCAGGCATTTCAAAGCCATTCCTTGTGGCAATGTCCTGGAATTGTTCATACAATTCAGCAATTATAGCAATATAGAAAGAGTTGAGCTTTCCTTCATCAATCATCTGTTTCTCTTCAAGAAGGGCTTGCATTTCATTGATATAATTCCTGTTTTCAAAGCCTTTTTCAAGCTTGACGTTTAATTCAGAAATTTGTTTGTCTTTTTGAACAATGGCTTTTTTATGTACTGCAGCACTTTTTTTAAATTCCATATTTACAGTGTACAATTTTGTATTCTGCTCTTTTGCAAGTGCAAACAGTTTATGATTTTCCATGATCAGTTCATGCTGTTCAAGGCCTGTTTTAACAGTTTCAGCTAAAATTTTGTTATCCCAGGGTTTAGCAATGTAGCGATGGATGGAACCTTTGTTGACAGCATCTGTTACAGCATCCACATCTGCATATCCAGTAATAAGAAAACGAATGGTGTCAGGAGAGACTTCTTTGGCTTTTTCCAGAAATACAGACCCTAACATTTTAGGCATGCGCTGATCTGAAAGAATAAGGGAAAAAGGTTTGGATGCAGTTTTCAGCCTGTCAAGAGCTTCAATGCCCGAATCCAGATAAACATATTTGGCACCAATACCTTTCATCAATCGACCAAGTGCTCTTCCCACCTGCTCTTCATCATCAACAATTAGTACGGTATGATCAAATTTTTCTGCCATTCAGCCTCCTAAATATATGCCTGTATGAACTAACATGATTGATAAAATAATTCTACTTTGTTCCATGAGCTTTTTCAAGGGTTTTCTATTAAAATAATGATTGAATTTTAATGTTGTATCAAATATAATTTAACAGATTAATTTTATAACTCGT
>JAUCGD010000042.1 GCA_030377945.1 Desulfobacterales bacterium HSG17 | reverse complement strand
TTCATCAACAATTTTTGATTTTAAATGCGGTCTACTGTTTGCCTGATCATATTACCAAATTTTACTACAAAGGTATGTTTTTAAATTGCACTAAAAACTAAATTTTGGTCTGTTCTGTACGCGCCCATAATCGCCTTGATCTGCATATAATACAGCCATATTATTCAAGGTGGCTGCCTTGCCCTGAACATCACCTATACTTTCTGTAATTTCCAAAGACTGTTGATACAAACTGAGGGCTTCTTTGATCTGCTTCTGGTCCTCGTATAATCCGGCCATTTGATGCAAAGCGGCAGCCTTGTTCTTCAAATCACCTATACGTTCTGTAATTTCCAAAGATTGTTGGTACAGACTGAAGGCGTCTTTGATCTGTCCTTTATTCGCGTATATTCTGGCCAGCTCATGCAAGGTGACAGCCTTGGTCTTCACATCACCTATATTTTCTGTAATTTCCAAAGACTGTTGATACAGAGAGAGGGCTTCATTGATCTTCCCCTGATTCGCGTATATTCCGGCCATCTGATGCAAAGTGCTAGCTTTGCCCTGAATATTACCTATACTTTCATCAATTTCCGAAATCTGTTGATACAGAGAGAGGGCTTCATTGATCTGCTCCTGATTCGTATATATTCTGGCCATATTATGCATGGCCGCAGCTTTTTCTTCTTTATCGCTGTCAGGACACATATCAAGACATGCCTGATAATGCTTCAGGGCATCTGCTGTATTGCCAAGTATTTCATCTGCTCTTGCTAAATTTTGGATAAGCCGGTAATTATCCCCGGTCATTTTCATTGTTTTTCGGCAAAGGCTTTGGCTTTCATGAAATCGGCTTTGATTGTGCCAAGCTGTTGACAGATAATTCCCGATTTTACCTGCAATTTCAGCATCCTTTCTTGCCAGTGCCAGCCTATGAATTTCAAGCCCTTGTTCTTCAGTGCATGTTCCTGCCAGTATAAGCCAAATATCATACAAAACCCTGCAAGCAATTCCACACAATTCCACCCCATCCTCAGCCCAATACTCCTCAAGCAAAGGCGACAAAATACGCGGAACCCGAAACACATTTTCATCAACCTGCTGCGTAACTTCCAGAAGTCCCAAAGCCGAAGCCCGGTTCATATGCCCTTTCAAATCCGAAACCTTTTCACACACAGCCTCAATCGCTGCAAAAGGCACAGCAAGTTCATATACCAGCATAAGCCCAAGCATCCTGCAAAGGTCTTTATCCTGCTGTTTTAAAAGTTCTTCTGCCAAAATGCTTTCCCGAAACTCAATCTCTTTTTCATTCATACGTTTGAGAATAATGTCATGATCCAGGTCAGCTTGATCCAGGATTTCAAACAGCCATTCCAGCAGACGGGGATTGCCGTCTGCCACGATTACAGCTTTTTGTTTAAGATTGTTCAAATTTTCATCCGGGGATTTCAGGGCTGAATACTCTGATTCCAAGCGGATGATCTTTTTTTTCACATCCGGTTTCGGCAGCCTGTCCAGTTGTTCTGTGTAAAAATGCCCTGCCCAGTCTGCACCCGGTTTATATCGTGTGGTGATGATTATTTTATGACCAATATCAGGATTTTTCCCAATGGCAAAAACCAGGGCTTCCATGATTTTCTGAGCTTCTTCAGATATGACCGGCAAACCGTCATTTCTCAACACAGGCTGCTTGCCATCATTTTCAAAATTGCGCTCAAAATCATCAAGAACCAGGAGCAGGGGCGTTTCCATATTTGCAAACACATCTTTGAGCTTGTATTTCAATTCATCATGGGGATCTAAAATGCGCTCCCTCATGGTTTTATCCAGGTCTTCACCAATACGGTTGACCATCCCCGGCTCATCAAGCTCACCCATGCGGACTATCACATGAAAATCATCTTTAAGACGATCACAAAGCCGTGCAGCCAGACTGCTCTTGCCCAGACCGCCCATGCCGTAAAGGATTACGCCAATGGAATTATCACCATTCCGCAAAGCCCTCAAACACCGCTGAATAGCGCGCCTGCGCCCCACAAAACCCTGCCGCGTGGGAACCTTGACCTTTTGCTGTTCATCCAAAAACTCGGTTGTTTTTGAATAGACCGCTGCTTTCTGCCTGCCCCGCGTTTTCAAAGGCGTTACAAGGGAACCGGGCATTTCCCCTGCTGTATAAAGCCTGAGCAAATGCCAGTCCCGTGCATTGCTGTCAATCATCTCCTGCCGGGTTTTGGCAAGACCAAGAGCAACATCATCCCCCTGGGAAAGCGCACCGTAAAAAAAAGCCGCAGCCCTGCTTGCATCTGTATCCAGCACTGGACGGCCCCAACCCAAAACCGTTTTTGCACCCCTTTCCAAAAGCTCCTCAGCCAAAGAAGGCACTGCCCCGTCCTTGCCAGCCTCACCAGTCCGGCAACCGGATAAAAACACAATTTTAGGCATCCTGTTCAAAGCCTTACCCATATCAGCAGCATATGCAGCACAGGATTCCCCGGTTTCAGTCTCAGTAATAAAATATCCGCCCTTATCACCCAGATTTGCATGACCTGTTAAATGAAACACATCAAACCACCCTGGTTCATAAGAAGCAACCAGGTTTTCCAGTTCATCCAAATCCCCGCTTTCCTCAACACTTAAAACCAAAGGCTGGCGCTGTGTAGCATCCAGGATCAGCCCTTCCTCCTGCTCAAAATCAAGCACCGGCTTAACATCCAAAGGAGAACAAGCCATAAACAGCACCCGCAAAGGACGGTTTTCAGGTTCATAATCCGGGCTTTTCTTGTCCTGCCACCGAACCGGAACAATATAAGGATTTATCTGCTGCACCAGGAAAGATTTACCGTCATGCAAAACCTCCCAGGGCAGATGTGCAAGCCTGCCTTCAGCCTCAACAGCAAGCACCACAGTATCAGCAGGAAGACAGTTTTTCAAAGCCTGTGCAAGAAAACGCTCTGCCCCGTCAAGCCATTGATACAATTTCTGACCGGTCTGCACATAATCTTCAGGCAAAAGCGTATAATACCCGGCCTCTGCATCTGCAATCAGGTTTTCAATATCTGCAAACTCAAGGGAGCGCTTTGCAAAATCATTGGGATTATCAGTAAAACAGCGCAGGTCTGCAAGCTCATCATTGAGGGGTTTGAGTTTTATGTGGAGAATTTTCTGCATGGTTTTGACTTCCTTTGTTTTTGAATCAGGATGGTCAGGATATGTGAAGCAGGATATCCAGGATAAGATAGAATATTCAGGATAATCCTGGGTATCCTTATAACATCCTGACCATCCTGATTCAAAATTAAAATAATCAGCTTAACTGCCGGATAGCTGCTCCCGTGTCGGCATCACCAGCATATGATAACCGTATTCCATAAGAATATCCATTGTTTTATCACATGCATAATCCATCAATTCCGATTTCCTGTCCTCGTCTACCGGCGCAGTAACTCTTATCCATAAATCTTGAGGATCTTCAGGACTTTCCGAAATACCGATAAATTTGACTTCAGGAAATTTTGAATTAACGTAACTTAGTATTTCTTGAACCAATTGTTCTTGCTTGAAATTTATCATTTTTCAATCTCCTTTTTAATGAGTTCAATCATTTCCTCTGCTTTGTGAAGTTGAACTGACGCATCTTTTTTGCTTACTGTTTCATATTCATAATCAGCAGTATTTCTGAGTAATTGCATTCTCATAAGGTATGATTTCAGCCTGCCCGGATACACTTTTTGCCGTTTAATTAATCTTTCACTGAATCCGGCCTGTACTCTTTTATGATCAAGTTTCTCTTTTTTTATACCTTTATCAAGCAATGCTGCAACAGCCCCTTGAAAAGCTGCATAATAGGCACGGTTGGCGCAAGCATTATAACATTTATGTTCAAAGCTGATTTGGGCAATTCTTAAATTTTCTTTAGCTTTGGCCAAAAAACTATTCTGCATTTTGTAATTTATCCTTTTTTGTTTTTGAATCAGGATGGTCAGGATTTAATAAGGATATTCAGGATAATCCTGGAGGCCATAATCATCATTTCACCCGGCAGTAAACTGCCGGGCTATTTCCTGTTGTCCCTATGGGACTTTAAATATTTCTATATCAACCATTTAAGTCCCGTAGGGACGATAGAAAATAGCGCGGGAATTTATTCCCGTGCTTGCTATAACTAATGATGACCAAGGCCATCCTGCCTATCCTTGCTTCATCCTGACCATCCTGATTCAATATCAAGATTACAGAGTTTCCAACACAGCTTTAATATCATCAGCACTGGCCCCTTCCAAAAGCACCCGCTTACCGTTTCCCACAAGCACAGCCTTTTCAATAGCCCTGCCTGATTTCCCTTTTTTCCATTCCTGATACCATTTCCGTATCTGCTCTGAAACAGCAACAGTACCCCCGACAATCCCCACAATAGTAGCTATGGTTGCAAGAGCGCCTTTCATCGCCCCATCCGGTGTCTGCCAGTCCCCGGAGATTTCACAAGTTTCAATCAAGTCTTTTGCAGCCTCAAGTGAAGCAGTTCCTTCAATGGCAATTTGGATATTATCCATAAATGATTCCTTTCCAGAATAGAAATTATAAAATCATGGTTTGCAGTACTACTTTAACTATTTTGAGCGCTAAAGCGCTCTATACAAGCATTCAGCTTTGTTCTAAAAAAATATCAAAATAAGCTTTTGATTTCAAGAATTATTTCACAGGTGACAGATCATGTTGTTACCATGCCCTGAACTGTCATAACCCATTCCTTGTTTTGAACTATAATTTTAGATGATTCTATTCATAAAAATCATTTAATCATGGTTCCTTACAAAAACCTGTTGTCAAAAATGGACAGCCTAAGAATGTAGAAAAAATTATTGACAATTAAATGAATGCCAATTATAGGGAGTGACATAATAATTTTTGACTGATCGCTCGTTCAGATTTTTATATAAACAAACAAAATGGAGGTAGGGTATGTCATTGGAAAGTATTTATAGAGATGCAATGGATTTAAACAGCATTCAAGATATGGGAAAACGTGAAGAGACTGCAAAGGCATTTTTCGAGAAACTGAATAAAACCGATCTGCCAGAAAAGTTCAACTGGGCAGCAGAAATCTTTGAAGGTATGCATGTCAAGGAAAGAGGTGATCAGCCTGCTTTGATCTGGACAGATCTTGATACGGATGCTGAACAGCAGTTCACCTATAAAGAACTGGCAGCTAATGGAAATAAATTCCTTAATTATATAAGAAAAAACAGCGTTGAAAAGGGTGATAACCTTTATATGCTGACCCCTATTGTTCCTGAAACATGGTTTGCTTCTTTTGCAGCTTTAAAAGGCGGACTTGTAGCAGTTCCCACAGCTACCTCCATGACTGAAAGAGAAATTCAATTCAGGTTTGAAGCTTATAAACCTGATGTTATTATTTCTTTTGAAGGATTGACAGACCTTGTTGACGATGCACTGGAAAAAGCAAACTGTACACCAAAAGCAAAGATTGTTTTAGGTCAGAAAGAGGGCTGGGTATCTTATACTGATATTGCAGCAGAAGCAGCAGAAGCAGCAGAAGCAGAAGCAGCAGACGTTGGAAAAGATGATGTCCTGTTCTGCTTTTTTACATCAGGAACCACAGGACTTCCCAAAAGAGTTGGTCACAGCGCAGTTTCATATCCTGTTGGTCATCTTTCAACTGCTGTTGTCCAGGGCCTTGAACCTGGAGATGTTCACCACAATTTAAGTGCTCCTGGCTGGGCAAAATGGGCATGGAGCAGCTTTTTTGCACCTTTTAACATTGGAGCTACTGCCACAGGTTTTAATTTTACAGTTTTAAATATTGAAAAATATCTAGCCACAGTTGCCAAATATAAAGTAAATTCTTTTTGCGCTCCTCCCACTGCATGGCGTGCATTTGTCGGACTTGATCTGGCTAAATATGATCTCAGCGCAATGAAATATTCTTTAAGTGCCGGAGAACCGTTAAATCCTGAAGTAATAGAACAATGGAAAAAAGCAACCGATACCGAGATCAGGGATTTTTACGGACAGACAGAATCAACCACCATGATAGGTAATCCTCCCTGGATGGAAGGCAAAATGCGTTTTGGTTCCTTTGGATATCCTGCTTATATGTACGATGTTATCCTGGTTGATGATGAAGACAAAGAAATCACTACTCCTGATGAACCAGGCCATATTGTTGTACGCCTGAGCAACTGGAGAGCTTTGGGTCTGTTCCAGGAATATATTGACGAAGCTGAAAAAACCCAGGCAGCATTTAAAAATAATATGTATTTCACAGGCGACAAAGCTTCTTTTGACAAAGATGGTTACTGGTGGTTTGTGGGCAGATCTGACGATGTTATCAAATCTTCAGATTATCGTGTAGGTCCTTTTGAAGTTGAAAGTGCCTTGATTGAACATGCTGCTGTTATGGAAACTGCTGTTGTTGGTGTTCCTGATCCTAAACGTCATCAGTTGGTAAAAGCCTTTGTTATCCTGAACAGCGGATATGAACCTTCAAGAGAACTGGCTTTGGAACTGTTCAAACATACCATTGAAGTTCTGGCTAAATTCAAGATTCCGAGAATCATTGAATTTGTTACCGAACTACCCAAAACCATCAGCGGTAAGATCAGAAGAGTTGAACTGAGAGAAAATGAAGAAGGTAAAGAAGCCGGAGCATCCAACGAGTATTTTTACCATCAATTCCCTGAACTGAGTTCCAAGAAAAAATAATTTAATCCTGTTAAAACCTTCCTGTAAACGATAAAAGTCCCAGAGGGACGACAGAAAATAGCCTGGCAGTTTACTGCCAGGCAAAACATTCCACATCCCATGCTTTAATCAAAAAGGAGTTAAAAATGTCAGATGCCAGGCATCAGCTTGAAATTTTTTCAGATTATATCTGACCCTGGTGCTATTTCATTACCGGGCGTATTGAAAGACTTATAAGAGAATTTGATATAGAAATCCGATGGACAGCTTTTCCGCTTCACCCTGAAACACCGGAACAGGGGCGCAGCCTGGAAGATTTATTTGCAGGGCGTCCTGTTAATATTCCCCAGATGCTGGACAGATTGAGAAAAACAGCCCAAGAGCTTAACCTGCCTTTTGGAGACCGGGAATATACATATAACAGCCGATTAGCCCAGGAACTTGGAAAATGGGCTGAAAGCATGGGAAAAGGTGAAGAATTCCACAATTTTGCTTTCAGGGCTTATTTTGATAAAGGCCATAATATTGCCCAGCCTTCTGTACTGGCTGAGATTGCAGAAAATGCCGGGCTTTCCCCTGAAGATGCCTTGAATACTATCAAAAACCGAGCCTATAAACAGGCCGTAGATGATGACTGGGAACGCTCCAGATCCAAGGGAATTACAGCAGTTCCGACTTTTCTCATCAATGACAGACTTCTTCCAGGGGCACAGCCTTATAATGTCTTGGAAAAACTTATGGAATCCTTTAATATAAGGCGAAGAAGCTAACAATGTTAAAAAGAGAAAATCACAGTTGACAGAATAAGATATATTCAGTATTAGCTGTAAAAATAATTCAAGGTGCCTAACGGCTTAATAGGGAATTCCGTGAAAATCGGAAACGGGCCCGCCGCTGTAATCAGGGACTGAGACTGCAATATGCCACTGTTGTTATATTTAACGGGAAGGCGCGGTTATCAGGATGATCTGAAAGTCAGAAGACCTGCCTGAATGATAATGACAAAATTTCGCGGAATTGATTTTTGTCAATGATTTTGAGGATAAAAAAGGGACATCCCCGAATCGATTAATATCGGTTCGGGGATTTTTTTTTGCAGTAATTAACTTTCGAGGAAAGGAAAAAGCTATGAAAACCGGTATTATTGTTTATGTTGTGGGAAGTAACAGCTCTGACAGCAATTTTAATGAAAAACTGGCTGTAACAAATTTAGGTATTAAAGCAGACCAGGTGGAATTTGTTTTTTCAGGAGAAGCCTGTTTTGATATTGCAGACGCATGGTATTCAATGATTAGAAAAGGTATGGGACGGGTTGTGTGCATGGCAGGGGAGTTGATAAACTCCTCTTATGTAAAACTAACAGGCCGTGAAATGCAGCTTTGCGCTTATTAAAGAGTAGTTTTTAATTAGAAAAGCAGGATTTGGGCAGTCATAAAAATGCATCAGGTGTTCCGAAAACCGTAAGGCTCGGAGGGTCCCGGAAACCATGACAGCACCTGATGCGCTTTTTACAAAAACAATTATTTATCTTTTAAGGAGTTTTCTATGTTAAATCGTTTTTTTTCTTTTCTTTTGATTGTAATGTTTACCTTTTGTGGAGCAAATTCTGCAATTTCCTCAAATGAGCATGGAAAGGCAGAAAAAAAAGAGTATAAGACAGCTATTGTACTTGCCAGTTTTGGTACAACTGTTCCTTCTGCTGTTAAATCTATTAACAATATTCAGGATGAGGTAAAAAAAGCATTTCCCGGTATTCCTGTTAAAGTTACTTTTACCTCCAATATTATCAGGTCAGTATGGAAAAAACGTCAGGCAGAGGCTGAAAAGTGGCTTAAACAGGGGATTCCCCATGAAATTCTGTATGTTAAAAATGTAATTTCTACAATCGGCGATCTTATGGAAGACGGATATAAAGACATAGTTGTCCAGCCCACCCATATCTTTTTTATGGAACAATCTCAGGACTTAAGTAAGTATATACAGGCACTTGCATCTATCAAAACCACCAAGGAAAAATGGAAACCATTTCATAAGCTGGTTATGGGAAGACCTGCACTTGGAATGCCTGGAGATACTTATTCTTATCATGAGGATCTTGAAAAAGCATTAAAAACCCTTTCAGCAGATGCCAAACTGGCAAAAAAGGAAAATGCAATGCTTGTATATATGGCTCATGGAAATGAACACTGGTCATCAGGAATATATGCTGAAACCCAGGTAATGATGCGAAAAATATATCCTGAAGTTAAAACCTTTGTGGGATGCGTGGAAGGATATCCGGGTATAAATGAGGTTGTAAGTCTTCTTTCCCATAATAAAGCTAAAAAGGTTGTTCTTAAACCTTTTATGATTGTAGCTGGAGATCACGCGGTAAATGATATGGCAGGTGAAGAAGAAGACTCATGGAAAAATATTCTGATTAAAAAGGGTTTTGATGTAAAGCCTCTACTTAAAGGGCTTGGTTCCAATGATGCTTTTGCAGATATTTTTGTTGAGCATATAAAAGATGCGGCCAGGGACGCAGGTATTTCTTTGAAATAAAAGCTTTAACCACAGATTACACAGATTAACACAGATATATTAAGGTGTTAATCTGTGTTAATCTGTGTAATCTGTGGTTAAAAAAATAAAAACGACAAGAATTCGATATTACTCCCACCCAATAGCTTCAGTGCTGACTTTTACACCATTAATTACATTTACAGAACAAAGCTTTTTCAGCACGTTTTCATCTTCTATGGGCACAAAAACCGCAAGAGTAACAGCTTTTATGCCCAATTGCTTTCCATAATGAGCTGCCTGTTTTTGAGATCGTTTTAATTCTGACAGATCAACAAAACTTTTGACTTCTATAATCCCTTGTTTATCAATACATTTAATCCATATATCCACACGACCGTTTCCTGTGGGAAATTCCGGGCTGACGGAACATCTTCTGCCGATTGCATTTTGCAGCCATGAATAAAGATGAAAATGCCCTGCTGCTTGGCTCAGGTGCATGTCAGCTCTTCGGGGCTGGTCTTTCCAGGGGTTTAAACCTTTTGCTTTCATGCGTTTCAGGTAGTCTTTGTATCTGTTTATTAATGCAGGCAGGTTCAGTTTGGGTCTTTCCAGGACATCGGAAAGATCATCAAGAGGATCAAGTGCAAGCATGGGCAGGTCACTCACAAAATCGTTGGTCAGCAAATCATATATATTCTGCTGAACAAAGGGACATGAAAAACAGCATACCTGAACAGGCTGATTTTTATTGTCAAGCACATCTTCTGCATCAATAATACCGTTAAGATACAGATAATTGCACCAGTCTGTTCGGAGAGTAAAAGGAATCTCAGCGTTTGCAAAAAGTTTCAGAACATGGGAAGTGTATTTCTTTTTTACCTTTGCCAGCATATTCAAAAGTGTATTGTTCCATTCTGTACGGCAGGCCCGTCCATATACATAATTCCAGGTTTCCATACCAATGGTTTTATCTGATCCAGGATTAAATTTTTCCGATAAAAGCTCACCAAACCAGGATACCAGACCGGGCTGCCCTCTTGTTGATTCATAGATATTGTCAATTACCTGTGCTTCAATTTTCTGGCCGTTTTCTTCCTGATACTGTCTGAACAAATCTTCAACTTCTGTTTTTGTCAGTCTTGGCACGTTCAAAGATTTTTGAATATTAAAGGGTGAGCCGCTTTCGCTTTCAACACCAAGTACAGCTCGAACACCAATAAGTGCCAGACCGTGAATAATATAATTTTCCCTTTTCAGATACATATCACGGAAAATCGTCACCAGCCGGTCAATCACTTTTGGAGGCAGGCTGTCAAATTCGTCTATGAACAGGATGAGCTTACGATCAAATAAATTATTTTTTTTGGAAAACAGAAGTTTGAACTCCTCCCAGTTTTCAGGCGGAGATATCAATTTATCTTCCTGAAATGCTTCCCAGAAAAGCGTGGGGACTTTATTCAAAAAAAGTTCAGGAGGATCATCCTTTTCCATGATAATTCCTTGAACCGACATGCAGCCCATAAAAAATTTATCTCCATAACAGGTTTCAATTTCCTTTTTCACCTCCCGCATTAGCCAAGTTTTTCCAGTTTGCCGCGGTGCCCAGATGGTGAAATAATGACCGCTTTTATCAGGATTCCCGATTATCTGTTTTGTGCATGATTTAATCAGCTCTTTTCTTTGTACGCAGAAATGTTCTTCGCAGTCAACAGGTCCGTATGAATGAAATACTCTCATGATAAAGTCCTTTGTTTGTTGTTTATTTGACATGATCGGACATAAACAATTGTATTAAAAAAATGTATTTATGTCCCATAAGGACAACAGAAATGTCATTTTATTGATTTCTTTTTTCATATTAGCCATAAAACGATTTAATTTTTATAAATATCCAGGTTTGAGGTATTCTTTGCCCGGTTTTTTTTTCTCCTAGTTGCAGAATCTTTTTTAAAAGTGCTTCTGCTTCTCCATAACGGCCCTGTTTGCCATATAATACGGCAAGGTTGTTCATGGAAATCAGTGTGTTTGGGTGGTCTATGCCCATTACCTTTTCACTCAGTTGCAGAACCTCTTTTAAAAGTGCTTCTGCTTCTTTGTAAAGCCCCTGTTTACCATACAATGCGCCAAGGTTATTCAAGTGAATCAGGGTATTGGGGTGTTCTTTGCCCAGCATCTGTTTACTCAGTTGCAGGGACTTTTTATAAAGCGGTTCTGCTTCTTTGTAACGCCCTTGCCGGCGGTATAATTCGCTAAGGTTAATAAGGGAAGTCAATGTGTCAGAATGTTTTTTACCCAATACCTTTTCTCTCAGTTGCAGAGCCTCTTTAAAAAGCGGTTCTGCCTCCTTGTAACGCCCCTGAGACTCATATAAAAAGGCAAGGTTATTAAGGGAAATCAGTGTGTCAGGATGCTCTTTGCCCAACACTTTTTCACTCACTATCAAAATTTCTTTATAAAGTGTTTCTGCTTTTTTGTATCGACCCTGGTAATCATACAATAAGGCAAGGTTGTTAAGGCTATTCAAGGTGTCAGGATGTTCTTTACCGAAATTTTCAAGGGCATATTGATAATTTTTTTTTGCCATTGGAGTAACTTCTTGATACTTCCCGGTTTGGATAGCTTTAATAACATCTGAGTTCAATTTTTCCCATTTCTCATATCCTCCTGTTTCCTGTTTTGCTTCCTGGTTGGTTTGTATAAAAGTAAGGAGTGCGCAGCCAAGCATAAGTAAACAAATCGAATATTTTATTAAATGTTTCATTTCATATCCTGTTTAATTGCTTTGAATCAGGATGGTCAGGATTTTAAAAGGATGCCCAGGATATCCTGACCATCCTTCCACATCCTGACCATCCTGATTCTATTTAGCAAACAACCAGTAAGTCCCTTTATCATCCTCCACCTGCTCCAGCCCAAACCTTTCATCAGGAGCCAATCTGGTATTCAACAAATAATAAATATCAGAAATCACAGGCCGGACTTTTCCGTAATAGGAATGCCCCAGGCTCATAAAGCTTGTATTCACAGCAGTGGAATCAATAGTATCAATACCTTTGACAATCACCAGCCCTTTGGCTGAATCACCTGCACGGGGGAAACCGTGAAACATTCTTGATGCTCTTAATGCCTTGTCTTTAGATGAAACATACAGGGTAATCCGCTTGTTCAGGCTGATAAGTTTGGGTGCAATATCCCTTGTGAAGATTCCCGCATCAATATCAGGAGCAGTCAGGACAATTTCTTTAAACTTTGCCACAGCTTTATTATTTGAAACCGGCTGATCTGCAAACAGGCTTAAAGCATTTGTTAAAGCACGGTTGCCCATACTGTGGGCAATCAGGTGAATATCCTGTGCATCTGTTTTAAGTGCAATATCTTCAAGGAATTTTTTAAGATTTGGAATTGCCCATTTTACATTGGTTTCATCAACCGTATATTTCCAGTTTGTTCCTCTGGACGGCCAGCTGTAAAATATGGGCGCACCGTCAAATTTAAGATCATATGCCATTTGAGCTGTTCTCTGGGCTGCTTTTTCAAAGCTTGAATTATACCCGTGAATAAACACAAAAGCCTGTTTCCGGTCTGATTTTTTGACAATGGAACTGAGGTCTGTAAAAAACGCTGTTGAGGATTGTGGATTTATTGTAAAAAGCTTAACATCATTTTCAATTTCACCTACCTTATGATCCTGGGGAATCTTTATCTTACAGGTTCCGTATTCTAACTTTCCTCTTTTTCCACCGTAAAATTTTTCTGCTTTTGTCTTGCCTGTCCGGTTTCTGTCAGTTCCGTAAAAAACCTGGATTTCCACATAGTTTTTATTTTCCGATGTTTGTGTACCTGATTTGAGAATATCTTCGGGTTCCCCTGTTTCGCAGCGATCATCATCTAAGCTAATCTCTTTCCATTCAAGACCAGGATCAAAATTTTGCATTTTTTCATCTTCATCCATACACCGGTATTCTATGATATTACCCTGAATATCCTGGATTTTAATACATCTGGTTTTAACACTGTCTTTAAGGGATTCATCTTTGCCAGTATATTCAAAACATATCCATTTAACTTCAACCTGCTCCCAGGTTTTGCCAGGATCAAATTCTTTTGTGTCGCCCTCTTTATCATAACACTTAATGACCGGGAATGCGTCATGTTTTCCTTTGATTTTAAAGCATTTGATTATTTTACTGTCAGTTTTATTGTAAAAAAATACATCCTGTTTTTCTGCCATGCAGGTAGAAACCGCGCAGGATATAATAAAGATGAGCAGGAAAATCTGAATTATGAAAATGGGTTTGATTTTGTGATATGGCATTTTTTCCTCCTGGTTTTATCTATGTGGTTGTTCTAATTCGCTCTTTCAGAGCTTACAATTTGGGGTGTTTCTTTTACCCAGGGCTTGATCGCCCTGGGCTTTATTAATTTGCCCCTTTGGGGCTGTACAGCAATTTATGTTTTTTTGCTGACTGTTTAACTATTTATTTAAACAGCATTTCTTATATTTTTTCCCGCTTCCGCAGGGGCATTTGGCATTTTTTCCTATTTTGGGTGTTGTTTTTTCAAAAGGAATAACATTTGGGGTTTGATTTGATGTTTCCCTGTTTTTATTTGTAAAATTATCTAACCCTGCCCTTATGTCTCTTAGCATATTTTTGTGGCTTAGATCTCTTGATTTTCTTTTATTATAAATATCCGGTAACTCAGGAATATTGACATTGTGTATTAAAGCCAGGCATTCCAAAACTTTTCCAATATAGCCTGCATCATTTTCATTTGCATAAATTTCCTGTAATTTTTTAATTCCCCGCTTATCGCCAATTCCTTTTAAACAGTATGCAAACATTTCATGACAATCAATATCGTTATCTTCATCAGCCAGTGTCCGCAAAGCAAGATCATATGATTTTGAATAAGGAAGATGTTCAAGAACTGAAAAAGTATTTGCTTCATCTAATTGCCTGTTTTCGATTGCTGACAGGAGCATTTCATCGGCAGATTCGTCCAAAGCATTGATAGCAAAGAGAGCATCACTAAAAATATAATCCATACTCCCGGAATCATTAAGAACACGAATAAGTGCCGGAATAAAATCAGGACTTCCGATTTGTCCCATCATTCTGACAATCCAGACATCACCCCAGGTTATCAAATCATCTGATAAAGCTTTATTTAATTCAGATACTGGTGATAATTCTTTTATTTTTTTCCTGATTTTTACAGGCAGAGAAGATCCTGCATTTTTTAAAACATAAAGCAAATCTTCTGCTTTGGCATCAGGAGAAAAAGCTTTCAAATATGCTTCGCGGTCTTTGATTACACAATATACTGATATAATTAACGGAATTAAGGATTCTTCTTTTTTTTCAGATGTTAAGTCTTTTATTAATGCGGGACGTTTTGATACATACTCAAGAAGAGCAATGCACATCTTGTCTTGAGCCTGTGATTCTTTAAGCCATTCAGGAACTTCCTTTGAATATCTCGAATTAACAATGCTTTGTCCGTCAAACATTATTATTGTGATAAAATCCTGGTATTGATTTTTTTTCAGTGCATATATTATCTTTTCTAAGATACTGCTGCTAAAATTCAAGTGTGAATTATTTTCCAGGAAATCATCAAGCACTTTTTCAGGATTTTCCAGGATATTACTTTTTCCAGGATATTCATAAATATTTCGGAAATAATCTCCTCCTCCTAATGCCTGGGCAATACCTTGGGATTGAAAAACATTTAATTCCCATTTACTTATGTTCGGATCAAAATAATTATCTAAAATAAAGTATATATCCTCAATATTATTATGTTTAAATAAGTTATGTATTATTGATGTTCTCAGGAACATGTCATTTATCTGCATTGCAGCAGATATTAACATTTCCCTGCAAGTATCATTATCCATACTTCCAAAATAATCAAACACACCATATAAAGTTTCCATATTTGTCTTGTCGGAGCAATATTCAAACATTGAATCCATTGCAGGTTCGTACTTCATTTTTCCAAGAGCAGTTGCACAATGTCCAGGAGCATTTCCCTGATCGTTTTTGAAACTGTACATGATTGCAGGCGCATGTTGCACAGCTTCATGCTCTGCTATATACCTTGGTGCTGCACATGCCAGATGGTCGTTTTCATCGCCAATCAGCTTACTCACTTCATCTGTGTACCTGTTTGGATAATGATTCTCTATTTTATCAAAAGCCCAGCGTCTGACCATTTTATTGTCATGAGAAAGATAATTTACATAATCTTCGTAATTCCATAGTTTAGTCATATATTTTTCCTGTTATTCATATTCAGTATAATTAAGTATCTTTGGGCAAGATCATCGTTTGGCCCAGCAAGCACGGGAATAAATTCCCGCGCTATTTTCTATCGTCCCTATGGGACTTAAATAACTGATATAAAAGTATCTAAAGTCCCAGAGGGATGACAGAAAATAGCCCGGCAGTTTACTGCCGGGTGAAACGATGATTATAGCCAATTTATTTTAAACAGCATTTTTTATATTTCTTCCCGCTGCCGCAGGGACATTTTGCATTTCTTCCTATTTTTGGTGTTTCTCTTTCAAAAGGAATAGCCTCTTCTTTTTCAGCAGTTGCTTCCTGTTTTTTCTTATTGCTCAATCTATCTGTCAGTTCACTTATTTCCTTTGCTTTGATTTTTCGCATTTTTTCTTCTTTATGCCTTATCTTTGCAATATCAGGTAATTCAGGAATATTTACATTGTGTATTAAACCCAGACATTCCAAGGTGTCTCCCACATAGGATGCATCATCTTCATTGGCAAAAATTTCCTGTAATTTTTCAATCCCCCGTTTATCACCAATCCCTCTCAGACAGTATGCAAACAGTTCATAAGAATCCATTTCATTATCGTCATCATTCCATGCCTGCAAAGCAAGGTCATAGGATTGGGAATAAGGCAGGTACTCAAGAATAGAAAAAATTGCCCATTCGTCAATTTTTTGGTTTTTGACTGCATTCAGGATCATCTCATCCGCAGATTCATCCAAAGCATTTATTGCCGTGATTGCATCGCCGTGAATATAGGACATGCTGTCAGCATTATTAATTACACGAATAAGATCAGGAACAAACTCCATATTTCCCATCTGTCCCATAAGTCTGACAGTCTGGATATCGCCCCAGGTCATCAAGTCTTCTGTTAAAGCTTGTTTCAGGTCTGATATTGTTAAAGTTTCTTTTATCTTTTTCCTGATTTGCATTGGCAGAAAGCTGCCTGTGTTTTTTAAAGCATGAATTAAGTCATCCTTTTGAGCATCAGGGGAAAGAGCCTTCAGGTAAGCTTCGCGTTCTTTGATTGCACAATATGCAGCAATAATTAATGATACTATGGAGGCACTATTATTTTCAAATATCTGGTCCTTGAATATTGGGGCGCGCTTTGTAAATTCTTCAAGCAGGGCCAGGCACATCATATCCCGTTCGTACATTTTTTTCAGCCATTCAGGCAGGTTCTCTTTTTCATATCGTGAATTTATTATACTTTGAGCATCAAACATCATCAAAGATGTAAATTCAAGATATTGTTTTTTTTTAAGAGATTCGGCCATTTTATCAATAAGGCTGCTGCTTAAACTTATTTGAGCATTGTTTTGAAGCAATTCATCTATTGCCTTACCTGGATTTGTAAGGAAATTTTTACCAACTGATAAACCTGACCGATTTTTGAAATATTCACCTCCTCCCAATGCACTGGCAATATGTTTAAATTGAAATAAATCAATTTCCCAGTCTGCATTTTTCTTGTCAAAATATTTATCCAATATAAAACTTATGTCTTCAGGATTGTTATGTCTTAATAAATTCGTTATTATTGTTGGCAGCAGGAACGATTCATTAATCTGCATTGCTGCGGTTATTAATAATTCCCTGCAATAACTTTCGGGCATACTCCCTAAATAGTCACATATACCAAAAAAAGTTTCCATATTTAATTTTTTGGAAGTATTTGTAAAAGAAGCAGTCATTGTTTCCAAAGCCGGTTCGTATTTCATTCTGCCAAGAGCAGATGCGCAATTGGAAGGGATATTTTCCTTGCCGTTTTTATAACTGTCAAGGATTGCAGGCGCATGTTGAACAGCGTAATGTCCTGCCAGATATCTTGGTGCAGCACATGCCAGACGGCTGTCCTCATCATCAATAAGCTTGCTTACTTCATCAGTATATCTGTTGGGATAATGATTTTCTATTGCATTAAAAGCCCATTTTCTGACTATTTTATTTTCATGGGAAAGGTGCTTTACATAATCTTCATAATTCCAAAGTTTATTCATATTTGTTTCCTTTATTCGGCATTCTGTTTTTTTTAATACTTTTATCAATACATTGCTTTATAATTCCTGAAATCTTATATAATTCTGTTTTCTATTTTGTTTGACAGTCTATGTCAAATAATCATAATTTGAGGTATGAACTTATAAACTTCCGGCTCTGGAAATTTTGCCCTGCAAAAAAATGCGCACAAAAGGAATTCATTATGAAAACAAAAAATATCATTTTAAAACTGATAATTATGATAACTTTGATGCTTGCTTCACCTGTAAACGGTCAAGATACGGCCACTGCCATTGGTGAAATCCTTTTTGTTGAAAATCAGGTAACAATTATCAGGGAACATAGTCTTAGGTCTCAGGCGCTTAGAGGGCAGGGGGAAGAAGAGCTTAAAGCTGAAGTTAAACTGCCTGTTTTTGCCGGAGACAGGATTGTCACTGGGGAAGACGGTGTTATTCGATTTTCTATAAATCAAAGTCTTTTTAAACTTGGAAGTTCTTCGGAAATGGCTGTGGATGATTATTCTGATATTGATGAAGAAGATCAGCCTGTACTTCAATTGATTGTCGGATTCTTGGAGTCTGTGATTAAATCAAAGAATGGAAAACCTTCCCTGTCAGAGATTCATACTCCTACTGCAATTGCAGGTATCAGGGGCACGAAGTTTGATACTGTTGTCTCCCTGGATGGAACAACAATGCTTGCAGTGGATCACGGTCAGGTTGAACTGGACTGGGAAAAAGCTAAAGCTGTTGTTAAAAAAGGCAAAATGGCAGAATTAAAGGAAGATGCTGATAATATAAATCATACTGATGCTCTTCCAAAACATAAAAGAGACTGGAATAAGTGGCAAAAGGAAAAAGAAAAAAATCTGGCCAAAAATCTACCTCAAATGATTATTAATCATCGGAAACGCTTTGAAAAATGGTCAGACCTCTATAAAGAAAGTCTTGACAGGGTAAATACTGACCATAAACAGGTTGCAGAGACAATGGCAAACCTTAAACCGGCTAAAGAACGCGGGGATAAAAAAGCAGTGCGCCAGTATTTGCATCAGCTTAAAGAGCAGTCTGAAGCACTGAGAGCTTCCATAAAAGAATCTCGCCGTCATTTAAACCGCTCCAGAACCATGACAAAACACATGGCTAAAATTGGTATATTTGCTGATAAAAACAAGCACCATTTGAATAAGCAGGATCAAGCTGCAATTTATTCTCATATGGATTTTATCAGGAAAAAAGGAAAGCATTTAAAAACCGAATCTATAAAGCGGGCAAAAAACTTGAGACAAACCGTGAAAAAAGCTCGAAAATTAAAAATGGAAAAGATAAAACAAATATATATAATTAGCATAGAATACTGGAAACACGACTTTTTCGGGGCAAATATTGGGCAGTATCTTGCTGCCATCCTGATAATTCTCATGTTTTTTCTTTTTCGGCGCATCTTAACCCGCTTTATCCTGGCAAGGATAAGAAAACAGATAGAAAAAACCCGGACTAGGGTTGATGATGAATTTTATCATGCCCTGGAAACCCCTGTCCGCTTTATACCCATTGTCATGGGAATCTTCTTTGCTGCCGAATACCTTTCATTTACCGGGCTTTTTGCAAAACTGGCTGACAGAACCGTTCAATCCCTTATTGTATTTACATTATTCTGGGCTTTGTTTAACCTGATCCGGCCATTGTCAATTTTTTTCATGCACCTTGAAAAAATAATGACAACATCTCTTGTGGAATGGCTGCTCAAGTCCTTAAAAATGGCATGTTTTCTAATAGGTGCTTCGGCAATACTTGAAATATGGGGCATTAAGGTAGGACCTATTGTTGCAGGACTGGGGCTTTTTGGTGTTGCTGTTGCTTTAGGGGCACAGGATCTTTTTAAAAATCTTATTTCCGGTATTTTAATAATTGCTGAAAGGCGGTTTATCCGCGGTGACTGGATAAAGGTCAATAATGTGGTGGAAGGAACTGTTGAAAATATCGGGTTTCGCTCAACCCTGATCCGGCGATTTGACTATGCACCGGTATTTGTGCCAAATTCCAAACTGTCCGACAATCTGGTCATTAACTTCAGTGCCATGACCCACCGCCGTGTTTGGTGGGATATAAATATTGTATATCGCACAACAATTGAACAGCTTCAAAAGATACGGGATGAAATAGAAGAATATATCATAAGAAATCATGACTATGTTGACAGGAGTCAGGCTCCTGTATTTGTCCGCATTGACAAACTGGACAGTTCTTCAATTAATATCCTGGTCTATTGCTTTACAAAAACAACAAAATGGGGAGACTGGCTGAAGATAAAGGAAGAGCTTGCTTATAAAATAAAGGAAATAGTTGAAAATGCAGGCACATCTTTTGCATTTCCAAGTCAGTCAATCTATGTTGAAACCCTTCCTGATGAAAGTCCTGAGGTGTTTGTGCCGCCTTCAGGACGGGTTAAGGATGATTTGTAGAAAGGTCTTCCTGGTATTCAAGCTGCGGCAAATTCTGTGTATTGTCTTATTTTGGGATGGCGAAAGCCCAGAATGATTTCTTTTTTTGGTATTCCGGCTTCAATAAGTGATGTGGCAATTCCTTCTTCAGTGTGATCGTTTTGAATCCAGATTTTATTATCTATGATCTCAATGTGAATGGTCGCACTGTGGATATATTTATTTCTCCGCCAGCCTATATTGAGAACCATGTAACTGTTTTGCTCATTATCAAAAAATACTTTTAATTTTGAATCAGCGTTCAGGTTATAGGATTTGACAAAATCGTTTAATATTTTTTTAATAGTATTTATTCGGGTATCCATTTTATTATGGCCTCCTTTTCTTCATCAAATACCATAAGACGGATAAATGTATCTTCCAGAAATAGCTGGCCTAAGTCTGTACTGAAGATATTTTCATAAGTCCTTTCCGGAATTGCAAGATATAAATCACGATCTATATCTGCTTTTTTTATAACACGAAAATACATGATATATTGCCCGACAGCCTGCTGCAAATCTCTAACATCAGAGCGTCCTACAAAACTTTTAATTTCAACAATGATTTTTTTCAATCCTTTTTTGGCACTTATTAATCGCTCTGCTCCAAGGTCAGCAAATAATGTTTTTTCACCAATTTCAAGAGGAAACGGGTCATGGGTTATTATCCAGTTATCTTTTTCCAATGCCCGTTTTACAGTATTGTGATAAATATCTCTTCTGGTCATCTTGACTCACTCGTTTTATCACAAAGCACCCGCAAAATTTGTGAAAACCCGTTTTCATAGGAAGGAAACAGCTTTGCCCAGTGAAATTCTTTCAGTCTTTCATCTGTGGGACTGCATTCATCAATCATGGCAGGGATAAGGAAAATTTCCGAGCTGGGCATACTGTCCAGCACTTCAAAGGCAAGTTTGAGTTCTTTTTGAATAAAACCTCTTTTGGATACTGAATTTGAAGACAGCAGAGCCAGGAAATAGTCGCTGTTTTGAACTGCTTTTTTGATTTCTATCTGCCAGCGCTGGCCTGGCAGCAGGGATTCTTTATCCATCCAGACAGGTATGCCTGCCTGTTTTAAATCCTGATATAATCTTTTTGCTGTTTGCGAGTCTTCATCTGCATAGCTGATAAATACCTGTTTTTGTTTAATCTGATCGCTGATCCTGATTTGTTGGATTATGCTTTGGGTTTCATCTGGTTCAGGGGTTTGGATTATTTCAGGTTTTTTTTCCTGCTGTTTTGGAGTTTCCGGCAGGAAAACAGGCTTTGCTGTTTGTTTTTTTTCCCATTTGGAGATAATGGAATCAATTAAAGCAATCTGGTGTTCATCCATTTCATCTGAAAAGAAAATCTTATAATTTTCCAGAAAAAGGATCAGACCCGGTTTTCCCTGTTTTTGAATTTTCTGCAATTGTGAGCACAGCACACGGGCAAAAGTACTGGCAGGATAATCCATTTTAATTTTCTGGCACACATCCCCGACACCGCAGTCTTCCATCAGAGATTTTCGGAGAAAGGTGTCACCTGAGCCTATGTCGTCATTGGATTTTATTAAATCCCATAAATTCTTTTTTTCTTCGGGTTTCAGCAGGATCATTTATTAAAGCCATTGATTTTATGTTGTTAACACTATCTGCACCAGTAAGCAATTTTTCACATTAATACCTCCTATATCATATGTTTCTGGAAAAA
>JAUCGD010000392.1 GCA_030377945.1 Desulfobacterales bacterium HSG17 | reverse complement strand
GCCTACATCATATAATGCCTGGGAAATCTGTCCAAGTGAACATGATCGTACAGCATTCATCATTTCAGCAAAGATATTTTCTCCTGACAGGGCAGCTTTCTGAAGATTTTTCAATGCTTCGGGAGCTTCTTCTTTATGCTGTTCCTGAAAGTTACTCAGGCGTGAAAGCTGGGATTCCTTTTCCTCATCCGTAGCCCTTGCCAGTTCAAGCTCCATTTCAACCAGTTCATTGTCATCTGCATGGGGATCACGGAAGGTGTTAACACCTACAATGGGATACTCCCCTGTATGTTTGAGTGTTTCATAATAAATAGATTCTTCCTGGATTTTACTTCTCTGGTATCCGGTTTCCATTGCTCCGAGAACTCCGCCGCGTTCCGTTATTTTATCAAACTCAATAAGCACTGCCTCTTCAACAAGGTCGGTCAGTTCTTCAACTATGAAACTGCCCTGGAGCGGGTTTTCATTTTTTGCCAGACCCCATTCACGGTTTATTATAAGCTGAACTGCAAGGGCGCGGCGAACTGATTCCGTACTTGGTGTTGTTATGGCTTCGTCAAATGCGTTTGTATGCAGGCTGTTGCAGTTATCGTAAATAGCGCACAGCGCCTGAAGTGTTGTTCGTATGTCATTAAATTGAATATCCTGGCTGTGCAGTGATCTTCCTGAAGTCTGGATATGATATTTAAGTTTCTGTGCCTGATCCGTTGTTTTGTATTTTTCACGCATGGCAATGGACCATATACGCCGTGCAACCCTGCCGATAACAGTATATTCAGGGTCCATTCCATTGGAAAAGAAAAAAGAGAGATTCGGCCCGAACTTGTCCAGATCCATGCCCCTGGAAAGATAGTATTCCACATAGGTAAATCCATTGGCAAGGGTAAATGCCAGTTGTGAAATGGGGTTGGCCCCTGCTTCTGCTATATGATACCCTGAAATGGATACAGAATAGAAATTTCGTACATCATTCTCCATAAAAAACTGCTGGATATCGCCCATCATCTTAAGTGCAAATTCAATGGAAAAAATGCAGGTATTCTGGCCCTGATCTTCCTTTAAAATATCTGCCTGAACAGTTCCCCGGACATTTGAAAGAACCATAGCCCGGATATTGTCATATTCTTCAGGCATAGGCGCCCTGTTGTTTTCCTGTGTAAATTTTTCTAACTGCTGGTCAATGGCAGTGTTTAAAAACATTGCCAGCATAATGGGCGCAGGGCCGTTTACGGTCATGGAAACCGAGGTATTGGGAGCGCATAATTCAAATCCATCGTAAAGAACCTTTACATCATCCAAAGTACATATGCTTACTCCTGAGTTTCCTACTTTTCCTAAAATATCAGGCCGTTCATGGGGATCATATCCGTAGAGAGTAACAGAATCAAAAGCAGTGGAAAGACGTTTGGCTTCATAATTGCCTGAAAGCAGTTTAAACCTGCGGTTGGTTTTGGCCGGGTCTCCTTCACCTGCAAACATGCGTGTTGGGTCTTCTCCCACTCTTTTCAGGGGAAAAACTCCTGCTGTATATGGAAAATATCCTGGCAGGTTCTCGCGCCGCATCCAGCGATAAATTTCTCCGGGATCTTTGAATTGAGGCAGGGAAATTTTTGGGATTTTTGTATGACACAGGGATTCAGTATAAAGGGGAACACGGATTTCCCTGCCCCTGACATGGTAAACCAGTTCATCTTTTTTATAAGCCTGGCTGAGAGCTGCCCAGCTATCCAATGATTTAGTTGTTTCTTCTTCAAGATTTTGGTCTGCCTGTTCAAGCTCTTTTTTCAACTGCCCAATTAATACAGATATATCGTCTTTGCTTTCACTGCGGCCCAGGGTATTTATGGTTTCTTTCAAATGCCATGAGGTTCTTACATTATCTGCCTGTGCTTCAGTTTTTTTGTGATATTCTCTTATATTTTCAGCAATCTCTGCAAGATACCTGGTACGCTCAGGCGGGATTATTATGGTTTTTGAAGAAGACATTTTCGTATCCACCCGCGGAAGATTAGACTCAAATTTTATTCCTGTTTTTTCATTAACTGCATCTAAAAGAGCATGATATAAGGCTGTAACTCCGTCATCATTAAATTTGGATGCAATGGTTCCAAATACAGGCAGGTCTTCGGGTTTTGCTGTCCAAAGATTCCTGTTGCGCTGTACTTGTTTGCGAACATCCCGCACTGCATCTTCACCGCCTCTTTTTTCAAATTTATTAACTACAATAAGGTCAGCAAAATCCAGCATATCAATCTTTTCAAGCTGGGATGCAGCACCGAATTCACTGGTCATAACATACATGGATATATCAGTAATATCGGTAATATTGGAATCTCCCTGGCCAATACCTGCTGTTTCAGCAATAATCAGGTCAAAACCGGCAGCTTTTACCGCATTAATTGCATCAGGAAGAAATTCCGGTATTTCCACATGGGATCTTCGGGTGGCTAAAGAGCGCATATATACCCTGGGATTTTCAATGGCATTCATGCGAATCCTGTCCCCAAGCAGGGCTCCCCCGGTTTTCCTGCGTGACGGGTCACTGCTGATAATAGCAACCTTAATATCTTCCAGATCATTGAGCATACGAAGAATAAGTTCGTCTGTCAAAGATGATTTCCCTGCCCCGCCGGTTCCAGTAATACCAAGTACCGGTATTTTTTTATCTCCTGCTATGGAAGCCAGGGTCTCCCTGACCTTTTCCAGTTTCCCGTTTGTGCCCATGGAAGCCTGTTCAACAGTTGTAATTGCACGGGCAACAGAAAGTTTGTTTTCTGCTGTAAGGTTTTCAAAACTGAAATCAGATTCTCTTACCACTGGAAAATCCATGGTTTGGACCATATTATTGATAATGCCCTGCAAACCATGTTTAGTACCGTCTTCAGGAGAGTAGATTTTTGTTACACCATAGGTTTCAAGCTCCCTGATTTCCTCAGGAACAATAACTCCTCCTCCTCCTCCAAATACCTTTATATGAGAAGCATTTCCTTCATTTAGAAGATCAATCATGTATTTGAAAAATTCCACATGACCGCCCTGATAGCTTGATACGGCAATGCCCTGTACATCTTCTTCAATGGCTGCATCCACTATCTCTTTGACCGAACGGTTATGACCAAGATGGATAACCTCAGCACCTGTTGCCTGCAATATTCGGCGGAAAATATTTATAGATGCATCATGCCCGTCAAAAAGGGAGGT
>JAUCGD010000391.1 GCA_030377945.1 Desulfobacterales bacterium HSG17 | reverse complement strand
AAGTCCCAGAGGGACGACAGAAAATAGCCCGGCAGTTTACTGCCGGGTGAAACGATGAGCATAGCCAAATGTTTATTGTGCTTTCCCACTCACTAAAACAGCCAGTTCCTTTACAAGTTCTTTTAACCGGCCTGACTGTGAATTTAATTCTTCGGCAGATGAGGATGTTTCTTCGGCACTGGCTGCATTCTGCTGGGTAATGTTATCCAGGCGGCCTGCTGCTGCATTCATGCCGTTTATGCCGCGGGCCTGTTCACCGGATGCAGCGGCAATCTCAGTTACCAGTTCGCCTACCTTTATTGCAATTTCCGTTACATCTGTAAAAGATTGATTTGTACGGATTACTGTTTCAGCTCCGCCTTTAATCTTTTTTACAATATTTTCAATCAGCCCGGAAGTATCTCTTGCAGCAGTTTTAGATTTCATGGCAAGGTTTCTCACTTCTTCTGCAACAACAGCAAATCCGGCTCCGGCTTCTCCTGCTCTTGCTGCTTCTACTGCTGCATTCAGGGCCAGAAGATTGGTCTGAAAAGCGATTTCATCAATGGTTTTAATAATTTTTGAAGTTTCCTCACTTGAATGGGAAATTTCATCCATTGCACCTGTCAGTTCATTCATAAATGTATTGGAAGTATTGATAATCTCACGGGCATTTTTCATGAGATTATCGGCATTTCCGGCATTTTCCGCATTCTGCCGGGTCATGGAAGCCATCTGCTCCAATGTTGCTGAAAGTTCCTGTGCTGTTCCGGCCTGATCAGACGCACCTGTTGCAAGAGTTTGACTGGCATGAAAAATATGATCCCCTGCTGATGTCACCTGATAGGAACTTTCATTAAGACTGTTTATTACCTGGTTGAGAGATGAAATAACAAAGCGGTTAATAATCAGATACATTGCAGTAACAGCAAAGAAAAGCACAACTGCAAAAATAATAATATTCAGAAAACGGTTTTTCCGAATATTATTTTTCATGGCAGTTAAATCTTTTTGCAGATCATCGGAAAAAGCCCGGTTAAGTTTTGTCATTTCCTGCAAAATGTTTTTACCTTCAATATCAAGGGTCCCAGCCTTATTTTGAAGTTCATCCTGGGAATATTCAGCAGAATCAACATCACCTGAGATAAGAGCGGTCATTGCAGAATAGATTTTATAGGCATCTTCAGTATAATTATTATGCCTGACCATCAGTTTTTTAACAATATCTTTATTTTCATCCAATCCGGGCTGTTCAATAATAAATTTAAATGACTGCTGCACCTGGAGGCTTTGCTTTTTTGCAGTTTCTATCATATCTGCATCCCCAAAAATAACGCCGTCACTGAAACTTTTTACCTGTTCCTTAAATATTGACAGGGAAGTATGCGTCTGTATTGAAATCGGAAATTGAATGTCAGAAACATGAACCAGAACATTTTCCGTTTGCCGTCCAAACATAAAACCCACAGCAACAGAAAGCAGGTAAGCACCAATGACCAATCCCAGTGTTGCCCATAATTTTGCAGCCAATGTGAACTTTTTTTTCATGTATTCATTCTCCTGAAAAGATCTGAAATATATCAAAAATGGTGATGATGCCCCCGGTATTTGACCCGTTTTTTGATTTGGTATCTGATCTGGTATCCGGGGTCAATATCAGAAATTAAAAGTCAGCTTACTTGCAAACAAAAACCATTCATCTTCCATCCCCTCAGGATTATCCCCATCCACCAGCTGGGCTGTTCCGTCAATTCTATGTCCTTCGATCTTGAAATTGCAGTATTCTCCAAGGATAAATCTTGCAGTCAGGGCAATATCTTTTGACCAGGCTTTGTGATCTTCTCCCTGAGCCTGATTTTCACCGTCCTTGTCATCCTTATTCGGATAGTATTCAGAATAATAAGACCCGATTTCCAGCCAGTCTGTAAAACGATATGCTGCACTGATATACCAGCCCTGGGAATCTGTTTCTTCTTTTGGGAAAACAGGTGTTGAATTAAACAGGGTTTCAGTTTCAGTATGGGCTGTTATATATTCCGCACTAAGAATAAGATTTGACCATGTATATTCTCCTGAAAGAATAATTTCCCTGTATTCGGAAGTTTCCATACGCAGGGGCAGACCGGCAGGAAGCTGTTCTCCTAATGGTATTTTAGATGTTACATTAATAGCAACATCTGCCTGGTAGAAACTGGTGCCAACCAGTAATCCTTCCAAAGGGGTTTCCCATTTCAGAGCTGCTGCAAGAATGTCATCTGTGTCAAAACTTTCTACTTCAAAAAGACTTTGACCTGAAATTTTTTTGCTTTCAACCATTCGTGCAGGGCCGCTGTCATTGTCAATATTCATGGTTCCGTATTCTATTTGATAAGAGAAATTTCCGACAGTATCATGCAAAATATCACCGTAAACGCCAATGCCCTGCAAAGAAATTCTATTTTCCCTGTATCCGTCATAATATACGCTCTGGGGCAGGAAAATATTTGTACGGACAGCATCAATATCCCTGCTTTCATTGTAAAAACCAGCAGGAACTTTAATAATACCGGCCCTGAGACCAAGCCAGTTTTTCCAGCGGTAATCTGCATAAGCCCAGTCCACATTAATTTCATTATTGCCGGTTTCACCAAAATCATAGGAAAAAAGCTGCAATCCCAGGCGAAGATTATCTGTTAGTGTTGTGGTAAAATTAATCCCTATTTCGTTAAATTGAAAAGTACCGTCTTCGGTTTCTGCCAGATAATTATTTTCATCGCTGATAAGAAATCCCTGGGAAACAAATCCGTGGATATCCACCTGTCCAAGTTCAAATGCCTGGATATTTGTAATACTGCTAAAAAGAATACCTGCTGCAAATAATATATAAATCATTTTTTTCATATTTGATTCCTCCAAAATATCAATAATTCCAAAATATTAATAAAACCGGTTAAAAAATTCTATTCAACAGACATAATTTTTAGGCTGTCCGTATTTGCATCCCCAGATACATAAGCTTCAGACACATAACCAATAGTTCCCTGGTTATTGGCCACATATTCTGCAAGTTCCTGTTCATTTTTAAAGGCTTTTGGCAAAGCTCCTTTGCCAGTATATAGTTGTTTCCGCCAGAAACTGGTAAATTGAAAAGCTGATTTTCCAACATAAGTTTTAAGAAAGCTGTCATGTGTTTTGGATTTTTTCAGAGTAACAAATATAATTTTAGACTGGTCAGACCACTGAATTTTCTTACCTGTGTAAA
>JAUCGD010000390.1 GCA_030377945.1 Desulfobacterales bacterium HSG17 | reverse complement strand
TCAATGAAATCAAACCTAACCTGGACAGGTGTTTATCAGGGGAGAATCTTAATTATCATTTCAAAAGAGATTTAAAAGACGGCAGTTATCAGATAATGGATGTTTTTATGCATCCGTATCTGGATAAAGATTCTAAAATTACAGGATGCGTAATTACCACAAGGGATATAACCGAACAGAAAAAATACGAAGATATGATAAGTCAGGCATATGCGGAACTGGATCAGATATTCAACTCTGCCGGTGACGGTATGTACCTGATTGACAATACATTTTCCATTATCCGGGCCAATAGTGCATTTTATAAAATGTGGTATGCAGTACCGGATGAACTGCTGGGAAAAAAATGCTATGATTTTTTTTGCTATGACATCTGCCAAACCAGTCAATGTAATTTTAAACGGATTCTGGCAGGAGAAGAACGCCTGGAATTTGATTATTCTTCAACCCTGGCTGACGGTTCTGAAATTTTTTTTTCAATGACAGCTGCTCCGTTTCGGAATACGAACAACATTATCCAGGGAATTGTAGTCAATGTTAAGGATGTTACTCAAAAAATTGAAGCTGAGAAACAGGAAAAGCTGAGAGAGCAGCAGATGATTCAGACAGACAAATTGGCTGCAATCGGTATGCTGGCTGCGGGTATTGCCCATGAAATCAATAATCCAAATGGGGTTATCATGATGAATATTCCAATGCTTTCCAGCTATTGGAACTCATCTGTGCCTATATTGTATAAACATATGGAAATTAATAAGGATTTTAACCTGGGAAAAACCCCGTATTCAAAGTTAATAGAGCGGGTTCCTTATCTTTTTGAACAGACTTTGGAAAGTTCAAAAAGAATAAAGAGAATTGTCAGCGAACTCAAAGATTTTGCCCGTGAAAATGTAATGCTTATGACAGAGATCAATATTATTGATGTTATGCGTGCAGCAATCAGTCTGACTAATAACAAAATAAAACATTCAACAGCTAATTTTGAAGTTTCTTATAAAAAACATTCAATACTGCTCAAAGGAAATTTTCAACGTCTGGAACAGGTATTTATAAATATTTTAATCAATGCCTGTGAATCCTTGACAGATAAAGAGCAGGGAATTTTTGTAAATATATTATCAGACAATAAACCAGACAATAAAAATGTTCAAATCAAAATCAAGGATCAAGGATCAGGTATTTACGAAAAAGATATGCGTGATATTTTTAATCCTTTTTTTACCACAAAAAGAGATTTTGGAGGAACCGGTTTAGGACTTTCCATCTCCCACAGCATTATTACGGAACACAACGGCACCATGACCTTTGAATCTGTTCCAGGACAGGGTACAATCTGCTCCATTACTCTTCCAATGATAAATCAATGATAAATCAAAATATTCTTTTTACATAAGTTTTGCTTTGTTTCCTGAGATAGTTGTTATATTTAAATTATAACGAAAAAAACAGGAGATAACATGAAAAAATCAAAAGCAGATATTCTTGTTGTAGAAGACGACCCGGCAATACTTAACGGTCTGTTAGATGTTCTTGTATTTAACGGATTTCATGCCCAGGGTGCTGATGACGGAGGCCAGGGACTTACTAAAGCTCTGGAAAACTCCTTTGATCTAATTATCCTGGATGTAATGCTGCCAACCCTTGACGGATTTTCCATCTGCAAGAAAATACGGGAAAAGAAACCTGCCCAGGGGATTCTCATGCTAACAGCCAAAGGTTCTGAAGATGATATTGTCACGGGTTTTCAGGCAGGGGCAGATGATTATGTGAGCAAACCCTTTTCCTTAAGAGAGCTTATGGTAAGGGTGGAAGCAGTTTTGCGGCGCACAGGCAAACGACTGGGAGATGAAAAGATAACTCTCCATGATATATGTTTTGACAGTAAAACCCTTATGGCCTCAAAACAAGACCATAAAACAAAAGATGGAAATGCTGTTGAACTTACACGCAGGGAAATGGATATTATTTCCTATCTTTTCCGAAACCAGGACCGCATAGTTTCCAAAAAGGAGCTGCTTATAGATGTATGGGAATATGCAGATGCTGATATAGAAACCAGGACTATTGATATTCATATCCTGAAACTGCGAAAAAAAATTGCGGTTCTTGCCGGAGAAACACCGGTTATCCTGACAATACGGGGACAGGGATATCGTCTGGATATTAAAGCCTGAATATCAGGGGGTATTGAATAATGAAAAAATTAAGATTAATAATAATTATATTCTGCCTGGCCCTGTCAATTCCTCTTGGATATTTTGTTTTGCGTTCTTACCAGAGTCTTTACCAGGAAGATATGGCCCAGCTCCGCTATTTTGCTGAAACCCTGTTTGATGAAATGGAACAGGAACTTGCAATAATGGTAAGACAGGAGGAAAACCGGGCTGTTGACGAATATAATTATTTTTACACTCCTCCAGGTGAGCAAACCCAAACCCGGTCACCCCTGTCAAATAAACCGGAACAATCCTATATAATCGGCTATTTTCAAAATAACCCTGATGGATCGTTTCAAACCCCGCTTATAAAAAAATACATACCGGTTCCCAAAGATATTAACGAACTTGTAAAACTCCTTTCATCAGCAAATGATAATTTCAATCAAAAACGCAGCACATCCCATGAAATATTTGAAGCACAGCCAATAGCATCAATAAAAAAAAACAAGCAAAAGAAATCTGAAAGTTTTGCTGACCGCTTCTTGAATTTTTCCAGGTCAAAAGAACAAAAAGTATCTCTTGGCCAGACTAAAAAAAGAGTGGAGAAAATTACTGAAAGCCAGGCTATGAATGTTGCAAAACAGGATAAAAAAGATGCTCCAGGTAAAAAATTCCAAAGAAATATGGCAAAAGCAACTCCAGCCAATGAATATGAAAAATCGTGGGAATCTAAAAATTCACAGGATTCCAGGCTGGCAGGAGATGAAGAGTATATTCAGCAGGAGATGTCAGCTCCGGCAAAACCGTCTTTACAGGAAGCGTCTTTACAGAAATCAGCCAAGCAACTGGAAGCAGAACTTGATCCCATGCAGTCTGTATTCATAAACAAAGATCAGGTTTATATATTCAGACGGATTGTTATAGATAACAAGATTTTCAGGCAGGGCTTTGTGCTTAACCCAAAAAAATTTCTTGAATACCTTGTGCAAAATCATTTTATAAAACAGCCAATGGCAAGATTTACTCATATTAAATTAAGTATAATAAACAGGGGGGTAATAA
>JAUCGD010000389.1 GCA_030377945.1 Desulfobacterales bacterium HSG17 | reverse complement strand
CTTTCGCAATAATTCGGATTAAAATAAATGGAATCAAATTTTTTTAAAAAAAACATGAGAAATTCGCGGTTAAAATCAAAATTAATCGCATTTTTTTTTAAAATCGTGACTTTTCGTTCAGCCACTACTTAGGGATTTGCCAAATATTAATCTACCCATGCGGCCTGGAGCTAAAGCTCCAGGCTACAAGCTAAACCAGGCTAAAGCCTGCTGTTAAAGTCATATTGTTATTTATTCAGCACCCTTTAGGGTGGTTTAGCTTGTAGCTGGGGGGGATTTATTCCCCAGCTTTATGCAGGTATTTTATTTATTAAGAATTCCCTTATTATTGCATATTCAAATTCAAAAGATAGCTTTTTAGATGCTTTTCATCACCGGCATTGTCAAATATTGAAATAGCAAAAGGATGTGAACCGTTCAAAGAAAATTGTACATCCGTATCAGAACCGGTGTTCATGCTTCTTTTAAGCACAACAGTCCAGTAGCCCTCAGCCCAGACACCTTTTGCCTGAATATCTGCCCGGTCTCCGGCTGGTGTTTTCATAAGAAAGGCCGAAAGTTTATCACCAGATGCAAACATGCTGTCGTCAAATATTGCAGACTCATTTTCAAAAAGTACATTGGAATTATTACTGCTGCCTGTAAACATATGAGACGGAATAAGACCGTCTTCAGCTATATTGTCTGCATAGGCTCCGCTTCCTGAGTCGTTTTTATGATCCTCATCATCAAAATACTGGTCATCAGAATAACCTGCGGGATTGGTCCTGGAAGATTTCCAGTGCCATAGGTCAACAATTCCACCAACTCTTGAAGTAGTCATAGTTAATTTTGAAGGTTCTGAGGGATTTACATGACAGAGAACAGCGCATCCGCCCTGCATCATACTCATGCCCATACCTGCAATACTTCCATTGGGAGATGTCAGTTCACCGTTCATATCCCATGCAATTCCAAGTCTGTCTTCATCTTCATCTGACTGCTGCCAGCCTTCCTGAGTTTTCTGCCACATCTTTTTTGAAACATTCGGGCTGTCATCTTTCCATCTTGCATACACATACAATGTTGAATCAGTATGTACCGATTTTAATTCAACAGTATTAAATTTACCCCATAATTCAGGCGTCATCATGGGCATAACACTGACATTGATACCCTGAACCTGTGACCAGAAATTTTCATCTATGCTGCTTATATCCTGTTCCGAATTTATACGGTTTGAAAAAAGAGTTGAAGCGATTTCAGAACTCCAACCGGGCATCATACCGTTGTTTCCGTTCATCATGTCGTTGGCCCAGCCTGGCATATTGTCAGTAGCAGTATCGTCATCCCTTATAAAATTCATATGCTCACTCATGTGCTGGCGGGCCTGTTCAGGAGAATAAAGCATGGTCCCGCCGTGAGGATAGGCACCCAGTTCGTTCATTCTTTCAAAAAAAGATCTTACTTCATGGTTATTTTCAAAATCTTCTACACTGTAATCAAACCTTATATGCCTGCCTAAGAGTACGGTTGAAGCTTGCGGGGGTATGGTTATGCCATTTTCCAAATTACCGTCAGCATCCAGAGACTGCATAAACCTGGCCATGTTGGTAACAGCAGGATGAGTTTCATCTATGGCTCCGTCAACAAGATGAACAGGAGTCATAATTTCCTGTGCAGGCCCGCGCCCAAGCATTAAATCACCTATTGAAAAATCAATTGTTTCTCCATCCAAATATGTAAACCTGCCTTCAGCATCTGTAATTCCTGACTGGGTGGCTGTTCCATAACGTAAACCTTCAACCGGACTGTCCACAAATCTGCCTGTATTAATTTTTTGAGGCTGCATGTCATCTGTATCAGTATCTTTGCTGACATCGTCAGAGTTTACATCGTCCTTATTGTCATCTGTTTCCGTTTCTTTGCTAACGTCATCTGAATCTGAGTCCTGGCTTATATCATCAGTATCTTTATCAGTATTTTTGCTGACATCATCTTTGCTAACATCGTCAGAATCTACATCGTCCTTATTGTCATCTGTTTCCGTTTCTTTGCTAACATCATCCGTATCAGTATCTTTGCTTATATCATCTGTATCTATCGAACCTGGATTCATGTGCTCTTTAAGATGTTTACGAGCCTGCTCCGAAGTAACAAGTCCATGATTTCCATCATGAAATGCATTATTTGCATTTAAATTATCAAACACAGCCTTTACATCAGGATGAGTTTCAAAATCTGTCATATCAAGATGAAAATCAATATGCCGCCCAGCCATCTCATTTCTGACTTGATATGAAATTGAAATTCCGTTCTCTGGATTACCGTCAGCATCCAGAGACTGCATAAATCTGGCCATATTTGTAACAGCTGGATGTTTTTCATCCACAGCTCCTTCAATCAGATGCACTGGTGTTATAATTTCCTGACCCTTAGCTCTTCCAAGTACTGTCTCTCCAATTGAAAATGCAACTGTTTCCCCTTCCTGATACATAAAACGACCGTCACTGTCAGTAATGCCGGACTGGGTGGTAGTTTCAAAATTTACACCCTGTACCGGACTGTCCACAAGCACGCCCTGAAGAACCGGTTGGGATATTACCGCCTGAGATACATCAGTATTGTTATCTCCGTTTCCACTGCTGCTGCTGCATCCTGAGAATATCAATATCATTAATATTCCCGGAATAATAAACCTGCTGTAATTTAAGATTGATTTTTTTATAAATCTGTTCATTTTTAGCATACGACCTCCTCAGTTTTTAATGGTTTAAACAAATACAAAAAAACACTAAACATTTTGCTTTTATTCCCTGTTCCACAGGTATGTGCTTCATAATTCTATTCTACAAACAAGCACATTTTATGCCAGATATTATACCGATGGTAATAAACAGGTTAAAACTTAATATTGATTATCTTTCAAAAGTTTATCATTTCTGTATTTTTAAGATATAGCTCGTTCCCAAACTGGAATTTGGGAACGAGCAGGTCCCGGCATACTCAGGTTCGTCAAATTTTCACATCTTCGATAACATTACCTTTAAACCAGGAATAAATTGAAACTTCAATATAATTATGATACTATATCACATTATAATGTAATATTTTATATGCATAATTGCTCCATTTTTTGGCATAATCAAATAAAGTAACTAGTATGTCAAATAAATTGACTATAATATCATAATTTCACAAAATTTTTTTATGTTTTTCCAATACTCATTAGACATTATCGG
>JAUCGD010000388.1 GCA_030377945.1 Desulfobacterales bacterium HSG17 | reverse complement strand
TCCAATATATTCTTTCCATTAATAAAAAATTGACCTGATAATCACATACACATTTAAATTAAGCATCACCCATTTGGGTGATTGAAATTGATTTTTACATAAAAATACTTTTGATGTTACTCTGCTGAAAATCAGTATTTATCTGGCGGAATAAAAATTCAAATTCCTGTTAAAGAAAATACAGGTAGGAAACGAAGTTTATCCAAAATAGGTTGAGATTTTCAGGTGTGATAGTATTATAATAAAATCATTTTAAAGTTCCATTAGAACATTATAATTTGCACCTTTCTTTAAATATGTTCATATACATCTCAAAGTCTGTTGCAGACGGAATATACAATTTATCTTCTTGTTTTTGTATTAGCCTTAATGATTCTGAAGAGCAGGTTGTAACACATAATCCGCATCCAATGCACCGCTCTTTAATGACAGCTGCTTTACCATCTTTAATTTCAATAGCTTCCATCTGACATCGTTCAAGGCACTCTTCACAACCACTGCATTCTTCTGAGTTATTTTCCGCAAAATAATTGCTGCTTGAGGATTCTGCAGGATTTGGCTGCATTTTCAATGATCTTAACATAATACAACAGCAGGAACAGCATGCACACATTGATCCGGGTGCCTGGGAATTGCTTACCTGAACTACAAGACCAGCTTCATCTGACTGTTTCAAGATTTTTTTTGCCTCATCCTTATCTATATAGCGTCCTGCAAGGCTTTCAGCCCAATACTCAGCAACTTCTCCAAAACTGAGACAGACTTCGAGAGGTTTATTACAGCCTGTCTCATTCAGTTTACCCATAGCTCTACATACACAGTCAGCAACAGCAATTTTTTTCTGCTTGTCAATGATTTGAATCGCATCATTATAAGGAACAATTGGATACTCAAGTACAAGTTTGTTGTTGACCTGTATAGTTCTTTTCAGGACAGTTGGATTTGATTGAAGTGTCTTACCAAACCCTGACTCGAAATATTTTTCTGTCATACTGGCAAATTCCTCATCCATTCTGTCAACCTGGAACTCCATTATTCCCATTGTAAAGGGTGGAGTGACATAGCTTGTTTCATTATTTTTATGTATTCTAAAAAGCAGTCCTTTTTTTGCCATTTCTTCTAAGTGTATTTCAGTATCGTTGAGATCACGCTTAATTCGTTTTGCAATATCCAAAGATTTCTCAGGAAGAGGCGATAGTTCAACAAATAGTTTTGCATCTTCCTCAGTAAAAAGTTTTTGAAGGATTTCAATTTCTATCTTGCTTTCTGTGTCTGGATAACCAGTTGAAATAGTGTCCAGTTGTTTTTTAAGTTTTAAATAAACATCTTTCATTTTCTTTACTCCTTTATTTTAATTCAGATTAACTGCTTTATTAAGTTTTAAAAGTTTTGATTTAATAAAACACACTCAGGTTAAGGTTTTTTCATCTGGCAGTATCCTGGACAGTAAGATTATGATGACGGCTATTGTTGCAGCACCCACATATGTCCATAAAAAGGTCCCAGATATTGTTTTAAGCAAGCCACTAAAAAAATCTCCAGTCATGCTGCCTAACCCAAGTGCAAAATTGCCAATTCCAAATACAATAGTTGATTGCTCAAGTTTGGTAGTTTTTGAAATATAAGCCGGCACTAAGCCGAATATGGCATAAAAGGCCAGGCCGAATGCAATGCCGGCAATAATAAGTTGATAGTATGCTGCATGAAGGCAGATGAGTACCGCTGCCAAAGCCAGTAAAAAACCTGTACATGTAAGGGCAAAGCGAATGCCTGTTTTGTCAGATAAAGCGCCGATTGCAAATCCACCGCCCATGCCTATGAAGCCTATGGTAGACCAGATTTGACCTGCCGTTTTAACAGAAAGCATAAGTTCATCCCGAATGAATGGGACCAAATATGTCTGGAAGGGTATACAGGACAATCCGCAAAAAAACAACAACAGCCAAATAATGAGATTGGTAGAGGACAAAATTTCTTTATTTACCTTTGGAACGATCTTTTGAGATTTTAGGGCTTTTGGAGGTGATACATCTGATACTGAAAAAATGCCTGCTGAAGTCAAACTGAAATATCCCAATATAGTAATAAAAAGAGTGGAAGACCCGACAGCAAACCAGACATAAGTCCAATGATAATTGGTTATAAAAAAGGGAGTGATCAATCCGTTGATAAAAACGCCATAACTGGTCCCACTGGATATCAGGCCCAAAACTTTGGAGCGATGCTTAAAGGGAATAGTTTTACTCACAACCGCTACCATGGGGACCCAGACAAAAGCAGCACAACTGCCTAAGATAATTAAAAGCACAGCAATCATCCATATGTTTTTTGTGAAACCTAAAGAGGTCAGGCATAATCCACACAAAAAAACTGATCCAATAATTAGTCTTCCAGCCCCCAGGCGTGGCGTCAAAACACCACTGGTTAGTGCTGCGATTAAATAGGCAAACTGTGCACTTCCTGTGATCATTCCTACAACCAAATAGTCAAAACCAATATCTGTTTTTATATCTGGAACAATAACGGGAAAAAGATATCGTCCAAATCCATATGTTACAGCAATGAAAAGTGTAAAGAAAAAAGTGATGGAGATAATTTTACCATAATCACAGGGATAGGAAATTGTTTCTGTCTCAGCCAGTTGAAATATTATCCAAATGTTTTATAAATCTAAAATAAATATTATTCATAGATTGAAATTATATTTTTATCTCAAAAAGGACTTTATGATCATCAGGCTTGTTGTAATCAAGAGTAACTTGAATGCCGTCAACTTCAGCATTACCATTTACAATACTGAATCCAAGATTTTTATGAAATTTTATTGACCCTTTATTCACAGGTGAAGTACAGGCTCTTATTATCGTACGATTATTTTCTTTGCAAAGATTAAAAAAGCAGTCATATAACATTTTGCCAATACCAATATATCTATAATCTGGATGAACACCAGCAAAATGAATATATCCCTCATTACTAGTTGCTGGTGATAAAAACCCTATTAAGAAGCCAATTAATTGATTGTTTTTCTCAAGAACAAATGATGTGTTAGTAAAATGCACCAGAAACAATTTTGGCAGCATACTGCTCAGATCGCGACCATTCCACCAATCTTTCAAAACATTTACAATTATTTCGTGATCGGAAGGTTTACTGTTTCTGATTCTAATGCCCTTGGAAAGCATAGAATAATTAAGAGTATTCATCTATGCTTCTTCCTATTCTAGTACACA
>JAUCGD010000387.1 GCA_030377945.1 Desulfobacterales bacterium HSG17 | reverse complement strand
TAATAGAGACGGTAATGTTCTTGAAAAAGGTAAAACCGATTCAGACGGAAAATACAGCTATCTTAAAAAGATGCCGGGAAAAGTTTATCTTGTTACTGCTAAAAAAGGAAATCAGACAGGGATTCTTCCCATGAAAATACCTGCTCTGGATATGAGTGAATTTGATCTGGGTAAAAGAAAATACCGGAACCGTGAAATTTTTGTTTACAGCCCCAGAGATATGTACAGACCCGGAGAGACCATTAGTGTTTCCGCTTTGCTCAGGGATGATGACGGAAACCCTGTTGATCCCATGCCCCTTAAAGCCAAATTATTCCGGCCTGACCGTAAACAAGTAAAAAGCTTTACATGGCAAGTTCAGAAACTTGGTTCAGGTGATCTTAACTATTATCAGACAAATATAGATCTGCCTAATGATGCCCAGACCGGTAAATGGAACCTTAAATTATGGGATGAGCCTTCTGCTAAATCTCCGGGTTCCATTTACACATTTCATGTTGAAGAATTTCTTCCTGAACGGATGAAACTTGATCTTAAGGCAGATCCTGAATTTCCAGGGCCTGAAGATAATCTTGAAATTAGCGTATCAGGTCAGTATCTTTACGGCGCTCCTGCTTCGGGCAATGAAGTTGGGGGAAAAGTAAGGGTTAAAGCCATACGCAGCTTATTTGACAGTCTTAAAGGTTTTGAGTTTGGAGATATTAAAGACAAAACCTATCGTGATCTCTGGGAATTTTCAGAGGAAAAACTGGACAAGCTCGGAAATATTACCCTGGATATTCCCAACCGCTGGCAGGAAATCAACAGCCCCCTTTCAGTGCGGGTTGCTGTTGATCTTTTTGAAAGCGGGGGACGGCCTGTTACCCGTGCTGTTGATAAAACTATCTGGCCTGCCAAATCCCTTATTGGTATCCGGCCCCAGTTTGCTCCTGGAAGCTCTGTTGATGCAGGGCCGGTGAATTTTGAAGTTGTCAAAGTGAAGACCGACGGAACCCTTGAAGCAGATGAAGGGCTTATGGTTGAACTTATTAAAGAAGACAGGGATTATTATTGGGAATTTTCAGAATCAACAGGATGGATTTATAAACATACACAGAAAAATTATCAATATCTTACCCAAAATATAGACCTGAAACAAGGCAGGGCAACCCCTTTAACACTTCATCTTCAAAACGGACAGTATGTACTGGCTGTTAAAGACCCTGAAACAAATCTGACCACAAGTATCAGGTTCAGGGTAGGTTACTGGTGGTATGGAAACGATCAGGCCGGTTCAGCCCGTCCTGACAAGGTTGTCATGACCCTGGATCAGCCTGCATACAGGCCCGGAGATGTAATCAGCCTTACAATTACCCCGCCCCACAGCGGTGAAGCTGTTGTGACGGTTGAAGGGGAACATCCACTCTGGGTTAAACGTATGCCGGTTTCATCAGAAGGCAGTGTTGTGGAAATTCCCATGCTTGCAGGATGGGATACCCATAATATTTATATCAGCTCAACAGTATTCAGGCCCGGTGATGCAAAAGAAAAAATTACACCTAACAGGGCAGCCGGTCTTATTCATCTGCCCCTGGACAGAGGCTCACGAAAACTTAATATTGATATTGATGCGCCCCAAAAGGCCAGACCCCAGGCCCCCATGACAGTCAGGTTAACAGCAGACAGGCTGGAAAACCAGGAAACCTTTGTAACCCTGGCAGCCGTGGATGTGGGTATTTTAAATATTACAGATTTTAAAACCCCTGATCCCCTTAAGTATTTCTTTGAAAAACGGCGCTATGATGTTAACAGCTATGATATATATTCAAAGGTCATAGAACTCATGGACGGTAATCCTGCTGCTCTGCGCTATGGAGGTGATGCTGATCTTGCAGGAGGCAAACGCCCGGAAAACAAGGTCAGACTTTTATCTTTGTTCCAGGCTCCAGTGGCTTTTGATGAAAGCGGGGAAGCATGGGTAACATTTAACCTTCCTGATTTTAACGGAAAGCTCAGGCTTATGGCTTTGGCTTTTGACACCAATAACTTTGGCTGGGCTGAAAAAGAAGTGACAGTTGCAGCCCCTGTGGTGACACAGCTTGCCATGCCCAGATTTATGGCCCCTGGAGATAAGTCTGAGTTTACCCTGGATATACATAACCTCAGCGGTGAAGCAAAAGACATCAGCATGACCCTTAAAACCGACGGCCCCATTGAACTGGAAAAAGGAGAACAGACCCTTCAACTGGCAGATCAGGAAAAGACAACCATCCGCTTTCCTGTTACAGCTCGTGCAGATTACGGAACAGCCGGGATTACCCTGAAACTGAGCGGTGAAGATATAAGCCTGAACCGAAACTGGACCCTTCCTGTAAGACCCGGATACCCTGCCACAACAAGAAAGGTCTTTAAATCACTTGCTCAAAATGAAACCCTGACCCTTGATCCGGCTCTGGCAGCAGATATGATAGAAGCTACTGTTGATGCAGAATTAAAAATATCCACTGAAATTCCCCTGTCATTTCAAAATGCAATGAAGGGATTGATAACCTATCCTTACGGATGCCTGGAACAAACTTCCAGCAGAGCTTATCCCCTGCTCTATGCCACCCCTGAACAGATTGCCAGGTACAACCTGCCCATAATAACAGCACAGGAAAGAATTAGCAGGCTGGAAAAAGCAATAACACGTATTTCATCCATGCAGCTTGCTTCAGGAGGATTTGGCCTGTGGAATAAAAACAGCCCGGAAACTTCATGGCTTTCCGCCTATGCAACGGATTTTCTCCTCACAGCACGGGATATGGGAGTTGATGTGCCCAATACCATGCTGGATAAAGCTTTAAAAAGAATGGAATTCTATCTTAAGAAAGGACCTCCAACAAATACTTACATGGATAACAATGCAAGGGATCATGTAAACTTTGCTGTAAAAAGTTATGCAGCCTACATACTTTCCAGGCTTAACCGCGCGAGCTTGGGAACTTTGCGCACCCTTTTTGATAATCATCATAAAAAATCATCATCCTGCCTGCCCCTTGCCTATATCGGCATTGCACTCAAACGTATGGGAGATGCAAAACGAAGTCAGGAAGCTCTGGAACTTGCAGCAGCAAAACGTATAGAAAAATACGGATACTGGGGAGATTACAGCAGCCTTGTAAGAGACCTTGCCCTGACTGCTAATTCTTTCCTGTGCTGTTATTATGAGCAGGTTGTACCTGGCAATCTGTTCAGGGGTGGCATAGAGCAGGGGATAAG
>JAUCGD010000386.1 GCA_030377945.1 Desulfobacterales bacterium HSG17 | reverse complement strand
CAGAGGCCAGGTTGGATGCCCCGGAGATACCCAGCAGATCGAGATTATCAACTAAATCATCGGCAACTCCTTTTTCCTTGAGCAGGGTCTTTCCGGCAGGTTCATTAAAAAGACGGATAAGGTTCATGGGTACATTATCATCCATGGCAATCACAAAATCCGTATTTTTTGAATTATGGATCCAGGGAATATGTTTATCCCCTATACCCTCGATTCTGTGTGCTCCAAAACCATTATTCAAAAGTGTCGGACATTGAAGAGCTTCGCAGGCCACAATTTTACATTCAGAAAATTCCTTCTTTAAAAAATCACCCGCTGCAATGGTACCGCCGGAACCGGTTGCCGAAATAAGACCTCTTACCTTATCACCTTGTGTCATAATTTGATTGAGCATATCAAGTATGGCAGAACCTGTTATTTCGTGATGCCACAGATAATTACCCAACTCGTCAAACTGATTGAAAATAACTAAATCTTCTCCGGAATTTCTCAATTCCCAGCATTTATCAAATATCTCTTTCACATTACTTTCAGAGCCTGGAGTTTTAATAGTCTGACCCGCCACCTTTTCCAGCCATTCAAATCGTTCCCGACTCATTTCCGAGGGAAGAATTGCAATGGATTCGCATCCCAGCAAGGCTGAGTCGTATGCACCACCCCTGCAGTAATTGCCAGTAGACGGCCAGACAGCTTTTTGCGTTGAAGGATCAAACTGTCCTGTGACAAGCCTTGGGACAAGGCATCCAAAGGCAGGGAATTTATGAAGACAGGCACGCTATTGCACAAATCCTGGGGTTGCCAAAGTATCAGGTAATAGCGACCCTTGTGCCATGTGGCGGTGCTTTTGGAGGCAAAGAAGATCTGACGGTTCAAGGACATGCTGCTTTGTTCAGCCATCTTCTTAAACAGACCGTGAAGGTGAGTCTCTCTCGGGATGAGTCCATTCGAATGCATCCTAAACGACATCCATTTGTTATGGACTACAAACTGGGGTGTGATAAAAATGGCATGTTGACTGCCCTTTCAGCTATAATCATTGGTGATACCGGCGCTTATGCCTCATTAGGGGGAGAAGTGTTAAACAGAGCGGCAGGACATGCTTCTGGCGGATATCATGTGCCAGTGGTAGATGTTGTATCCAAAGCAGTTTACACCAACAACCTGCCATCAGGTGCCATGAGGGGCTTTGGGGTCAACCAGGTCACATATGCAATGGAATGCATGGTGGACGAGCTGTGTGAAAAATCAGGGCATAACCCCTGGCAGTTCAGGTTTGATAATGCCCTTAAAAAAGGTTCCATGACAGCCACTGGCCAAATTCTGGGTGATGGTGTAGGATTGCAGGAAACCCTGCTTGCAGTCAAGAATGATTATGATAATGCCAGATATGCAGGGCTTGCTTTGGCCATAAAAAATATTGGGTTTGGTAATGGTCTTATGGATGAAAGTGAAGCACAAATTGAAGTTGTTTCTCCTAAGAAAATTATTATTCATCACGGCTGGACTGAGATGGGGCAGGGTGTTGACACTATTGCAAAACAGATTTTGTGTGATGTTGTGGGTCTTGATGATATTGAAATTGATGTGATATCAAGTACAGACTCTGAAGTTGTTGGAGGTACAACAACAGCCAGTAGAGGTACCTTCCTTCTGGGCAACTCTTTGATTACTGCTGCTGAAAAATTCAAGAAAGAACTTGAGACAAAAGAGTTGACAGATCTTATAGGGAAAAAATTCAAGGGAAGGTGGTTTTGTGACTGGACAACACGCCCGGGTAAAGATGTTCAAAATCCCCAGACCCATTTTTCCTATGGATATGCCGCCCAGGTGGTATGCCTGGATGACAAAGGTAGAGTGGACAAGGTTATTGCAGCACATGATGCCGGCAGAGTAATAAATCCCACCCTTTTTGAAGGCCAGATTGAAGGGGCGGTCATGATGGGGCTTGGCTATGCTTTTACAGAAAAACTGGAACTGGATCAAGGGTATCTTAAGTCTTTAAAAATGGTGAAACTCGGGTTGCCAAAAATTAAATCAATGCCTGAGATTATTGTCAAGGCCGTGGAGGTAAAAGACCCTAAAGGGCCCTTCGGAGCCAAGGGAGTCGGTGAGATTGGACTGGTTCCAACAGCCCCGGCAGCCATTAACGCCTTGTATCAGTATGACAGGAAAAGACGATATAAACTTCCGGTTGGACAAAGGATAAGATAATGACACTGTATATTAAAAATGCAATATTTATCGACTGGCAGGATCTTAAGTTTACAAAAACTAATATAGAAGTGAGTGAAGGTAAGGACGGTGGAATAAAACTGATTGATACCCTGCAGCTTTCATCTGACGATTCTGTGCGGATAGTGGATGCCAGGGGAAAATTTGTTACCAAATCTTTTGGCTGTGGTCATCATCACATTTATTCAACCCTGGCAAGGGGGATGCCTGCCCCTGCCAAAACTCCTGAAAATTTTGCAGATATACTCAAATATGTCTGGTGGAACCTGGATAAAAACCTTGATCTTGAAATGATCAAGGCAAGTGCACTTGCCTCAGCACTTTATTGTGCTAAAAACGGTGTCACATTTGTTATCGACCACCATGCCTCACCATTTGCTGTTAAAGGATCGCTTCTTACTATTAAAGAAGCCTTTGATTCTATTGGTCTTTCCCACCTGCTCTGCTATGAAATTTCAGATCGGGATGGTGAGAAAATCAGGGATAGAGGCATTGAGGAGACAAAAGATTATCTTAAAGCCGGTAACCAGGGGCATGTAGGGCTGCATGCATCTTTTACCGTGGGAGATACCTGTCTTGAAAAAGCTGTCGCACTTGCACAGGATTGTAATACAGGTATCCATATACATGTAGCTGAAGATTTGTCAGATCAAGTGCATTGCCAGAAATTCCATAATAAGCGTGTCATTCAGCGGCTTTATGATGCCGGCAGCCTTGATTTAAACGGTTCGATTTTTGGGCATTGTATATATCTTGATGAACAGGAAAAGAAACTTTTGAGAAATTCTAAGACCTGGGTTGCACAGAATGTTGAAAGTAACCTGAACAATAATGTTGGGCTTGCAAATGTTGCAGATTATGGAGAGAGGATCATGCTGGGCACGGATGGCATGCACTCGGATCTGCTCAGGAGCGCCAAGGCGGCTTTTTATCTGGGTCAGGAAAAAGAGGGAATCAGTTTTCCCGGTATCTATGACCGGTTCAGGAATATTCACAGATTTATAAAAGAAA
>JAUCGD010000385.1 GCA_030377945.1 Desulfobacterales bacterium HSG17 | reverse complement strand
AAAATATAAACTATTTGTTTTGGTGCTGCCGGTTTGTGGAATATATCAGGGCTGGCAGAGAATAGGGAATACGGTGAGAATCCGTAACGTTGGGCCGATGCTGTAATCAGGGACTGATACTGCAAATAACCACTGTCTGCAAAAGATGGGAAGGAGCAGTTAATGGATGATCTGTAAGTCAGAAGACCTGCCATAAACAAATTTAAGGAAAATGTTGTCCGCAAGATTCCGTGTTAAGGGGTTCCCTTTAACACGGTTTTTTTTTGGAAAATTTTCGAAATACAGAAAAATGGAGACTAAACAATGGAAACACAGATTGAAATTGCCAGACAGGGAATTGTAAGCTCACAAATGAAAGCAGTTGCAGAGGCTGAAGGTTTTGAACCTGAGTTTATCTGCCATAAAGTTGCAGCAGGGGAGATTGTTATTCCCAATAACCCCAACCGAAAAACCCAGAAAATTGTTGGTATAGGAACAGGGCTGCGTACCAAGATTAATGCTTCTATTGGAACATCTTCAGATATTTACGACATTGATCTGGAAGTAAAAAAAGCCAGGGCAATACAGGAGGAAAAAGCTGATACAATTATGGAGCTTTCAGCAGGCGGAGATTTGGATAAAGTACGCAAAGCAGTTATTGACAGTGTTGATCTTCCTGTGGGTAATGTTCCTCTTTATCAGGCATTTCTTGATACTGCAAAAAAATATAAAAATCCCAATAAACTAGACCCTGAATTTTTATTTGATCTTATTGAAAAACAACTTGAAGATGGAATGTCTTTTATGGCCATACACTGCGGCATAAATCAATTCAGCATTGAACGTCTGAGAAAGCAGGGATACCGCTACGGTGGACTTGTATCCAAAGGCGGTACATTTATGGTATCCTGGATGGAGTATAATAAAAAGGAAAATCCCCTTTATGAACAGTTTGACCGTGTATGTGCACTTATGAAAAAATATGATGCAGTTCTTTCCCTAGGTAACGGCATCAGGGCCGGAGCTATTCATGACAGCCATGACCGTGCACAAATGGCTGAGATGATTATTAATTGCGAACTTGCAGAACTGGGCAGGGAAATGGGCTGCCAGATGATGGTGGAAGGTCCGGGCCATGTGCCTCTGGATGAGATTGAAGGAAATATTATGCTTGAAAAGCGTATGAGCGGCAATGCTCCCTATTATGTGCTCGGCCCTCTGCCATGCGACATCGGAGCCGGGTATGACCATATTACAGCAGCCATTGGTGCTGCAAACTCTGCCCGGCATGGTGCTGATCTTATTTGCTATATCACCCCGGCAGAACATCTGGCCCTGCCAAATGTAGAAGATGTTCGTGAAGGTGTCAGGGTTACCAGGCTTGCAGTGCATATTGGCGATGTAGCCAAATATCCTGACAGACGGGAACGTGAAAAACAAGTTTCCCTTGCCAGACGGGATATGCGCTGGGAAGATCATATGCGCCTTCTCATGTTTCCTGACAAAGCAAAGGAAATTCGTGCCAGCAGAGTACCTGAAAATGAAAAAACCTGTACAATGTGCGGAGATTTCTGTGCTATGGAGCGCGGCTTTTCTTTATTTGAAAACGATATTAAAGGTGATAAGGTTTGTACCCGCCAATTGGAAAATTAATTATGATATAAGCAGAAAGGAATGTGTATGAGCCTTTTGGAAGACAGTATAAAAAAAATAAAAGCACCTGACAATGCCATGTATGAAGCTGCAAAGGATCGGCTTCGTAATCAGGCCAGACCGGCTGGCAGCCTTGGAATTTTGGAAGATACAGGGGCACGCCTTGCAGGTATTTTTAGTAAAATAGATGTAAAACTGGATAAAAAAATTATTGTCACCTGTGCCGGAGATCATGGCATCTGTGCTGAAGGTGTCAGTCTGTTTCCTTCTGAAGTAACCAGGCAGATGGTTTATAATTTTGTTAATGGCGGAGCTTCAGTAAGTGTGCTGGCTGCCCATGCCAGAGCAGATGTAAAAGTTGCAGATATTGGAGTTGACTGGGATTTTGAACCTGATTTACCTGTTTTTCATAAAAAAGTACGCAAAGGTACAGGAAATTTTGCTGTTGAACCTGCCATGACACTGGAACAGGCTCAAAAAAGTGTGGAAGCAGGTATAGAAATTGTAGCAGAGCTTGTGGAAAAAGGCCCTGTTCATCTTTTGGGAACAGGGGACATGGGTATTGGCAATACCTCACCTTCAACAGCCATAATTGCAGCTTACTCAGGTATTCCTGTTGCACAGCTCACAGGAAGGGGAACAGGAATAGACGATGATTCCATGAAAAAGAAAATAGCAGCCATTGAAAAAGGGCTGGCTCTTCATAAACCTGATCCAAAGAATCCCCTTGATGTTCTCTCAAAAATCGGTGGACTTGAAATCGGAGGACTTGCAGGTCTGGTTATCGGTGCAGCAGTTTATGGAATTCCGGTTGTGTGTGACGGATTTATAGCAACAGCAGGTGCGCTTATGGGATGTGAAATTGCTCCGGCAGCCAGGGATTATCTTTTTGCCAGTCATAAGTCTGTGGAAGCAGGGCACAGCTTTATGCTGAAACATCTTGGTCTTACGCCTCTCCTGGATCTGGAATTCCGCCTTGGTGAGGGAACCGGTGCTGCCCTTGCTATGGAGCTTATTGATGCTTCAACCCGTATTCTGGCAGATATAAAAACCTTTGAAGAGGTTGGAATATCAGATGCACAATAGAATTATATGTAAACAAAGCAGACAATAAAAAACCACGAATAACACAAATAACACGAATTAAAAATTATAAGCATTCGTGTAATTAGTGTTATTCGTGGTAAAAAACAAAAAAAGCGGGATAACTTTAAGTTACCCCGCTTGAATAATCTTTTGCTTAAATTATCAATTACTTACACTAGATAATTTATACACATCCGGTAGGTTTGGGAAGACCGGCCATTTTACAGGCTCCTTTACCAGGTCCTGATGGAAACAGTTCATAAATGTGTTTCAGTTTAAACTTGGTAAGTTTGGAAAGAACACGAACCATAGGAGCAATACCGTTTTTCTCATAATACTCCTGGAGAACTTTGATAACCAGATTATGCTCATCTGTCATTTCGTCAATGCCTTCCTGATCTTTAACATATTCGACCCACTCATCACAAAACTGAGTGTAATCAAGTATAAAACCATCTTCATCTACGTCGAATGTTTTTCCTTTGAATTCAAGCTGTGCCATTAAAAAACCCCCTCTTGTTGTTAAAATTT
>JAUCGD010000384.1 GCA_030377945.1 Desulfobacterales bacterium HSG17 | reverse complement strand
AATATAAACTATTTTCAATTTAACATGAAAAAAATTTTATGAGAAGTTGAAATATTTTCAACTCCTATGTTATAAACTAATAAATTTTAAAAATTGAACCACAACTCCATTTACATGAAATTATTAAATTATTGAGATTTTTTTGACAGATTATTTACAACTTAGTTCTAAAAATATTGAAATTCAATGGCACCCTAAAGTGCCAGATATTCAAACTGAACAAAATATTAAAGAAACAAATCTCCCAGTTCTTATCTTTTTGCATGAAGGTCTTGGATGCACCATGATGTGGAAAGATTTTCCTGCAAAACTTTCCCAGATCACTGGCTGCCCTGCCCTTGTTTTTTCAAGATTCGGGTATGGAAAGTCTGATCCATCTCCTTTGCCATGGAAAATCAATTTTATGCATACACAGGCTTTAAAAACACTGCCTGAAATTATCAAAGCAGCACACATCAAACGATATATACTGATTGGCCATTCAGATGGAGCTTCCATTGGCACTATTTTCAGCGGCAGTCCTCATTTAAAAGAGACCAAAGGGTTAAAAGGATTGATCACTGAAGCTGCTCATGTGTTTTGTGAGCAGATTACCGTGGATTGTATAAAGCAGGCAAAAATAAATTATGAACACCATAATTTAAGACAGGGACTTGAAAAATATCATGGCAGCAATACAGAAAATGCTTTCAGGGGTTGGAATAATGTCTGGCTTAACCCAAAATTCATGTCATGGAATATTGAAAAATATTTAAGTAAAATCCAGGTTCCCGTGCTTGCCATCCAGGGGAAAAACGACCAATACGGAACAAAAAAACAGATAGACTCAATAAAAAACAGTGTAAAATACATTGAAACTCACCTGCTTGATAATTGCAGGCACTCTCCACACAATGACCAAACAAACATTGTGTTAAACCTCATGGGGCAATTCATTCATAAAATTATTACAGGGGTTTAACAATCTGCCTTATTTGACCTGATTGTACAGCTTCAAAAAATTCATCACCAAGTATTTTATTTTTCTCGACAACTACGTCCCAATAGTCCCTACGTTCTTTATCTTTTCCCTTAAATGTAATAAAATCTTTTCTGTCAGGTATTTTTTCAAATGGAAGTGCTTGTACAAATTGATTTGACGGCGCAATAAGCACAACATTTTCCATATTGGTCGGGTTTGGCTTTCGATTTAATTTTTTATCAAACCAGCCTGGAGTTATTTTTTCATAAAAATGAGGATACAAAACAAGACTCTCTTTATCCGGCAAAAAAGGTATGTCAAGATGATAATCAATAACACCGCCATCCCGAAAAACTCCTGGTATTCCATGGACATCTGAAACACCTTCCATGATGATGGGAACAGATCCAGATGATAAAAGAGCCTGCTTAAAATTTAAGTGTGTTAAACCATATATATTCAGGGGAAATTGATTCATACCTGCAAAAGGAGGTAATGGTTCTATATTACAATTGCAAAAAAGTGCTCTTTCAAAGAATGCTCCAAGAGTATTTCGATTAAATAAATTCATACCGGCAGCAAGCCCGAGCCCGAGCCATAATAATGGTGTATTCTCATTTCTAAGCAAACCTTTACATTTACTGGACAAAAAACTGAGCCTTAAAAAAGGATGATTAAGCATATCTTTGATTTCATTATCATCAATATATGCATCAAGGATTTTTCTGGCTTCAAAAAGAATATCTTTTTTTGAAGGTTTTAGCTCATAATGCTGCTCAATATAATTTCTTTCAAGTGTTTCAATGGCTTTAACAGGATCTTTCTGACAAAAAGCTGCCATTCTAAAAGCCCCGATTGAAGTTCCAATAAGATATAAAGGGTCTGTCCTGCCTTTAAATAGAGATATTAAAACTCTGTCGATACTGGTCAACACAAGAAATTTTGCAGATCCTGAAGCTCCTGCAAGGACTTTGACCCTGGATAGATCAAGACCTTCATCCTGGATAATTTCCATGGCTTTACTGCCTGCAAGTATTGAGATATTATCAAACATGCGTTCTAATAATCAGCAAAGTGATATTCTTTCAATGATGTACATCTGGATATTAATCAAGTTCTATTTTTTCGATTTTAGAAAGGATTTAACCTTTGTAACACCCTTAACCGATTTTGCATGGGCAATGGCTTTGCTGATTTCAATTTTTGAACCTACAAGCCCCCATAATACAGTAATACACTGCATTGTTTTAACATCTATATTGGTTGACCAGATATCTTTATCTCCAATGAGTTTTGCCTTTACTTTTGCAGTGAGTTCCAGGTTTTGTGCAGGCCCACATAATGATTTTGAATTTTCAGGTAGCATGTACATTGTTAAACCTGTCACTCCATTTTCATTTTTGGCTAATTGAATTGCTCTGGTTTTCTGAGTTTGATTTTCATATTCTCCAATCAGATAGACATGACCTTCATAACTGGATACTGAAAAATCCAGTACTCCTACATGTTCATCATCTGCAAATCTTTTTAAAATTTTAGCTTTAATTTCATGATCAGACGCTATGGTACCAACATTTCGCTCATCAACAGCAGCACCGTAAATAGTACCGCAACTGTTAAGTAAAGCAAGCATTAGTAGCACTGTAATCAGAACTGCTATGTTTTTCATTTTACTCCCCCTTTAAAAAATTATCCCTGTCTAATTGGGGCGATAAGGATTTCAACCCGGCGGTTCATTGCATGATCTGAAGATATCGGGCGTGATTCTCCATAACCAACAGCCCTGAGCCTTGCAGGTGCAATACCATTTTGTATCAATTCATTTTTTACTGATTCTGCTCTTTGTTGCGAAAGTGTTTGATTATACTCTTCTGACCCCCTGATATCAGTATGTCCGCCAACTTCTATTGTTGTCTGGGGATATTTTTTGAGGACACCAGATATTCGTCTAAGTTCAGCATAGGCTCCAGGTTTAAGATTACTTGAATCATAATCAAAAAATGCCTCACCTTTAAAGGTTGCCCTTAAAATATCCTGTTCTCTTTGAATACTGGCAGATTCTGAAGCTGCAATGGCATTTCTTAATTCCTGCTCCTGCAAATCCATGTAGCGTCCGATCTGGTTGCCAGCTATTCCTCCCAGTGCAGCACCGATTCCAGCTCCAATCAATGTGGCTTCAGTATCACCACCAATGACCTGCCCAAGAAGAGCTCCGACGCCTGCTCCTACCCCTGCTCCTACAGCAGTACCATGCTCTTGTTTAGTTTGCATGGAATCCCACAATTTGTTTAGCC
>JAUCGD010000383.1 GCA_030377945.1 Desulfobacterales bacterium HSG17 | reverse complement strand
ATCATCAGACTCGTTAAAAATATCATTTTCAGACATATTTAAAGTTGTTGCATCAATGAAGTTGGGATTAACATCGTCAGATGCATCAAGAATATCATCAAGATCAAGGGGTTCATTATCATCAGGTAATGCAATTATTGTTTCTGAATCCATATCTGAAAACAAGTTTTCATCTGCTTTATTTTTTATTTCCGAAATTTCTTCTATATCCGGTTCAGAGTATATAATCGTTTCTGCATTTATATCAAAATCTTCATTAACAGGACCATCAAAATCAAGGGAATCCAGATCCCCGTTTGGAGCAATTATTGTCTTTGTGTCAAAATCGGAAAATAATTCATCTATTTTATCAATATCAGTTTTTTCATTTTCAGATATACCAATATTGTTTTTTGTATTTGAAATAGTGTCTGCATTCAGCTCTATTGTTTGATCTTTTTCAGGTGTTTGATATTTTTGCGGTGATTGCTCCCCTTCCTGCATTTCCTGTCCCAACTCAAAAACAGGGTCTTTATCATCAATTTCATCATGTTCAACTTTATCAGATTCTTCTGTTTCAACAGCATCCAGATCTCCGCCAGGGGCAAAAACGGTTTTAGCATCAAAAGGCGATTCTAAATCTTGTTTATTTTCACTGTCAGTAAAAGGCAGAAAATCAGATGAATTTAAATTATCTTCTGAAATGGCAATGGTTTGAGCATTTAAATCAATAGCATCTTCATCATCAAGAAATGATTGGGTGTCAAGATCAAGTATTGATTCTTCATCCTCTGCCACTGCAAAAATATCTGAACTATTTTCAGGAGATTGGATTTCAACATCTGCATCAGGAAAATCTTTGTTTTCTTCAGCAGATTTTTTATTTTTGCTATAAAAACTTGGTGTAATAATCATTCCATCGGTCAAAGCCATAGAATTTTCATCAGGTGAATTTTCTTTAGGCGTATTTTCATCAGGTATGTTTTCGGATGGTTGAATATCTTTCAAATCAATTTCATCATCTTTGATATTCAATAAATCATTGCTTGTTTTTTCAATCTTTTGGTCATTATTCATAGGATATGTCTTCCTGAAAAATTTGTGCAAACTTACTGATTATTAAGCTATAATTCTGAATTATTTAAAAAATTATCATATGGCCGGGAATGTGTCAAGATGTATAAAAAACATGAGGATTAAGCCCTGTTATCCAGGCTGAATATAAGGTATTCCAAAGGCAGTTAAATAGTTTTTTCCAGTTTGTGCAAAGCCATAAAAAGTCCGCAAATGGTTTTGCTGTCCTGAATTTTACCTTGTTCAATCATTGAAACAGCATCATAAATCAGAATTTCATGAACATCCAAAATTTCATCTGCATCCAGATTCTGCACAGCCGCTTTAATTTTTGTGGCAAGAAATATATGAATTCTTTCATCGGAATACCCTGGAACCGGTGTGATTTCACCCAGCTTTTCCCATTGATGCCCTGAAAAACCGGTTTCTTCAATTAATTCCCTTTTTGCACATTCAAGAGGTTCTTCTCCCATATTCAGAGTTCCTGCCGGGATTTCCCAGATATAGCGGCCCATAGCATGACGGTATTGACGGATCATAACAACCCTGTTGTTTTCATCTATGGGTACAATAGCTGATGCACCAGGATGATGAATGGTATCAATATCTATGGTAACACCGTTTTTCAGGGTTACATTTTCCCTGACCATATTAAAAATTCTGCCTGAATATATTTCGTTACAATGGTTTATTATTACAGACATATTATTGTATACCTTGTTTTATTTATATCATGCTCCTAATATTTCATTCAAACCTTCAATAGCCATATCTATATCTTCATCAGAAGCATGACTGATTTTTTTATTGAGACGCTTAACAGAAAGTGTTCTGATCTGGCTGATTTTTATCCAGGAACGTTTTGGGAGTCCTCCTTTTTTCAATTCAAGTGTTAAAGGAAATCCGGGTTGTTGAGGTTGGCTGGTTATTGCTACTGCAATGACAGTGCCGGAATACCGGTTAAAAATATCCTGACTAAGAACCAGTACAGGGCGTAAAACTGATTGTTCATGTTCTATTGTATGATTGAGATCTGCCCACCAGATATCACCTCTTAATATTTTGGGCATTGCTAAGCCTCCGCAGCAAAACCTTCTTCAGATAGTGCCTGTTCATAATCAGAATCAAGTTTCATACATTCACGGGCCAGACGATTTTTTTCAATTCGATCAAGTTTTTCAAATACAGCCTCTTGAATTATTTTACTTCGATTCGGAAACACTTGAGAGCTTACAAGTATATCAAGTTTATTTAAAATTTTTTGATCAATTGTTATTGCAATTTTTGCAGCAGTCATATTATCACCTCCAGTATGATAATATGTCATACTAAAATATTTGGCAAGGAAGATTTTTAAGGGAAAAGAATATTTGAAAAGGAGGTAAATATGGATGACCTTGATAAATATATAGAAAAAAGAAAAAAACAAAGTCCTGCATTTGCTCAAAACTATGACAAAGGATATGAGCAGTTTAAAATAGGAGTTTTGCTGAAACAGGCTCGACTTGAAGCCGGACTCACTCAGGAACAATTCACCAATATATGTATTAAATACCGAAAAATATGCTGTATCAAGGATTGAAAATCATGCACAAGATATGGTACCATTTAAGCGAAAAGGTACATAAGATTTCTTTCAGACAGCGTCCTATCATAAAGAGGGACAAACTTCTATGTACGTTTCCCCTTAAACAGTGCCATTTATAAAAGATGGATCGTACGAATTACACCATGATTAATAAATAATAAGTATAAGATTATGCCCTGTAAGCAAATGAAAGAAAAATATTTATATACCATGAAGCTACAATATTTAGGCGGAGTTGGAGAGATATTTCTAGAAAAAGAAACATGGCATAGAATATTTGAAGTACCAGATTATGTAACCCTTGAAATCTTAAGCAGTATTATCCAACAAATATTAGGTTGGGATGAAAGTCATCTTTATATTTTTAAGATCAAAAATATTCAACATGCATTTATGGGGTGGGATATGCCAGTAATACTGAATCTGGTATTTAAAGAAGAAAAGTATTTATCTTGCGACATAAAATTAAAAAATTTGAATTTATGCATCGATGAACAATTTTTCTATGATTATGATTTTGGCGATCAACAAAAGTTTTCTCTTAAAATACAAAATAAAACAATCACTAAGAATCATCCAAGTTTTCCAAAATTATTATCTTACAATGGAAATGATA
>JAUCGD010000382.1 GCA_030377945.1 Desulfobacterales bacterium HSG17 | reverse complement strand
GCTTATGAATCTCTTCTGAGGTTTCTGGCACTGGTGGTAATCAGTGATTATCTCAGGGGGATTGTTGAAGATCCTGCCATTGATTCAAGGCTGAAAAAACTTTTCAGTTCAAAAATTTCTCCGGGCCAATGGGTTGAGAATCTCAGGGAAATCCTTAAAATTTATTCCGGTTCATCTGAAAAAATCTATATGCCGGAAATTTTGGACTTTTATATGTCAGGCAGGAAGCAGTCAGCGCAAGGGAAAAAATTTGAATCCTGGGTTCAGCGAAGAAACAAATTCCGATCCCATGCTCTCAGCCTTAATACCCAGGAATCTATTACAAAAACATGGGAGCAGTGGTGGCCTGAATTTAAAAAACTTATGGAACAGCTTTCATTTCTTACACATTATGAAATGATAATTCCGGCCTTTATCCAGCGGGGAACTATAACAAAAGCTCAAATCTGTTCAGGGCCTGACCAATTTTTTATTTTTAAGGATGAATATGACCTGCCTTTGACTATCAAAGGGGTGGAACCAAATGAGTCTCTGCTGCTGGTGGATAAAAGAAATCGGTCACGGCAGCTTCTTCTTTACCCTTTTATGGTTTTTCGTATGCCTGCTGATTTTTACCTTTTTGAAAGAGGGGAACGGAAAAAAGGTGATCTGCATCAGGTTGTGTTTGCCAAACTTGGGCCTGGAGATGCCCTGGTAATTCGGAGAGCAGACCGGGAAAAAGGAATTCTTGAAGATATTGAAAAGCGGCTCCAAAGGTTTGGTGAAATCGGTATTTCCATTGATGGTTATAATGTTGATGATCCTGTTGAATCGCCTGAAGAAAAGTTGTTTCAAGAAGCTGAAAAAATTGCTGATAAATGGTCAAAGGCTGGGTATCCATATCATATGGTTGAAGGATTGAGTGAAACATTAAGGGCGCTGGTACGGCATCCGCCTGAAAATGCGGCTTTGCCTGAAGGAACCGCGTTTTACTTTCTGCTGACAGCCTCTTTTCATTACGGGGGAAACTGGTGTTTCTGGGTGCAGCAGAGCCGGAATAACCCGGTAACCCTTGAGCACTTGTTCAGGATTCTGGGCATATCATACAGCCGTCCAAGGCTTAGAGTTCTCTATGCCTTGCAGTTAATCCCTGAAAAATCTTTAAAGGAGTATTATGAAAAATCAAAAACAAAATTGTCATCTGATGTGCAGACAATTATTGAAAAATATGTACTTTTCTGCAAGGTTTCAGATTATCTTACCCGGCTCAAGCAGGAGGCAAATCCTGATCTGTCAAAAAAAGCTTCAGGTGTTATTCAGGAAGCACGTCAATATTGCGGCTTGAAAATTTGGGATGATAAAAAATCGGGTGATCTGCCTTTGATATAATAGCCGCATGTTTTTCGGCGCGTTTGTGCCCTGATCTATTGATAGTTTCCAGGTGATAGTTTCCAGGTGATAGTTTCCAGGTGATAGTTTCCAGGCTCACTTTACCTGGTCCAGCAATGCTTCAAATTCTTCCAGGTTCTTACATCTGAGTGCCTTATGAAACAAGGCTTTAAGTACATCCTGGTTTTGAAGAGATCTGATTTGTTCTGAAATCCTTGCAGACACCAGATTGAACCGTTCAATCAAAGTCTCCATGAGAACTTCCCGCCTCTCTTCCAATATTCCCAGTACTCTGCCTTTTTGGATCCCCAGTGCTTCACTTTCTTCTTTGGCTATTTCAAAAATATCCAGCATTTTTATGTCCTCCCATAAAGCGCTTAACTTTTTTTATCAATCATTTTATTTGAAAGAATCAACAGCCCGCCCCCCCTTACAGGTTCCACAGGGCGTTCCTTTTTCAACTTTTTCCGTTTTTCCGATTCACATTTTTCCAGGAGTGCGCTAAGCCCTTTCAAGTCTGTTCCTGATTCAGGGGCCACGCTGATTACAAACCTGTTTTTTCCTGGTTCTGACCAGTCAACGCACAGGAATTTATACCCTGACTGTCCGGTACTTCCGGGGTCTGTTCTTGCCCAGTGCTTAAAAAACAGGCTTTTGGATCTCCTGAAATACCTTCCCTTTATTAAAGGTTACAGCATAATACAACTGCCTCCGCCAAAAATATTTATCAACAAAACATTGAGGGAGCTGAATCTGATTAATCAATTCGGGGTTCAGGTTGTTGCTATCGAAGAAAAATTTCCCAAAAGACTGAACGTAATTCCAACAGCAACTTTTAAATTAAAGGAAAGTGATACAATGATTATTTTAGGGCCAAACGAAGCTCTTGATAAGCTTAAAAATGAGGATTTTTAATTCTGCCGTACCACATTATACAGGCTTTCAGATATTAATTTTGGCAAGGCAGCAAGGAAGAGATAATACTGTGGTATATCTCTGACTGATAACGCACCCAAAATTAATATCTGGAAGCTTATAAATTAAAATGTGCTCTGACCTTAAAAACCCTTGTTGAAGGCAGATTGATTATATTTTTAACATTGGTTTGTTCTGCAATGGCATTCAGGTTTGACTCTATTTCTTCCATTGACTGGGCAATAAAAGTAAACCAGACGTTAAAACTATTATCCCGTGTATAATTATGAGTAACTCCAGGATATTGATTTACTGTTTGTGCAAAAAGATCAATTTTTTCTTCAGGCACTTCAGCAGCACAAAGTGTGCTGACAAAACCCAGTTTGTAGGGAACGAAATTTCCCCCGATCCTCCTGATTATACCGCATTCTTTTAAATGTGAAAGCCGTGAAATCACTTCTGATTCTGCAATATCCAGTTTGTTGGCAATTGCAAGATACGGCCTTGAAGTGATGGGAAAATCAGATTGTATAAGGTTTAAAATTTTTTTATCTGTATCATCCATTTCAGGATTATTCATTTACAGCTCCCTGCATAAAACGTATATGCACCTTTCTTGTTCTGGGTCCGTCAAATTCGCAAAAAAAGATGCCCTGCCATGTTCCCAGAATTAAATTATTATTTTCAATGGCAATCAATTCTGATGCTCCCATAAGAGATGATTTTATATGGGCAGGGGAATTGCCTTCCATATGTTTATAATCTGCATTCCAGGGAATAATATCGTTAACCACCATCAGAATATCTTTTTTAACAGTTGGATCGGCATTTTCATTAATTGTAACAGCAGCAGTAGTATGAGGCACATAAACCATGCAGAAGCCGTCTAAGACACCGGACAATCTAACTGCCTGCTCAACCTTTGACGTTATATCAATTAACTCTGTTTTAGATTTGGATTTAACATTTATAATCATAATATTTCTA
>JAUCGD010000381.1 GCA_030377945.1 Desulfobacterales bacterium HSG17 | reverse complement strand
ATATAGTAAATATAATTTAATTGATAATTGGATAAACCATGGGCTCAGAAAAGATACTTGTTGTTGATGATGAAGAGAGAATTGTTGACAACATTTCACTTTGCCTGCAAAGAGAAGGGTTTCAAACTGTTGGCGCCTATGACGGGAAAGAAGCTTTAAAACTCTTTGAGCAGGGACAATTTGATCTTGTGCTGCTTGATATAAGTATGCCCCATATGAATGGGTATGAAGCCATGGAGCATATCCTTGAGATTGATAAGGATGCTGTCATTGTAATTATCACAGGTAATGCATCTATTGAATCAGCTATCCGTGCCCTTAAAACAGGTGCATGGGATTATCTTAAAAAACCTTTTGAGTTTGCAGATTTAACAAAAACTGTTAAAAATGCATTGGTGCAAAAAAAAATTATTGCTGATAAAAAAGCCATGTCTGCAAGGCTTGAAGCATCTGAACAGCAATTTGGATATATGGTAAATAATTCTCCTGATCTCATTTTCACACTGGATAAAAAAGGATGTTTTACCTTTGTAAATTCTCAGTTCAACAAAGTGCTGGGCTTTTCAATGCAGGAATTAACTGGGACCAGTTTTGAAAAAATTATTCATGAGAATGATCTTTTAAAAGCCAGTGAACTTATTCAGGTTTGGGAAAATTCGAGCAGAAACGTTGAGAGCAAAGAGTTAAATTTACGGTTTAAAAAAGCAAACCAGAAACAATCAAAATATGATGCAAATTCATCTATTGCTTTTATGGAGTTGAAAGCCGCTCCCATTAATCTGCCTGCTGTTGATGGAAAAAAAGAGAACATTGGTGTGTATGCAGTGGCACGGGATGTCACAGATCGCATTAACCTTGAGGATCAGCTTCGCCAGGCACAAAAGATGGAAGCAATCGGTACTCTTGCCGGAGGGATTGCCCATGACTTTAATAATATTCTTATGGGCATCCAGGGGTATGCTTCTCTTGTAAAGCTCCGTCTGGAGCGTGACTCGGATGAATATAAGAAACTATCCAATATTGATGAATATGTTTCCAATGGTGCTGAAATGGCAAAACAATTATTGGGTTTTGCGCAGAGAACCTCTCCTGGAACACACCCTGTTAATATAAACTATCTTTTAAAGATGTCTGCAAAAATGTTTGGCAGTGCAAAAAAAGATATTGTGATTGAGCAGTCTCTCTTTAAACAACTGCATGGCGTAGTTATAGATGAAGGCCAGATTAAACAGGTCTTAATGAACCTTTTTATTAATGCCTGGCATGCAATGCCGGATGGCGGCAAGATTATTATTGAATCTGAAAATGTTGGTGTAACAGAATCTGATATTATCGAATCCGGATTTAAAAAAGCAGGTGATTATGTAAAGATTACAATATCTGATACCGGCATAGGAATGGATGATGATCTTGTTACAAGAATTTTTGATCCCTTTTTTACAACACGAGAGAGAGGAGAGGGAAGCGGGCTTGGACTTGCCACAGCCTACGGAATTATAAAAAGTCATAACGGAATATTCAAAGTAACAAGCCAGCCTGGCAAAGGCAGCTCTTTTATGATTTTTTTGCCTTCTGCCTTATCCAAGGTTAAGAAGAAAACTCTCATGCCTGAAGCCCAACAGACGATTTACAGCGGAAAAGGCTCTATTTTACTGATTGACGATGAAGAAGGTGTCATTGAAGTGTGTTCAGAAATGCTGGAAAACCTTGGTTACCAGGTAAAAGCAGTTACAGATGGAATACAGGCCATAGAGGTTCTAAAATCAAGTGATTCTAACATAGATCTTGTTATTCTTGACATGGTAATGCCCATAATCAACGGCCAGAAGACATTTGAAAAAATAAGGGAGATAGATCCTGATATCAAAATTCTGGTTTGTTCTGGCTATACCAAAGAAGATAAAATTCAGAAAATGATTGAGCAGGGATGCAATGAATATATTCTTAAACCTTTTGATGTGGCTGTGTTATCTGAGAAATTAAAAAAGGTGTTGAACGTCTCTCAAAAAGTTTAAAGAAATGAGATTCAAGTTGCCTCAAATCTCAAAATCTAGTCCCAAAAATCTAATCAGTGTCTGGTTAAAAATATATATTTGAGTGAAAAGTTGCCCATATGTGAGGCGCAAGAACTTTTGCAACCGGAGTGTACTGTAGTACATGAGGATTGCAAAAGTTTGCAGCAACGAAGCAGATGGGTGAGTTTTCACTCAAATATGATTATCCAAAGACCTTTTCTAGGTCTGGAACAATCTGTTTCTTACGGCTCATGATATTATCCAACCACACTTTTCCATTTGCAGGAGTTACACCAAAAGCTTTTTCAACAACAGATTCATCATCTGAAACAATCAAAAGTTCTGTGCCTTCTTTCATGATGTCAGTGAGCATAAGAAATACGCTGTGATGACCTTTTTCGTCTTTAAGGGCTTTAATATCCTTTTCAAGGTCAGCTTTTATACCATCAACAATTGAAAGATCAACCAGTTCAAGCTGCCCTACACCAAGACCTTTGCCGCCCATATTAAAATCCTTGTAATCACGCAGGACTAGTTCACGTATTGGAGTACCTTCCACTGCAGATTTAACCTTGAACATCTCAATGCCAAGGGATTCCAAATCGGTTTCACCGCAGATTTCAGAAAGTTTAGCACATATTTTTTTATCTGTATCAGTACATGTTGCTGATTTAAAAATTACAGTGTCAGATAAAATAGCACAAAGCATGATGCCTGCAATATCTTTAGGGATTTCAACATTAAAAAAATCATACATGGATGCTATGACAGTACATGTGCATCCAACAGGCCATATCCAGCACTCAAGGGGCTGTCCTGTGCTTACATCACCAAGTTTGTGATGATCTACAATACCAAGAATATTCGCTTCTCCAAGATCGTCAGGGCATTGGGCAAGATCTGAATTATCCACAATATATAGATCTTTTCCTGCATATGAAGTGACAACATCAGGTGCGCTTACACCAAATTTTCCAAGTACAAAGTTGGATTCCGGGTTAAGTTCTCCTTGAACTGCCGGCGCAATGTCTTCGCCAAGTTTTTTTTTGAGATCAGCAAGTGCGATTGCTGCACAAACTGAATCAGTATCTGGATTTTTGTGACCAACAACTAAGATAGTCATGAAGTTACCTCCTGTTTAATGCTGAATCAAGAGTATCGTCAGGCGAGCAGAAAAGAGGCGGAGAATTCATTATCATCTCAATTGGCGTAGAGAGACTCAACCCTGCATACCATGCTCCCATTATATCAGTTTTTGAAAC
>JAUCGD010000380.1 GCA_030377945.1 Desulfobacterales bacterium HSG17 | reverse complement strand
AACAGTAGGACGATTGGAAAGAATTCTTAAGGCTGCCTCTTCTTTGCTCTCCTCAACTATTTCTGTGTCTATATTATTGGTGGTTTTATTGGCACACGTATTAAAATGATATAAAGCATTATAATACATGACGGCAATGTCCAAATGATCCTGCCAGGGCATATTTTTTAGCAAAGAATACCATGGGGTAAACGGTGAATTAAGAAGCAGTTCGTCGTCTTTATTTATTACAACAACTAAAGGTATTTGTTCAATGGGGGGCGATGAGATATTTAGCATAATGGTAAGCTCCTTATAATAAGATATATATTGTTATTGATTTATCAATTTTGTAAACTTGTCTTCAATGAGAATTTCTCATTGAAGATTTTATATCTCTCCCATATCATATATTTTAATGAGAAGCAACATTTTTTTATCCTATTTATCTGTTATTTTAAATTATTGTATCATTATCCCAAAATAAAATGCAAAAGTATAATCGCATACTTTATTTATATTTGATTTATGTTTTTACAAAACAAAATAATTCGTATTGGTATCATATATTTGATATTATGGAATATTTTATGTTTATGCGTAGGCTCTATTGATAACAACATCTTGAACTACTTTTGGCTTATATCCTTTAAACTTGGCATCGCCCGGTAGTTCTTCCGTATCAACAGAACATGTCTCTTCACGGTCAATAGAAATTTCAGGAATCTTGGGTTTACGGTTTCTTTTCTTATATCGGGCATATTTAACAAGCAAATGACCGTAAAGCCCGGTCGCCTCAGCTCCTATTTCCATTTCCAAAGCTTTTAAAAATTCGGCTTCATCTGAATATCTTTTGCCTTTAAGCTTTTCCATGCTTACAAGAACTTCTTCAGGAATTCGTTTTTCTTTAAGTTTCTCCAGTGAAGATTTGTCCAGCTTAAATCCTACTTTAGGAGTTTTGCTTTCAGCCTCCTTGCGCTCAGGTTCGCTAGAAAAATTTTTCCCCTTGCTTTTGCCAGGCTTTATTTTTGGTTTTCCCTGCTCACCTTTAAGCCTGTTGATTTCATCTTTACATTTCTGTAACTCTTGTTTTAAATTTGAATTTTCTGAAGCTAATAATTCAACTAAATTCAACAATTCCTTAATATGCTGTTCAGTATTCGGATCTTCTACTCGCTTAATTGCTTGTTGAAGTTTTATTAATTTTTCAGAAATTTCTTTTGTTTTCATAATGCAAAGATGTTAATCACAAAAATATATTGTGCAACTTTTTTTATGGCTTACCATAAAATTTAAAGAGGATACTATTTTTTTGACATTTTGACATAATCCTGGCATCACGAAGAAAGCGTTTTATTAAACCCCTGCATGTTGGAATTTCATCCATGCCTGCCCGCAGTTTTGAAAGAACAGAATTTTTTGCTGCACGGCCTCTTGGTGAGAGTTTAAGCAATTTATCAGCCCAGATTATCAGGCGCTGAAGATTCATAAAACGGGCTTTTGTGGTAACTTTTGGAGGAGCAAGACAGGCAAGAACAGTCTGCTTGAGATTGCTTGAAATTTTCCCGCATGTGCTTATGAATTTATCATACATCGGATGTTTCTCATATTCATGTTTAAAAAGATTGGCAATGATATGAGATATATCATTAATTGAAACAGCGGGTAATCCACGCTCCACCAAAAGCCTGACACCTTTTGCCAAATCTTTTCCCCCATCTTTGAGGTAGCCTATGGGTCGCCCTGTAACAGCGATAATTTTTTGAAGAAAATCTGCAATAGCTTCACCTGTCCAAGATTCTGCTACTCCAGCAGCAACACAATGAACATTTTGAAGTTTTGGCGCACCATCATTCAAAATGTGATGTTTGGGATTAATCGCCATTATCGTAAGAATTTTCCCGGAACCTAAACCGATACTAATGTCTATTATCCATAAAAATCCGTTAGTAAATCCGCTTTTATCAATTGAAGGACATTTTAAATAAGCTGGATTTTGCATTCTTGCTATGGAAAGCCGGGTTACCCAGTTAATAATTGTCTGAATGCATGGTACCTTTGGTATCCCCAGATAACTGGAAAGCACCCCAAGAACTTTGGATACAGCACAAAAACTGATACGGGCTACGAGAAAAAGCACTAATGAAATATAAACAAGCTCTTTTTTATCAGGGACAGGGAGATTGTTTTTTTGGTGTTCTTTTTCCAATTGCTTCTTGAGTTCACGCACCTGAACTTTATACATATTACGCTCTTGTTTTATTCGGGATTTTTCTTTGCACTGATAACGTAATTCTTCACCACGCGTCTTTGCTTTTTCTTTCCAATCATCTCTGCTATTTTTTAATTTATATTTTGAACTCATATTTTTTTCCTTTGATTTTTTCATTTCGTTAAAGGCATTAGATTACAGGAAATGTCATCATTAAACAATAGAAAGAGCATTATGGAATACTGCAAAAAGAATAAAATTACTTGGTTCATAGCAAAATGAAATGTATGGTAAGAATTTTAAAGATAAAAAAGTCCAGAACATGGGTAAAAAATTTAGCTTAAAATTGCTGTTTTTAGACAACCCAGTTCAGGCTGAGTTCAGCCGTTTGTTGATCAAATCACAGAAATTATTTCCCTCTAAATTTAGATCATATCTTTCAAGAATGCAGCTTGTCAGGAATTGTGCTGATTATTCTGATGCAAATGTGCGTAAAAAAGAAGCTTTACATCAGCTTATTAAAGCAAATGAAATTGTGCCGATTATCATAAATGAGTTAAAATATGATAAATTTTAAACAGGAAGAGCTTATTGAAAATTTAATATAAACAATAAAAAATAAATATTCTAAAGTTGAACTGGTAAACATAACGGAAACTCCGGAAGGCCCGGAAAGCCACTGGATAAATGTAACAACCCCTGAAGACGAAGACAGAGAAAGTGAATTATTTGATTTTGCATGTGATATTACAAGTGATATTCTTGTGGACTACGGATATCATATGTGGCAGTATCTGACAAAACGCCCTTATTGATAATTTAATTTGACAAAATAGACCTTATGATGATTATTATAAAAGTAATATGTTTTTAATTGGTGTTCAGTTTTTAGACCTTATGGTTATTATTATAAAAGTAATAAGTTTTTAGCCCTACAACGACACTTATAATTTTCAGCTCAGTTCATAACCAAATTCATCAACGAATCCTCACCTGATAAATTTGTCCCAAGTTTATGTTTTCTGTGGGAAAGGTATGCCTTATGATTCTTTTCTTGAATCCATCTGACAAGATCAATTGTCTCTTGCCTGGAAAATGTTTTCAAA
>JAUCGD010000379.1 GCA_030377945.1 Desulfobacterales bacterium HSG17 | reverse complement strand
TTAAAAAGTTCAATAGATGTCATAGACTCGGATAATTTGGTATATGAACGAATATCGGAAAAAAAGACCGTCATTTCTTTTTCAATACAGTCTCCCAGCCTGACACTGGTAATATTGTCTTTGTTAAGCAGACCAACAAATTCACGGGGCACAAAAAGATTGTATGAATCTGCCTGCTGATTTTTAAGGAAATCAGCAGTGTCTCTCTGTTTATTTGCTTTTGCAACCATAATACAGCCAACAGCTATAAGGATCATTACAGGTATATAAACATCAAGGTGTATGGCGCTGACACTCTTTAAATTAAGATAAAGACCTGTAATTATACCTGATACAAACAAAAAGATCGGCAAGAAAATAGCAAAAGAACGTTTAAGATAATATTTCATTTAAAAAAAATCCTGTATAACTGTGTTTTGATTTGGCAACCTTTTCCGGTGAACCGTAAGCCACAACCCTGCCTCCTGCATCCCCCCCTTCAGGGCCAAGATCAATGATCCAGTCAGCAGTTTTTATTACATCCAGATTATGCTCAATAACAACAACAGTATTACCACTTTTAACCAATCGCTGCAAGACATTAAGGAGCATTCTTATATCCCTGAAATGAAGTCCTGTTGTGGGCTCATCCAGGATATAAAGAGTGTCTCCGGTTCCTCTTTTAGCCAGTTCACGGGCAAGCTTGATCCTCTGGGCCTCCCCTCCGGAAAGTGTGGTGGCTGCCTGTCCCAGTTTTATATAGCCTAAGCCCACATCCATAAGAGTATCAAGTATGGTTTTTATTTTGGGATAACTGCCAAACAATTCAAGGGCCTGACGTACTGAAAGATTTAATACATCTGAGATGGAATGCCCCTTATATTTTACCTCAAGTGTGGCATTATTAAAACGCTTTCCCCAGCAGACCTCGCAGGGAACATAAACATCTGCCAGAAAGTGCATTTCAACCTTTATATATCCGTCTCCGCTGCATGATTCACATCTTCCTCCTTTTACATTAAAGGAAAACCTGCCTTTTTTGTACCCCCTTGTCTTTGCTTCGGGAAGCAGGGCAAAAAGATCGCGGATATGGTCAAAAACCTTGGTGTATGTGGCAGGATTGCTTCTTGGGGTTCTGCCTATGGCTTTCTGATCTATATTTATGACCTTGTTAAGATTGGAAAGCCCCTGTATGCCATAATGCTTTCCCATTTCAAGGCTTGAGTCGTGAAGTCTGCGTGCCAGGGCAGGATAGAGAATTTGATTGATAAGTGTTGATTTGCCTGCACCTGAAACCCCTGTTACTGCCACCACTAACCCCAAAGGAATTTTTACATTTATACCTGCCAGATTGTTTTCAGATGCTTTTTGTATGGTAACCCATTTATTACCTGTTTTCCTCGGAGTTCTCCTTGCTCCAGGTATTTCAATTTTTTCCGTTCCTTTAAGAAAACTGCCTGTAATAGAGACTTTATTTTTCTTGATCTGTGCAGGTGTTCCCTGGGCTACAATCTGCCCTCCCAGCAGTCCTGCACCTGGGCCAATATCCACAATCCAGTCAGCCGCCTCCATAGTTTCCTGGTCATGTTCAATAACAATAAGTGTATTGCCAATATCTCTTAGATGGCAGAGGGTTTCAAGCAGTTTTATATTATCACGTTGATGCAGCCCGATTGAAGGTTCATCAAGAATATACAAAACTCCTGTAAGTTCGGAACCTACCTGTGAAGCCAGTCTGATGCGTTGGGATTCACCTCCTGACAGGGTTGGGCCTTTGCGGTTAAGGGAAAGATAGTCAAGTCCCACATTAAGAAGAAATTTCAACCTGTTTGTTATTTCCTTGAGCAGTTCATCGGCAATAAGCTTTTTATTGCCTTTAAGCTTAAGTTTTTTGAGAAAATTATATGCCTGACTTATGGTCATTTCAGTTATGCCCATAATGGACCGGCCTTCAATCTTTACATTAAGCACTTCAGGCTTGAGCCTTCTTCCGCTGCATGTTTTGCATGTGCTTTCCGACATAAATGCAGAATACCATTTTTTCTGGCCTTCAGACTGGGTCTGGAGGTAACGGCGCATAAGGGTATTAACCAGTCCTTCCCAGGACATTTTAATATCACCCTGGATTTTTTCCGAATCCCACCTTACTTTTATTTCCCTGCCCTCAGACCCGTAAAGAACTATATCCCTGTGCTTTTTTGAGAGCTTATTCCAGGCTTTGTCCAGATCAATGCCCCACTGGGCTTCCATAGCCTCAATCTGGCGTCCTCCCCAGGAGTTCTGCTCGCCTGGTTTGGAAAAATAGTTTTTCCAGGGAATAACTGCTCCTTCACGTATGGAAAGAGTTTTATCAGGTATAATCCTGTCCGGGTCCATTGAAAGCTGGCTTCCGATGCCGTTGCAGTCAGGGCACATGCCCAGGGGCGAGTTAAATGAAAACAAGGGAGGATCAAGCTCAGGATAGGCAATTCCGCAGCATGATCTGGCCTCGCTCATTTTCAAGTCCTCCCTGCCCATGATATGAACAACAAGCTTTCCCTGACCCAGCTTAAGAGCGGTTTCAACAGAATCGGTCAGCCTTTTTCTAAATTTATCATTCTCCTGCACCGAAAGACGGTCAACAACAACTTCAATATTATGCTTTTTATGCCGTTCCAGAGCCTGAATTTCTTCAATTTTTAATACAACTCCATTAATACGAACCCTGCCAAACCCATCCCGGTTCAGTTCTTCCAGGAGCTTGCGATGCTCCCCTTTTCTGTTTTCCACAACAGGGGCCATAATAAGAATTTTTGAAGAGGGCGGAATCTCTATGATCTGGGCCACCATGCTCTGAGCATCACCTCTTCCCACCCTGCTGCCGCATTTATAGCAGTATTGCTCCCCAATACGGGCAAAGAGTACACGAAGATAATCATATATTTCTGTAATGGTTCCCACTGTTGACCTGGGATTTTTGCTTGCTGCTTTCTGCTCAATGGAGATAGTGGGAGAAAGCCCCCGGATGGTATCATATTTTGGTTTTTCCATCTGCCCGATAAACTGGCGTGCATAAGCAGACAGAGACTCCACATACCGGCGCTGGCCTTCGGCAAAGATGGTGTCAAAAGCCAGGCTTGATTTTCCTGAACCGGAAACACCTGTAAAAACTATCAACTTTTTTTTAGGCAGTTCCACATCAATATTTTTAAGGTTGTGTTCCCGCGCCCCTTTAACAATAATCGAATCCAGTTCTTCTGCCGGCCTGGATTTAAACAGCTGTCTTTTAAATTTAATTTTAACAGGACCAGTCTCTTTTTTAGGTGTCATTATCAGCTCAATTGAAATATTT
>JAUCGD010000378.1 GCA_030377945.1 Desulfobacterales bacterium HSG17 | reverse complement strand
GCCATGCTCACAACCTTTAATGATATTGATATGAGCAAATCAAAGGAAATCCGCTCTCAATATAAGGAAGCGTTTAAGAAAAAATTTGATGTAAACCTGGGCTTTATGTCTTTTTTTGTCAAGGCAAGTGTCCAGGCATTAAAAGAATTTCCTGAGATCAATGCTTTTATTGAAGGCAGTGACATTGCTTACCATAATTATTATCATGTAGGTATTGCAGTGGGTTCTCCCAAGGGCCTTGTGGTTCCTGTAATCCGCAATGCTGATAAACTCAGTTTTTCCGAAATTGAACAGGCCATAGTTGATTATGTTGTCAAAATCAAATCAAACCGCCTTGCATTATCAGACATGGAAGGAGCAACGTTCACCATAACTAACGGCGGTGTTTTCGGCTCTCTTTTTAGCACTCCCATACTGAACTCACCCCAGAGCGGTATTCTTGGAATGCACAGGATTGAAAAAAGGCCGGTTGTTGTTAATGACGAGATTGTAATCAGGCCAATGATGTATGTGGCACTCAGTTATGACCATCGCATTGTGGACGGCGGGGGTGCTGTAACATTTTTAAAGCGGATTAAAGAATGTGTGGAAAATCCCGAACGTATGCTCATGGAGGTTTAATATGGAAAAAGAATATGATCTTATTATTATCGGTTCAGGACCTGGTGGATATGTTGCCGCAGTCAGGGCTGTTCAGCTTGGTTTTAAAGTTGCCTGTATTGAAAAATCAAAGACCCTTGGGGGAGTCTGCTTGAATGTGGGATGTATCCCCAGTAAAGCCCTTCTTGATTCAAGTGAGCATTATTCCCAGGCCAGGGAAAAATTTGCAGAACACGGCATTATAACAGGGGAAGTATCCCTTGACCTGAAAACCATGATGACCAGGAAAGAAAAGGTTGTATCAGACCTTACAGACCAGCTTCGCAAACTCCTGGAAAACAATAAAATAGACATAATACATGGAACTGCCACCCTTAAAGGCCCAAACCAGGTGGAGGTTGTGACCGAATCCGATACTCTTACTCTCAATGCAAAAAATATCCTCCTTGCCACAGGCAGCACACCTGTTGCAGTTCCGGGACTGGATTTTGACGGGGAATATATAGTAAGCTCCACTGAAGCACTTTCATTTGATAAGGTTCCAGAACATCTCTGCATTGTTGGCGGCGGTGTCATTGGTTTGGAACTTGGTTCTGTGTGGAGCCGTCTTGGTGCAAAGGTGACAGTCATTGAAATGCTTCCTAAGATTGCATCAACCCTGGACGGACAGGTAATAAGAACTTTGGAAAGAGTTCTTAAAACACAGGGCTTTGAATTTAATTTAAACACCTGTGTTACCAGTGCGGATATTACAGATGGAAAAATAAAAGTAAATATTGAAACCAAAGGAAAAAGCTCAAGCCTGGAATGCGATAAACTCCTTGTGGCAATAGGACGCAGACCAATGTCACAGGGCCTTGGACTGAAATCTCTGGGAATAAAAACAGATGAAAAAACCGGCCATGTAATTGTGGATACACAATACCTCACAAATATTCCTTCAATATTTGCAATCGGCGATCTCATTCCAGGCCCGGCCCTTGCTCACAAGGCATCTGCCGAAGGCACTGCTGCTGTTGAAAACATGGCAGGACTGCCCGGAGAAGTAAATTATGATACAATTCCATCTGCTGTATATACATGGCCGGAAGTGGGAAGTGTGGGCATAACAAAAGAACAGGCTAAAGAACAGAAAATCCCCCACAAAGTCGGCAGCTTTCCCTTTGGAGGAACAGGTCGTGCCAGATGCATGGGAGAGACAGACGGATTTGTGAAAATCATCTGCCACAGCAAAACAGACCGTGTTTTAGGAGTACATATCCTTGGGCCAAGAGCATCAGATTTGATTGCAGAATGCGTACTGGCAATGGAATTTGGCGCAAGTTCCGAAGATATAGCCAGGACTGTCCACAGTCACCCCACATTTTCCGAAGCTGTCATGGAAGCAGCCATGTCAGTTGCGATGAAGCATTAGGAACCATGATTTACATGATTAAATGATTTACATGAATATTCATAGTTAATCATATAAATCATTTAATCATTTAATCATTTAATCATTTAATCATTTAATCATGGTTCAAATAAAAAATATCTTATTTCCTTAAATACAAAACAACGCTTTTCCCCAGTAACGGATTAAGCAGTTTTTCAATAAATCGTGTGATTCCAGGCTTTTCCATCATATCCCAGACCAGAAATTTATGATAAAAACTAACTACCCTGAAATCCTCTTTATCAGGTCCTATCAGGCATTTCAGCCACCAGTATGGAGTATGAAGGCTGTGCGCCCAGTGGAAGCCCCATTTTTTAACTCCGAATTGAGTAAGAATCTCAGTCAGCTCTTTTGTCTTGTAAATGCGGATATGACCGCCGGGATTATTGTGGTATTCATGAGACAACAACCAGCAGATTTGTTCAGGCATATATCTTGGGACGCTTACCACAAGATTTTTCCCAGGTTTTAAAATTCTTATGATTTCAGAAACAGCTTTTTTATGGTCAGGTATATGTTCCAGTACCTCAGAGCATACAACAAGGTCAAAATAATTATCTTGAAAAGGCAGGCAGGTAATATTGCTTGCTGCAAGGATATAATCTCCTCTTTTTTCTCCTATTTCTTCCTGAAAAGCCAATCTTTCTCTTGCCTGGATCAGATCATTAAAATTAATATCTGTTCCCACAACTTTTGTGCCTTTAAAACGGAGTGCCTCGCCTGTGTGTCTTCCTGAACCGCATCCAATATCCAGAATTTTGTAGCCGGGCCATATTTTGAGCTTATTAAAATTAACGGTAATCACTTATTGCGTCCTTGTATGCATCAACAGTTTTCATGGCTGCTTTTTCCCATGTAAAATGGTTTTGAACCCTTTGAAATCCGGCATTTCCCAGAAGCATGGCCTGGTCAGGAGAATCAAGAAGATCGCTAATGGCGCAAGTCAGGGCAGCCGGGTCTGCGGGCGGAACCATCATACCTGCATTTCCAATTACTTCAGGTAAAGCTCCTCCTGTTGTGCTGATAACAGGAACGCCGCAGGCCATAGCTTCTCCTGCGGGAAGGCCAAAACCTTCATATACAGAAGGGATAACAGCCATACTTGCCCTGGCATACTGCATGACAAATTCGGTATCGCTTATACGACCTGTAAATCTGATGTAATTTCCAATACCCAGTTTTCGAATTAGTTTGACAATGCCCCCGTTTTCTTTTGGCGTTCCTATAACTACCAGTTTTACTTGATGTTTATTTACTATATTTGCAACAGCCTGTA
>JAUCGD010000041.1 GCA_030377945.1 Desulfobacterales bacterium HSG17 | reverse complement strand
GAAGATGCATAATATATACTTAGTGAGGTGTTTTATGATCGTTACAATCAATATTCCAGATACTTTACCTGAAAAAAGGATCTGGCAGAGAATCAGAGAGATTGAAGAAAGTCTGAAAAAAGAAGCTATATTTTTTCAAAGCATAATAGAGAAAAAAGATTTATCAGAAAATATCTTTGATTCTTTTTCTGAACAATCAGATCAATGGCCTGATTTTACTAAAAGAGCGCAGTCTGTTTTTGGAAAAAATCCTCCTGGAAAAAATGTAAGTAATTATCTCAAAGAATCACGAGAGGACAGATTTTGAACCTGTATTGCGATACAAGTGCTATTATAAAACTTTATTATCCTGAGCCTGAATCTGAAAAATTGTCAAAATGGATTATTGAAAACAAAATTGTCATTCCAATCTCCTTGTTTCACAATGTTGAAATTAATAATGCATTTGCTCTTAAGCTTTTCAGAAAAGAGATAACAAAAGAACAATTTAACCAACTGGAAAAAAATCTGAATAAAGATATATCAACCGGAATAATAACAAAAATTAAGATTAACTGGTCAGAAACATTAGAAAAATCAGTTGATCTTGTAAAACAATATACAGAGAATATCGGAAGTCGGTCATTGGATATTATACACGTTGCATCAGCCCTTACAGCCGGATTTAAATACTTTATAACTTTTGATGACCGGCAAAAAAACTGGCAATTGAAAGCGGACTGGATGTGATTGAATTATGATTACAGGAAATAACATGACTAAAAACAAACTTTGTCTATCAGATACATATAAAGACCAAAATTGGGGATGGACTGTCCTCCAAAATGCAGCTTCCTTTGACAATCAGGAAATTAAGAACAGATTATTGAACCTGGAAAATCCTTGTTATATAATCAATGACAACGGGCTTACAGGCACAGCCTCCCAAAGATCAAAAACTTTTGACAAGGATTCATTTGAAACCAGGGCATATGCCCCGGCATTTCAATCTGAACAGCTTGGTGATCCTGAATTCAAGGAAACCTATGGAACAAAATACTGCTATTATGCAGGTGCAATGGCAAATGGAATTGCATCTGAAGAAATGGTCATAGCACTTGGCAGATCCGGTTTTTTAGGCTCTTTTGGAGCTGGCGGCTTGGTGCCTTCAAGAATTGAATCAGCCATTGTCAAAATTCAGCAGGCCCTTCCAAACGGCCCTTATGCCTTTAACCTGATACACAGTCCGGCTGAACCGGCACTTGAACGGGGTTCTGTGGAGCTTTACCTGAAATATGGTGTAAGATGCGTTGAAGCTGCCGCATTTATTGCTCTTACTCCCAATGTTGTTTATTACCGGGTAGCAGGACTTGGATTAAATGCAGATAATGAAATTGAAATAAAAAATAAAATAATTGCAAAAATCTCCCGCAGGGAAGTAGCAACAAAGTTTATGGAGCCACCGCCTGAAAAGATTGTGCAGCAATTACTTTCCCAGGGATTGATAACAAATCAACAGGCAGCACTTGCAGCAAAAATTCCAATGGCAGATGATATAACAGCAGAAGCAGATTCAGGCGGGCATACAGATAACCGCCCCCTGGTTTCCCTGCTGCCGTCCATAATTGCACTTCGGGATGAAATCCAGGCAAATTATCAATATGCACAGCCTGTCAGGGTAGGAGTTGGTGGAGGTATAGGAACCCCTGAAGCAGCCCTGGCAGCCTTTGCAATGGGTGCTGCCTATGTTGTAACAGGAACTGTAAACCAGGGATGTGTGGAAGCAGGAGCCTGTGAGCATACAAAGAAATTGTTGTCAGAAGCTGACATGGCAGACGTGGCAATGGCCCCGGCCTCTGACATGTTTGAAATGGGTGTAAAACTCCAGGTTCTTAGGCGCGGTTCTTTTTTTCCCATGCGGGCCCAGAAATTATATGATCTTTATGATGCATATAATTCCATTGAAGAAATTCCTGGTCCTGAACGCGCAAAACTGGAAAAACAGGTTTTTAGAAAAAATTTGGATACTATCTGGGAAGAAACAAAAAACTTTTTTGAAGAAAGAGACCCCAGCCAGATTGTAAACGCTGCAAAAGATCCCAAAAAAAAGATGGCCCTGATCTTCCGCTGGTATCTGGGCCTGGCTTCCAGATGGTCCAACACCGGAGAAAAAGGCCGTGAAATGGATTACCAGATATGGTGCGGCCCATGTATAGGAGCATTTAATGCCTGGGTTAAGAATTCATATCTTGAGGATGTGAAAAATCGAAGGGTTGTAGATGTTGCAAAGCATATCCTCAGAGGTGCTGCATTTTTATACCGGATTCAGATGTTGAGAAATCAGGGTGTGATTATACCACCGGAACTTGGGCGATATGTACCGGAGCAGAACTTAGCCATTTAACCCTACAACGACACTTAGCCCCAAAGGGGCTTATTAGTAAAGCCCAGGCCAACGGCCTGGGATTGGAACAACCCATTAAAACAAGCTCTGAAAGAGCGTATTAAAAAAATTGTGCAAAAATATTATTTCTCATAATTCGCCCTTTCAGGGCTTACGTTTGGGTATTTTCAGTCCCAGGCCGTTGGCCTGGGCTGTATTAATCCGCCCCTTTGGGGCTTTAAAAACATAGGTGTCGTTGTAGGGTTAAGGTACTAAAGCGATTGTTGGGTGCGTTAATCAATAGCCCTAACGCACCGGAATAATATTTCTCTACTTCACTGGAAATATTTAGCCCTCTTTTATTTGTGATTTCTCATGAATAATCCGAAGCCCTTCCAGAGTCAGGTCAGATTCAACTGCTTCTATGGTTTCACAAACATCTGTCATGAGCGGGGCCAGGCCTCCTGTTGCTATAACCTTGGGATTGCTTTGCATCTCAATGCTCATGCGTCTGACTATTCCGTCAACAAGACCGGCATATCCGAAAATTATTCCAGATTGAATACTGCCTACGGTGTCTTTGCCTATAACTGTTTCAGGCCGGGTAAATATTTCAACCCTGGGCAGTTTGGAAGCTCTCATAAATAAGGCTTCTGAAGCGATTATTATACCGGGGCTGATTGCACCTCCCAGGTATTCTCCTTTTTCAGATACTGCATCAAAGGTTGTGGCTGTTCCAAAATCAATGATAATAAGGCTGGTTTTGTATTTTTCATAGGCTCCTACTGCATTGACAATCCTGTCAGCACCAACCTCCTTTGGATTGCTGTATAAAATCGGCATACCTGAACCGGATTTTGCATCTACCCAGTGGGGAGCATGTTTGAGATATTTTCTACAAAAAAAGTCAAGAATAGATACCATTGGAGGGACTACACTTGAAATTATTGTATTGTCAATATGTTCAGGCAAAATACCGCTGTCTGCAAAAAGACCTTTGGCCAAAACATTAAATTCATCCTCAGTAGTATTTTTTTCCGTTCTTATGCGCCAGTCGCAAACAAGTTTTTTCCCATCATAAATACCCAGAACAGTATTTGTATTTCCCACATCAATAACAAGAAGCATTTACCAACTCCTTTATTTTATAATTAAATGTCACAAATTATTTATTCAAATAAACCGGTTATCTCATCTGTTTCAAATTTAGGCCATTCAACAGATTCTCCTTCATAAAAAGCATCTATTCCCTGGCCTGGCTCCATAACTTCTCCTATATATGTCACCTTGATACCTGCTTTAAATATTTTTGCAATCAAATCCTTACAGATTTCTTCACGGCAGCAGATAATAAGGCTTCCTGAAGCGATTAAGCCAAGAGGATGAATATCCAGGAGTTCGCACATGGTCATGGTCTGGGGAAATACAGGGATGTTTTCCATTTGAACCTTTATCCTGTGGCCTGCTGCAATACTTAGTTCTTCCAGGGCTGTTGCCAGACCGCCTTCTGTAACATCATGCATTGCTGTTGTGCCTTTTAATCCTGCTGCAATTTTTGCTTCTTCAAGAATACTGATCTGGGAAAGAAAATTTCGGCATGTGTCAATTTCTTTTTCTTTTATGCCCAGAGCTATAAGTTTTTCTTCAAACTCTCTGGCAATAATAGTGGTTCCTTCTACTGCCAGTCCTTTGGTCAGCAAAACCCTGTCCCCTGTTTTTACATTCTGCTTATCAATAAGGCCGGATTTATTAACCGTTCCTGCAAGCATCCCGGAAATAACAGGGCGGTTAACTGCGTCACTTATCTCTGTATGGCCGCCGCAAAGTGTAATATTCCATTTGCGGCACACATCCTTGAGATCATTTAAAACATTGAAAATTTCTGCGGGAATAGTCCCGCAGGGAAATATTAATGTGGTCAAAAACCATCGGGGAACAGCACCGGATGTGGCAATATCATTGGCATTTATAAGAACAGCATAATGACCTATTGAATCTGTGGCAAAGGTAATGGGATCAGACTTTAGAATAAGCACTTCTTCATTATCAATATTTATTGCAGCAGTATCCTCACCGATTCCGGGATGAATAATTATCGAAGGGTCATTAAAGTCAAAGCCTTTTAAAAATCTTTCAAGAAGATCATTGGGAAATTTTCCACCTGGAAGAGGCAGGTGAAGGCGGACAATATCTTTTATATCTTTTAAACTTGCGGCTGTATAATCGCTTTCTTCCGCAGATTTATGAAAGTATTTTTTACTTAAATCAGAATGGCTGTTAAAATCGCCACCAATATTAGTATTAGTTAAATATACACTAGAGGCTCCTGCATTTTTACCGGACAGAATATCAAAAATAAAATCACCTATTACCAGAATTTCTTCCACAGCAGCATTCATTTTAAGTGCGGCCAGCAAAACTCCTTCAGGACTTGGTTTGGGCGCTATGGGGTCATCTCTTGATATAATTACATCAAAATCGGATTCTTCAACATTGTTAAAATTTTCCAGAGCTTTTTTTACGGAGCAAAGGGTGTTGCGCGTAAGAATTCCAATTTTCAGACCTTTTTCATGCCTTAGAAAATGAATAAGGTCTTCAGCCCCAATATTAGGTTTTGAAATCCCGGCTGCTTCCATTTCAAAATCTTCCAGCATTTTATGTGATTTGCTCTTTTGTTTTGGATCATTTATATTATTAATATATTCAAGTACAGGCATGTCTGCCGGACAATTTACAGCCTGTTTGATTTTTAAAAAATCAATGGCTCCGGGCAGAGTAAGTGTGCTGTCAAAATCAAATAATACTGCTTTGATTGTTATATTTTTCATTTTATTTCCGGTCCGCGTAAATAAGTTATAATAACACCGATTCCTGCAACAATTCCTCCAGCCATCATGGCATATGAAAATGCTTCCATGAAAATCGGTTTAAGTTCAGGCTTATATACTTTTAAGTTCAATCCTCCGCTAAGGTCATGAAAAACATTGTTGAATATGGCCCCTGACAATGCAATACCCAGAACCATACCCAGATTGCGCACAGTTGCAACCGTACCTGCTGAAACGCCCATGTATTCAGGAGGTACAGCGCTCATTGCAGTTGCATTGTTGGGGCCAGTAAAAATTGCAATGCCGATACCTGCCAGGGCCAGGGGCCAGGCAATTGACAGTTTTGAATATTCTGGGGAAAGCTTTGCCATGAAAAAAAAGGATACAGTCAATATTATCATCCCTACAGTGCATAAAAAGCGTGAACCGATACGATCTGATAATGTTCCTGATATTGGAGCAAATATAAATAAAAAAATAAATGGAGTAACCATAATATAACCGGTTATTTTTGGAGAAAATCCACATGGATAAATCAAAAAAAACGGCATGAGAAAAACAATGGTAAAAAGGCTGGAAAATAAAATCATGGCAGCTAAAACAGGCATGGTAAAAAGCCTGATTTTTAAAAGACTGGGGTTTAACAGGGGATGTTCCACCTGAAATTGTTCCCATATAAGCCCTGCAAATGATATTATACAGGCTGTCATGAGGCAAATAATTGACGGATGCAAATATCCCCAGTCATGTCCGTGAGTAATAATATATAAAAAAGAACCTGTTGTTATGGCCAGAAGAATGGCTCCTGCCAGATCAAAGGATTCTGTTCTGCAAATATCAGCTTTGCCGCCTTTTAACAGCCTGGCTCCTGCAAAAGCTGTAACAATGCCAATAGGGATATTTATATAAAAAATGGTCTGCCATGAAAATACATGAAGAATCCATCCTCCAAGGGCAGGTCCGCATGTCAGACCTGATGCAACCACAGCGCCAAGCATACCCATTGCTTTTCCTCTTTCCCATACAGGGAAAGACTCAATAATGATAGCCTGGGTACATGACATTATCATTGCAGCGCCAACACCTTGAAAAGACCGGGCTGCAATAAGCCAGAAAGCTGTTGATGCCATACCACAGAATAAAGAACCTGCTGAAAAAACTGCAAGCCCCCTTGTGTAAATCCAGCGTCTGCCTTTTATATCACTGAGACGGCCAAAACTTAAAAGCAGGGAAGATACGGTGAGCAGGTAGATCATCATTACCCATTCAATTGTTAAAAGAGATGCTGAAAGGTCTTTCATAATGGTCGGAAGTGCGATATTTACAATGCTTCCGTCAAGGGTTGACATGAAAACCCCAACACCCACAACAAAAAAAACAATCCACTTATTTTTTTCAGTTTCAGATTTTTCCAAATAATTTATTTCCTGTGTCTTTCCTAATCCGTAAACAGACAGATATATAGAATTGCGGCAAGCAAATACCTGAGTCTTTAGCCCAGGGTTGTTGACTAATTTGCTGCAAGTAATTTTAATTAAGCAGGGAAAGCAGGGTAGAAAAATCCTACTCCATAATACATATTATACCCTATTGAACAAATATAACAAAACTTGATATAAAACAATCAATAAAAAATGTTTCATTTGGCAATTTTTTATCAGGCCCGTAATTCTTTTCAGTATTTGAAGTATAGGAAAAGGAAAGGGCTATTTTAATCAGAAAGGTATCTTTTATATGTTGAAAAAAAAATTATTTTTAGCAATTACTTTATTCCTGTTTTTAGCAATATCAAATGCTTGGGCTGTTATTCCCCTTCCGTGCAGAATAGGGGGGACACTGACTGTTAATGATAAAATTATAACTCATAAAAATGATACAGTCTATACTTTTATCGTAACCAATGAAGATTCAATACCTTTTACGCCGACAGCAGAAGATAATGACGGGTTGAATAAATATAATAATTACGTCATTGATGTTCCTGTTTACGAACCATATGACCAGGCAGGTGGAGCAAGACCCGGTGATATTGGTATTATTAATGTTTATAAAAACGGTTCCAAACTCCTTGTAACGTCTCCGGCCGGAGGATATTTTGTTGTAAATGAAGGAGGAAGCGAAATCCGGATTGATATTAAAGCTATTACCGGGCCTAGTGATGATGACTGCCAGGATCAAATTGATAAATTAGAAATCTTTGATGTTAAAGGTGACGGTATAATAGGACTTGAAGAAGCTATTCAGGCCCTTCAGATTATTTCGGGTATTAAGTAGTCTCAGCTAATTGACGATTAAATTTTTTCCCATATCTTCAACAACTCTCCCAATATCCAAAACCCCATTTTATTCCAGCGGAAAAACCATCTTCCCGCTCATACTCACATCATACCCCTCTATCTTTCCTGCAAGATCAATAAAATTTTTTTCATGGAGCATACTTATAAAAAGCTGAATGCCCTGTTCAAAAAATCTTTCTTTTCTTGCCAGCAGATCATATCTTTCCCAGCGCAGAGAGACAAAATCCAGACCTAAAAGGCTGGCAACTGGACGTATCCCTGGACATACATCAGCCCGGTCTGTCAGAATTTCAATGCCTGCGTCAAGATGTTTTGCTGTTTCATTTTGATAGCCTTCAATCTTTTCACCGTCAATTTTTGCTTTTTCAAGCTCCCTGTCAAACAAAAGCCTGGTTCCTGTTCCCACAGGACGGTTTACTATTTTTAAACCTTTTTGAGTAAAATCTGAAATACTGCGTATCCCTTTTGGATTTCCTTTTTGAACAATAAATCCCTGTTCCCGTCTGCAAAAATTTATAACAGCAGGCATTTTTTTAAGTTCTTTACCTGCAAAGTCAAAATTATATTCTTCCTCATTTTCCTGGAGCAGATGGCTGGATGCCATATGGCAGAGATTCTGGCGCAAAGAACGCAGTCCGCCCATGCTGCCCAGATTGCCGAATACTGCAACATGTTCAGTATAAAGACTGTTGAACAGGGAGATAGCTTTATCCAGAAGCGGGTCATTGCTTCCTGTTATAATTAATAATCCATGATAAGGAGGCAGTATATTCGAGGGTTCGGGATAATTAATTGTATGATTTTCAACCCATTGTTTTACCAGGTGCTTTGGAAAAAGCCATTTCCCGGTAATCTTGGTTGCAGGAAGCCCTTTTTCCGAAATAAGGGAGTACACCATTTTTTCGTTAATATCTAAAAATTTTGCTACTTCTTTAGTGGAAAGTAATTCTTGCATAATTCTAAGCCTTTGATAACAGGTTAAATATTCAGATATTTCATCAATTCAAAGGTCTTATCTTCCATGCGGACAGTTTCTTCCTCACTTTTTTCATGATCGTAGCCAAACAAATGGAGAATGCCGTGGATTAAGAGTTCGTTAAATCGTTCTTCTAATCTAATATTCATCTTTTCAGCTTCTTTTTGAGCTGTATCCATTGAGATTACAACATCTCCCAGCATATGAGGAGTCATTCCGGCAAATTCTCCTTCGTGCATGGGAAAGGAGATTACATTGGTTGGGCCCTGCCGGTTAAGATAATCCCTGTTAAATATTTCAATCTCGGAATCATCGGTTATCAGCAGGGATAATTCGACATCAGGATACTCCAAGGCGTTTAAGACTGCTTTGGCTGCTTTCTCTATTTTCTCCAGGGCTATCTTTTTTTGGTTTTTGCGGTTTGTTATCAGTATTCCCATTTTTTTCTTTCCCGTTTTTTCCTGCTGATTGTTCAGGGTATTCTATCCTGTGATGATGAATTCCGTTTAGTATTTTGTTAAAACATTTTGCAATCTTGTGAAGATCATTAAGGGTAAGCTCGCAATTATCAAGCTGACCGTCTGAAAAGATTTTGTTAATCAGGTTTTGCACCAGTCCCTGAATACGGGATGGAGTGGGATTTTCCAGGGAGCGTGAGGCTGCTTCAACAACATCTGCCAGCATTACCAGACCGATTTCACGGTTTTGGGGTCTTGGGCCTGGGTATCGGTAATCATCAATTTTAACGGAATCTTCTCCTTTAAGCTGTTTTGCTTTTTCATAAAAAAACCTGATAATACTGGTTCCGTGGTGCTGGCGGATTGCATCTATGATTTCAGGAACAAGTTTATGCTTTTTAGCCAGTTCCACCCCGTCTTTAACATGGGAGATAAGTATCAGGCCGGACATGGAAGGAGCCAGTTTGTCGTGGCGGTTTTTACCATCACTCTGGTTTTCAATAAAATAAAGAGGCTTTTTAACTTTTCCAATATCATGGTAATAGCCGCAGACCTTTGCTAAAAGTGGATTTGCACCGATTTCCGCTGCTGCTGCTTCAACCATTGATCCCACAATAACGCAATGATGATAGGTGCCGGGCGCTTCCATCATAAGCTTTCTAAGTATGGGCCGCTCAAGATTTGCAAGTTCCAGAAGGGAAATATCAGTGGTATAGTTGAAAGTCAGTTCTATAAGGGGAACAATTCCTGCTGTGATAATTCCTGCTCCTATTCCTCCCATAAATCCTACTCCCCAGTTGGCTATCAGACTGAGTCCACTGAAATCTCCTGTATGAACTGCAACTGCTGTTGATAAAAACATATTTAACAAGCCGATTTTAAAACCTGCCTGAATCAATATTTTTCTTTCCCTGCAACTTTGCATCCAGTATGCGGCCATTACAGAGTTAAGAAGAAAATATATGAAAATTTCAAATCTGTTTATAAAGATAAAAGCAGTACAGGCTGATAAAATAACGGAAAATGTAATAGCAACTTCAAAGCCCATAAACAGGCATACGGTCATTGCACCTGCTGCAAGGGGGATGCCCAAAAATATTGAAGAATCAGATATAAAAAACGGAAAGCTTTTGCTCAAAGCTCTTAATAGAACTTCAACAGCTCCGGGAATAAAGAAAAAAAGGATAAGTAAAAGAGAAATAAATAACAAATCCTTATTGTTTTTAAAAATACGATGTCCCCTCTGTTTAATATGAAGAAAATAGGAAATAATCATAAGAAGCAATATCATGCTAATGGTTCCCATACTTCTGATATATTGTTTTTCCTCTTTATTATGCTTGCGAAGTTCTTTAAGTTTTAATAATTGAACAGCTGTTACTCTTTCCCCTTCGCGCAAAAGCATTTCTCCTGCTTTGATTTTATAGAAAACAGGTTTAACAGCAGCCTGAGCCTTTTTTTTCCGCTCTTCGGTCTCATTGCGGTTTAAGGTTATATTGGGCTGTATCAATCTCTGGGAAAAATCAATAATAAGATTAAATAATGTATAATTAAGATTTTTAAAAAGAGGATAGCCCATGATCCTGACCATGGATTTGGCCTGATCCAGACCATAAAACTGCTTAAGATTATTTACTATATTTTCTTTATTGGTTCCTACTGCTCTTAAAATAATTCCTCTATCTGATTCCCTTAAAAGAATTTCTTTATTTGCAACCACACCGTTTTCAAGAAGTTCCCTGATTATCTTTATAATAAAAGAGGAAATTTCCCTGGAAAAAAGTTCTTTTTCAAGTACTGTAAAAGCTCCTTTGCTGACTGAAATTCCCAATTCTTTTTCAAAAATATCTTTTTTTTCCCATATCAGGTCATGCAGGCTTTTTTCTTCCTGTTTAACAGCAGAGGCATCTAATTCTTTTTCAGCATCATTTTCTTCGGGCAAAACTGTACCAGCCTGAGCTGTATCCCTGAGCATATTAAAAGCTTTTTCAATATTAGTGCTGATTTTTGATGCAAGCTGGATATCATGGTCGTAAACTGTTAAAACCAGTTCGCCTGACTCCTGCTGTTTTCTCTGTGTGGCCTGGTTATCTTCTATGAGAAAGTCCCTGGATGCTTTAATATCTCTTTGGGCAACATCTCCTAATTCATAATTGTATTTTTGGGTGATAAGAAGACTGGGAGTGAGGACAATGGCAAAAAAGCCTGTGACAGCCAGCAGAAGAAACCATTGAATTATTTTTCCTGTTTGAAGAAACTCAACAAGAGCATTTTTTGTTTTTTCGATATTCATTTTGGACCGTTTTTAAACATTTTTATCAGGGTAAAGTTGAAACTATGATCTTTTACTTTTATCAAGAATTTCATATGCTTCAATAATCTCCTGGACAAGCCGGTGTCTTACAACATCTTCTTTTGAAAAAAATGTAAATTTAATTCCTTTTATATTCTGAAGTATTTTTTGGGCTTCAACAAGGCCGGATGCCCTGTTTTCCGGGAGATCAATTTGTGTAACATCACCTGTAATAACAGCTTTGGAACTGAACCCGATCCTGGTTAAAAACATCTTCATCTGTTCAGACGTTGTATTTTGAGCCTCATCCAGGATTACAAAAGAATCATTTAAGGTTCTTCCCCTCATGAATGCAATAGGAGCCACTTCAATAACCCCCTGCTGCATTAGATTTGATACTTTTTCAAATTTCATCATATCATGAAGTGCATCATAAAGGGGTCTTAGATAGGGGTCAACTTTTTCCGTAAGATCGCCGGGCAGAAAACCCAGGGTTTCTCCTGCTTCAACTGCTGGCCGGGTCAGGATGATGCGGTTAACAATTCCTTTTGAAAGAGCAGCTACTGCCATTGCCATTGCCAGATAGGTTTTTCCTGTACCGGCAGGGCCTATGCCAAATACTATATCAAAATTTCTCATGGCATCAATATAGTTTTTCTGGCTCTGGCTTTTGGGTGTAATAGACCGTTTTTTTGAAGTAATATACACTGTGTCAAGGAAAATATCTTTCAAACATGCCCGGTCGTTTTTACTCAGAACATTGATGGCATAGTCAATATCATTAGGATAAACAGGGTAGCCGTTTCTCAGCAAATCATATAGCTGTTCCAGGATTTTTTTAGACAGGTTGACGGCAATCTCGTCACCTTCAATAAATACAGCACTCCCCCTGGCATGAATGGAAGCATCTGTTGCATTTGAAATTCGCTGCAAGTTGCGGTTGTGTTCTCCGAAAAGCCGTTTTGAGAGTTCATTATCGGAAAACGTCAGTTTTTGTTTTTTATTATCCTGATCTTTGTTGTTCAGGTTTTTATTATCCAGGTTTTTATTTTCTGTTGCTTCCATTAATCACTGTTCCTGATTTTATCTTCATTTGTATATCTGAATCATTTGTAATAACTGCATTTCCTTTGATTATCACTCCGCTTTCAAACAATACATCTCCTTTTACAACAAAAGATTCACACTCAAGCATAGAGGGTACTCCCTGGGGAAATCGCTGATTAAAAAGATCAATTTTTCCAAAATATTCAGGGTCCAGGCTGATATTAAGATTATCATATCTGCGTTCAGGATTTAAGGTCAGTTCTCCTTTATCTGAAAAAAGAAAATAATCCGATCTGACAGCCAGGAGATCATTGCATTTTTTTACAGGAAAAAAACGGGAACGGGGAACACAGACTGCCATAGCTTCATTAAAAAGCGAAATAGCTGAGCCCATTGCAGTTTCTATCTGGAATACCGGGGGACTTGTTTCATCCCTGGGATCAAGGGTTTTGGGATTAAGGATCATGGGGAGTCTTACAGTATTTTGTTTTTGGATAAGCTCTTTTAAAAATTTTAGATTGATCCAGAGGTTATTGGTGTTAAAAAATCTGTATCTGTTAATATCCCTGAAAGCATCCAGTTCTGTTTTGGGGCACTGGGCTGATTCACGCAAAAGCAGGTATCCGTCCCTATGCCTGGCCAGATGGCCGCCTTTGACATCAGCAGGGGTTCTCTGGGCAACCTCCATCATAAAAGGAAAGTTGTTTTCTGCAAAATATCCTAACAATGCTGTATCCATTGCTGCCCCAAGATTATCTGAATTGGATATAAATGCATAGGTTATACCGGAATCCAGAAGTCTGCCCAGCATACCTGAAGTTATAAGTGCTGTATAAATATCTCCGTGTCCCGGTGGATTCCATTCCAGTTCAGGATTTGAAGGCCATGAGGCCGGGCTGTAATCTTGTTGCAGGATTTTCGGGAATTTATGCTGGACAAACAGCAGGGGGGGCTTTGGCGGGTTTATTTTTTCCAAAGCAGCAAGTGTAGATTCATGGGTGCTGAAGCTGTTCATCAGGGCCAGGGTAATATCAAATTGAGAAGACTGGTTTAGCAGTATTTCCAGGAAACTCTGATTATTTCTTACTTCCAGAAGTGATTTGGGGCCTGTAAGCCCCATACTGGTTCCAAGGCCGCCGTTAAGGATAATTCTTACACTTTGGTTTAAAAACTTTTTGCCTGGATTTTTATATTCTGACAAATCATCAAGAGCTTTAATTTCATCAGGTTTTAAAGGAGAAATTTCTTTATCCATTATAAGTCCGGTCTGTCCGGCAATAACCTGTTCATAATAATATGCAAAGGTATCTACAATAATAGACGGAAGTTTATCCTGTTTGATTTTTTTTATAAATGCAGGCAAATGTGATTTTTTATCAGATGATGTCATATTCCTCTCATTTATTTGTCTGTCTTAAAAAAAGAAAGCCGGATTTGATTATCCGGCTTGGAAAAGTCAATTATTTGATTTTTTCAATCCAGCCCAGGGGATCTTCAACCCTGCCGTATTGAATGTCAGTCAGAGCATCATAAAATTTCTGGGTCATGGGTCCCACTTTATCATCATTAAGAACAACAGTATCATCTCTGAATTTGATGGTTCCCACAGGGGATATAACTGCTGCTGTTCCTGTTCCAAAAACCTCTATTGTTTTTCCGTCTTTTTGAGCATTCATGATTTCTTCTATGGCAACCCGGCGCTCAGTACATGGAATATTCCACATCCGCGCCAGGGCAATTACCGAATCCCTGGTGACACCAGGCAGGATACTGCCGTTTAATGCCGGTGTTATCAATTCCCCGTCAATATAAAAGAAAATATTCATGGAACCGACTTCTTCAACATATCGCTGCTCAACTCCGTCCAGCCATAAGACCTGGGTAAAACCTTCTTCATGTGCCCTTTCCCCGGCAGCCAGACTTGCAGCATAATTTCCTGGGGTTTTTGCCTCTCCAATCCCCCCTCTTACAGCACGAACATGCCTTACTGTCACCCATATTTTAACAGGGTTGAATCCTTCAGGATAATAAGCTCCTACCGGGGAAAGAATAATAAAAAAGCGGTAGGTGTTTGAAGCTCTTACACCAAGAAATACATCTGTTGCAATGATTGTGGGCCTTATATATAGAGAGGTTCCCGGTGCGCTGGGAATCCAGTCTTTTTCAACTCTTAAGAGTTCTTTTAAGGCATCCAGGGCAAAATGTTCGTCTATCTGGGGAATGCACAACATACGGTTGGAAGAATTGGCCCTGTGAAGGTTTTCCTGGGGTCTGAAAAGCTGAATATCGTCTTTTTCAGTCCGGTAAGCTTTAAGACCTTCAAAAATTGCCTGGCCATAGTGCAGAACCATTGTAGCCGGATCCATGTCAAAAGACGAGTATGGTTCAATGCGGGGATTGTGCCAGCCTTTTTCAGGATTATAATCCATATTAAACATATGATCTGTAAATATCTGGCCAAAACCGAGCTTGGTTTCATCCTGGGGTTTTGGTTTAAGTGTATCTGCTTTTTTTATTGTAATCTCCATAAAACCTCCCTGGGTAATATTCCCACAATTTTGTAAATATAAAAAGGCGGCACTTATATTCCACCTTATCAGCTTATGGTGCTATAAACAGAATTAATCTTTAAATCAAGCTTTATGTGTTTGGTATTTATCATGTATTAAATATAACAGCCCCTTCAAAGCACAGCCGGTCAGAATAAGCAAAATTAATCAAAGTCCAAAATGCAGTCTCAATAAACTGCATATACACACTAAACCTTATTTACGATTTTATACAGCAGATGTATTTTAACTAAATCTTTATATTGTATAAAACGGCAGTGGAAACTTACCATGTGTAAAACATTGATTGTTGAAGACAGTGCTACCTTCAGAAAAGCATTCAGGGAGGCTTTGAATAAAAGATTTCCTGATATGCAGATAGAAGAAGCAAAAGACGGTTTGCTGGCTCTTCAAAAAATTAAAGCGGTTCAGCCGGATCTTGTATTTATGGACATCCGTCTTCCAGGTGAAAACGGGCTTACTTTGACCGGTAAAATAAAAAGCAGTTATCCGCAAACAAAGGTTATCATACTTACAGATTATGATTTACCTGAATACAGGACAGCCGCTTTTGATAACGGTGCTGATAATTTCATTGCCAAGGGCTCGTTAAGTCTTTCTGAAATAGCTGAAATTATTGATCTTATGGCTATTAAGCCTTGATGGAATTTTTTATTTGGTGGGAAAAGGAAGTTTTGGTACTACTAAGCATAAATTTATAAAAATAAGGTGTTTTGGAAGAAAAAATACAGTGTTTACCTTATTTACGACTGTATATTGTTTTTATAGTTATAGCTTGAAATTTGTACTGGAAATTCCTGAAAACAAATATCTGTTAATTTAGAGGATACTATTATGGTGAAGGGAAAGATGAAATTTAGGTGGGTTGGAATCCTGATTGCTGTATTCTTGATTTCAACGTATTGTATTGGTACCCAGGTGTTTGCAAAATTGTCGAAAGATGAGAGCAAATCCAGGGCAGATGTCATCATGATTGACACATTAAAGGTCTTCGGATATCTGGAAAAGCCTGAAGTGACGTTTTTACATGATGCACATACTGATGCCCTGAAAAAACAGGGTAAAGACTGTCTGGCATGTCATCTGCCCAAGAGTAATTCCATACCGGGATTATTTAAGGAAGCAGTAGAGGGGATTGACCCTCTGTCTCCCAAGTTTAAAAGACTTGAGGATACGGCACGCCAGGAAGTAATGGACATTTATCACAAATTCTGTATTGACTGCCATAACGATATGGGTGCTCAGGATGTAAAAACCGGGCCTGTTGCCTGCGGCGACTGCCATAAGGAACCTGAAGTTATGTCAAGCAGACAGCCTGTGGGCATGGATAAGAATCTCCATTTCCGCCATTCCAAAGCCAGGGAAAAGAAATGTGAGCAGTGCCATCATGAGTTTAATGAAGAGAAAAAAGAGCTTGTTTATGTGAAAGAAAAAGAAGGAAGCTGCCGATACTGCCATCTGGAAGATCCCAAAGATGTTCCTGAGTATGCAAAAGGTTCTGCACAGATTTCCAAACTTTCCATGAAAGAAGCTTCACATCTTGATTGTATTTCATGCCACAGAAAAACCATAGCAAAAAAACTGGATGCAGGTCCTGTTAAATGTAGCGGGTGTCATGCTGCCGACTCCCAGGCAAAATTTAAAAAAGCTGAAAAAATTGCCCGTATGGAGCGCAAGCAGCCTGATGTGGTTATGGTGGCAACAGGTGAAAAAGAACCGGAAGACGGAAGACTGGGAAATGTTCGCATGAATGCAGTGGCTTATAATCATAAAGCTCATGAAGAGAATAATGATACCTGCCGGGTCTGCCATCATGCAAGCCTGGATAAATGCAGCAAATGCCACACACTTTCCGGTTCCAAAGACGGTAATTACGTCAAACTGGAAAAAGCATTTCATCAGATAGGAAGTGATAAGAGCTGCCTGGGCTGTCATGAACTGAATCAGCAGGATCCCAAATGTTCGGGATGCCATGTTTTCATGGAAAAACAGCGGAAACAATCTGATGAATCCTGCCTTAAATGTCATGAGAACCTGACACCTGATATGATGAATGTTGTAAAAAGCGGTGACAGCAAAGTACTGGCTGAAAAAATGATGAAAGCCAGATCAACTGCCAGTGCAACATATTCTGACGATGATATACCTGAAAAAGTTGTTATCAAAGGGATGATGGATAAATACCAGGCTGCTGAACTGCCTCACCGCAAGATAGTTAAAACATTGTTGAAAAATATCGGTGACAATAAAATGGCCGGTTATTTTCACAGGGAAAAAGGCACTATCTGCCAGGGATGTCATCATAACAGCCCTGTATCCCAGAAGCCGCCCAAGTGTTCAAGCTGTCATGGCAAGCCTTTTGATGAAAATGAATTGATGAGACCCGGACTTATGGGTGCTTATCATCAGCAGTGTATGACCTGTCATAAAGAAATGAAACTTGAAAAGCCTGCCGGATGTACCGGTTGTCATAAAGAAAAATAATAAATTCGCCCTTTTCCCCCTTTTTTACTGATAATAAAAAAAGGGGGAGATTGAATCTTCCTCAAAGAAAGATGTGAGGCGTTATAAAGCTAATTTATAGAGGTACTAAATTATGTCAGTATCCCGTAGGAAATTTTTAGCATGGATGGGCGGCGCAGGCTTGAGTACAGTAGTTGGTACTAAAGCACATGCCGGTTCAAACAAACAATTTAAAGGATATCCAGACAGCATGGGTGTATTGCATGATACAACCCTTTGCGTAGGGTGCCGGTCTTGTGAAGATGCCTGCAACAAGGTAAATAATCTTCCTCAGCCGGAAAAACCCTTTAAAGATCTGTCTGTTTTGGATGAAACAAGAAGAACAGATTCGGAAGCCTTCACTGTTGTCAATAAATATGACAATGATAAGGACCCGAAAAATCCTGTATTCAGGAAAAGCCAGTGTAATCACTGCCTGGAGCCTGCATGTGCTTCAGCATGTTTTGTAAATGCGTTCAAGAAAACCAAAGAAGGCGCAGTTGTTTATGATGCTTCCGTATGTGTAGGATGCCGATACTGCATGGTTGCATGTCCTTTTAATATTCCGGCTTATGAATATGACAAGGTTCTTGATCCCAAGGTTGTAAAATGTACCATGTGCCATTCCAGGGTTCTGGAAGGAAAACTTCCGGGATGTGCTGAAGCCTGTCCTGTTGAGGCCCTTACCTATGGCAAACGTGATGATCTGCTCAAGATTGCCAAAGAGCGTATCCGCAAATATCCTGAAAAATATGTAAATCATATTTACGGAGAAAATGAGATGGGCGGCACAAGCTGGCTCTATCTTACAGGTGTTGCTCCTGAAGAGATCGGTATGCGCGAGGATCTCGGCATTACACCTGCTCCAAGTCTTACATCAGGTGCTTTAGCTGTTGTTCCTATGGTTGCAGGGTTATGGCCTGTTTTTCTCACAGGAGCGTATGCCATAAGCAAACGTAAAGAAAAGATTGCTGCGGAAGAACAGGCAGAGGCTGTTACAGAAGCCATTGCTGAAACCAATGCAGCAGCAGAAGAAAAACTTGCCACAGCTTTGGAAAAAGCAGCAAAGGAAAAAGAGACTGCTATTCAGAAAGAAGTAAAAAAAGCTCTTGAAGAAGCTGCAAAGGCCCAAGAGGAAGATAAAGAGGAGGATGCCTGATGTCCGAAGAAATAGCTGTTAAAAAAACGTTTTTCAAGCCTGACCGGTCATTATTCACACCGTTTAACATTACCGTGGGCATAATCATGTTTATTGGGGTGATACTTACAATTCTTCGGTTTACCGGAGGCCTGTCCAGTGTAACAAACCTTGATGATAATTACCCCTGGGGCCTGTGGATCGGCTTTGACCTGATGGCAGGAGTTGCTCTGGCTGCCGGAGGATATACCACCTCTGCTGCCTGTTATCTTTTTGGAATGAAACGATATCATTCTGCTGTACGGCCTGCAATTCTAACTGCTTTTTTAGGATATGCACTGGTTGTATTTTCACTCCATTATGATGTCGGACGTCCCTGGCGTCTGCCTTATCCCCTGCTTTATTCACCGGGAACAACCTCACTTCTCTTTGAAGTTGGTCTGTGTGTTGCTCTCTACTTGACAGTGCTTTTCCTGGAATCTTCCACAGCAGTACTGGAATGGCTGGGTTTGAAAAAACTTCGCAAAGTTATATATAAACTGACCTTGATACTTACCATATTCGGAGTAATTCTTTCCACGCTTCACCAGTCTTCTTTAGGAGCGCTTTTTATTATTGCACCGTCCAAGCTTCATCCATTGTGGTATACCCAATACCTTGCAGTTTACTTCTTTATATCAAGTATGTTTGCAGGGCTTTCCATGGTGATATTTGAAGGCTCCCTGTCTCACAAATATTTTCATGACAAGATGGATGAAACCTATCTTAAAGAGCATGACGGGCTGGTACTTGGATTTGCCAAAGGTGCATCTTTTATCATGGCCGGTTATATTGTTATCAAGATAATAGGCATTGCCATGGACAATAACTGGCATCTGCTGGGAACAGGTTTTGGTATCTGGTTTCTCATAGAACTTCTGGGATTTGTTGCTCTGCCCTGCTTTCTCTATGCAGTTGGTTCACGGGATAAAAACTTTAAGTTAATTAAAAAAGCTTCTATCCTCACTGTTCTTGGAATTATATTAAACAGACTGAATGTATCCCTTATTGCTTTTAACTGGTATCTGCCCTTAAAAGATAAATATATTCCGCACCTGGGAGAGATCGGTCTGACAATTTTCATGGTGACAATAGGTATTGTTGTTTTTAAATTTATCGTAACAAATATGCCAATATTTTATGAACATCCTGATTACAAGGAATCTCATTAAAAAAGTGGAGGTTTTCAGATATGCATGACATTATTTATACGCTTCAGGATTTTATGCTGCATACAAAAAGTATAACCTATATCCTGATGGGACTTGGTCTGGTTGCCTTTACGGGTTTCTGGAATTTTCTCACTGACAGAGATGAAGATTAACCATCGGGCAAATAAAAGGAGATAAAGATGTATGAATTTGTAACCGGCCCTCTGGCATGGCTGTCATTCGGGATTTTCTTTATTGGTGTTATTGCGAGAGCAGTCCTTTATATCAAAGGGCTTGACTGGCAAATGGACCGTGTTGCCTATATGGAATATAAAGCTTACGGTTTTAAGGGTGCAATGCGCTCTATAATTTACTGGCTCATCCCTTTTGGAACAAGGGGATGGCGCTTTTATCCGTTTTTAACAACTCTAATTTTTGTTTTTCACATAAGCCTGCTTGCAGCACCTATATTTTTGCAGGCTCATAATATTATTTTGCAGGAACGTTTTGGATTCAGCCTTTTTACAATTTCCGAATGCTCTGCTGATATTTTAACCATAGCTCTCATGGTTGCAGCCGTATTTCTTGTGCTTCGCCGTATTGCTCTCCCTGAAGTTAGAATTATTACAACGTGCTACGACTATTTATTAATAGCCATTGCTGTTGCTCCGTTTGTTACCGGCTATTTTGCAGCCCATGAAGTCGGAAATTACAGTTTCTGGCTGATTCTGCATATTCTCAGCGGTGAATTAATGCTGGTTGCTATTCCGTTTACCAAGCTCTCCCACTTTATCCTCTTTTTCATGTCCAGAGCGCAGCTCGGTATGGATTACGGCATTAAGCGGGGCGGTATGAAAAACAAAAAAGGCATGGCCTGGTAATTACAATTTACAGTGAACAGTGAACAGTTATTTTAATAACTGTTCACTGATAACTGATAAAAAGGGGATAAAATAATGGCACAAGGAAAATACTGTAACAGAGAAAAAATCAACACTCTGCCGCAGCTTCAATCGCTGTTAAGTGATACTAACGGCAAAAATTATTATAAAGAGATGGAAGACCTGGATGTTGATACAGAACTTTTGTGGAAAACAATCCAGAATACCTTAGTAAAAAAATCCAGGATCAAAACCTGGCTTGAAATATGTGCCCATTGCGGCATGTGTGCAGAAAGCTGTTTTCTGTACCTGGCAAATAATAAAGATCCTGAGCAGGTTCCCTCATACAAGATCCAGTCAACCCTGGGAGAAATTGTTAAGAAAAAAGGCCAGGTCAGTACTGAATTCATGATGAAAACTATGGATACAGCATGGTCAAAATGCACCTGTTGCAACAGGTGCGGCCATTATTGCCCATTAGGTATTGATATGGGTATTATGTTCGGCTATCTCAGGGGACTTCTTTTTGGCCAGGGCTTTGTTCCCTGGGAGATGAAGATCGGTTCTGGTATGCACCGTATATTCCGCGCCCAGATGGATGTTACCACAGAAGACTGGGTTGATACATGCGAATGGATGGCTGAGGAATATGAGGAAGACTGGCCAGGTCTTACAATTCCGGTAGATAAGGAAAATGCTGATATTATGTACACGGTTAATGCAAGGGAACCCAAGCATTATCCTGAAGATCTTGCAGAAGCAGCTATTCTTTTCCATATTGCCGGTGAAAACTGGACAGTTCCAAGCGAAGGCTGGGAAGAAACCAGTCTGGCCATGTTTGCAGGAGACTGGGAAGCCTGTAAGATGCAGGTGGAAACAGTCTATGATGCCATGCATCGCCTGAAACCCAAAAGTATGGTTGTTACCGAGTGCGGACATGCCTATCGTGCAACAGTTCTTGAAGGCCCTTACTGGGCAGGCATAAAGAGCGGTCAGACTCCTGTTCCCAGTTTCCATTATGTTGAATGGGTTGCAGAAGCCTTGAGAACAGGCAAGCTTAAAATTGATCCTGCCAAAAAGATCAAGGAACCTGTAACATACCAGGATTCATGTAATTATATCAGGAATGGCGGTCTTGCTGACTGCGGCCGTGAAATCATGAGCTATATGGCTGAAGATTTCCGTGAAATGATTCCAAACCGCGAACAGAACTTCTGCTGTGGAGGCGGAGGCGGATTTAACGGTATGGGACGCTATCGCCAGCAGAGAAATGCAGGCTTAAAGGTTAAACGTGATCAGATACTTGACACAGGCTGCAAACTTGTAATATCTCCCTGCCACAACTGCTGGGATGCAATCCGTGATCTGGAAGAAGTATTTGAGATCGGTATAAGATGGTCGTTTCTGAAACCTCTGCTTATTGACATGCTCATTGTACCGGAGCATCTTAAGCCTAAAGAGGAAGAAGAATAAATAGATTTAACAGATAGATATTTATTTGGTTTTAAGGGGGTGATGAATAAATTTCATCATCCCCTTTTTTTATTGCATGAAAAAGGAAGATACATAAGTAGTGTCTGGCCGAAAAGTCTCAAC
>JAUCGD010000377.1 GCA_030377945.1 Desulfobacterales bacterium HSG17 | reverse complement strand
AGCGCTGAAAGCGCTTTGGAAGCCATAGATATTCTTAAACGTGTCCATGTTTCTCTTGTTGTTTCGGATGTAAAAATGCCTGTTATGTCCGGACTGGATCTTTTAGCTAAAATACGTGAAAAATATCCTCATACCAAAGTTATTCTTATAACTGCCGATGATTCCCAAAAGCTTCATAATGATATTAAAAAAAGCGGTTGTCATTTTTTTCAAAAACCCATCAAAATGAATCTTTTAAGAGACCTGATAAGCAGGGAAATATCTGTAAAAGAAGAAAACGGTTTTGCAGGAACTCTGAATAATATTCAGCTCCCGGACCTGATCCAGATGTGCTGTTATTCAAGCATCAGTACTGCCATCAGGGTATATATGGAAAACCAGAGCGGAACAATCTATATAGAAGACGGCGAAATTATCCATGCTGAATGCCAGGGAAAAGAAGGGATTGATGCTTTTTACAAGGTTTTTTCATGGAGAAGCGGACGATTTGAAAACCTGGGCGATATTGTTATGCCCAAGACCACAATTGATAAGAACTGGCAATACCTTCTCATGGAAGGGCACAGGCAAATGGACGAAGCTGATGCTTTACGCGAGGAAGAAGAATTGTCTTCCCAGAAAGCAGATACTGAGATTGAAGATAAAGGTGAGCCTGATCTTATGCTTAAATCAGATCTTATGCTTAAATCAGATGAGGATTTTGAAACCCTTGGGCCTGATGAGGATATCAGTGCCGATCTTATGTTAAAACCTGATCTTATGCTTAAACCAGATGAGGATTTTGACAGTCTGGCTTCTGAAGAGAATATTGAAACAGAACCTGATTTAAACCCCTCATTACAAGCTGAAGAAGATGAATTTTCCGATCTTGACCCTGATGAAGAAGATATTGATGATCTTGACCCTGATGAAGATATAGTTTTACCTCCTTTAGATGATGATCTGGATGAGGGCAGCCTGGTTTTGCAGATTGAACCAGAACCAAAATCAGAATCAGAATCAGAACCGGAAGATAACTCAGATGACTCTGCTCCTGATGATGATAATGCTGCTAATGTCATCACAGAAATTGATGACAAATCACCGTTTTTTAATTCATCGGATATTCTTCGTATTTTGATTGTTGATGATTCTGCCATGATGTGTAAAATCCTTACAGACATGCTTACAGCGGATGAAAATATTGAGGTCATAGGAACTGCAATAAATGGTGAAGATGCCTTAAAAAAGATTGATGATCTTGCCCCTGATCTTATTACCCTTGATGTTAATATGCCGGTTATGTGCGGAAGCACAGCTCTCAAGCATATTATGATAAAAAACCCATGCCCTGTTGTTATTGTAAGTGCAATGAATAATGATGCAAAATCAGGGGTTCTTGATTTTCTGCTTTTAGGTGCGGTGGATTTTATACAAAAGCCTGTAAGAACAATGGATATGAATGTACAGCAGAAAAGGTTAATTAAAAGTGCATGTCATGCAGCCGGTGCAAAAACCGGTAATTTCAGGCGGACCAGATTAGCAAAAAAGAGTCCTGATAAACAAAACATTATGCAGATCCAGCAAAGCGAGTCTCTTGTAGTCGTCTGTTCAGGAGCAGGAGGATATGCTGAATTATTTAAAATCATCCCCATGATTCCCTCAGATATGAAATCATGTATTTTGATTTTGCAGGAAATGTTTTCCTCTTTTCAATCACCTTTTTCAGAATCTTTGAACCGAAAAAGCCAGATAGAGGTTCAGCCTCTCCAGGAGAATGTACCGATTTTAAACAGCCGGTGTTATATGGCCTTAAACAATGTCTCTCTTGGTTTAAAAAATACAAGCCAGGGGTATTTTTTTGAACCTGAGGAAGATATTTCAAAAATTGATTTTTCAGATAATATGCCTGACAGTTTTCTTGCAGCAGCAGCCAATATTTTTTCAGAACGTCTGACAGTTATCCTGTTATCAGGAGCAAATATCGGAAATATGGACGGGCTTGCCAAAGTAAAAAAACATGGAGGAAAAATCCTGGCACAGCATCAAGATTCATGCCTTATCCCCTATCCCCTTGAAAAAGCTGCTGCAAAGGGTCTGCTGACATCTGAAACAGATATTAAAGAAATTATAAATATAATAAAGAGATAAAAACTTATGAAATCAGACTCAAGATATTCTTTGCAAAGAACTATGATAATCTATTTTCTTCTCATAGGATTTGCATCCCTGCTTGTGGGAGTTGAATTCATAGCTGAAACCAACGGCCCTGAGTTAAAAAAATCAATTTTGAAGAATTTTGAAAAATATTCAAATCATGAAATAGGCCAGGAAGAACTTTTCAAACCCATTGATCGCCTGAGAAATAAAGCAGTACTTATGATAGTTATAATTTTAATGGCAGACCTGCCATTATTATCTTGCTCAATTGGTATCTTTGGCAAGGGAACTGAAATTGGAAATACCGTTAAAAAGACCGGGGCTTGACTTTACCTCTTTCACCTTATCACATTGACATTTGGGGCATATTGCAGACTTGCTTTCATCTCCCCTGAAAAAGATCCGGTTAAAGCTGTGGCTGCATTGCAGACACTGGCATTCTATGCTTGGCATAAGATCACCTTTTTAATATAAGATAGATAGTAAAAAAATACATAATTTCATGGCTGAACAACTTCAATTTAATTTTCCCAGGAGGGAAACTTTTTTCACCGGACGAATAATGATCCAGCTTAAGCTTATGTTTTCAAGTTGTCGTCTGCCTGCTGAACCTCCTGCCGAGCAAATAAAACTCCCTTTAAGTGCTCTTGGAAATAATCCTGCATCACATTCAAATATTATCAATATTGATTATGAAAAAGCAATATCAACCGGGCAATAAAAGAAAATTTATGATTATGCACAGATCCTTGTTAATTCTGTAAAATCAATTAATTCATCCATATCAGGAATCATTATCTTATTATTTTTACAGATAATTAATCCTACTTTAACAGCACTTGACAATGCTTTTATAATTCTTTTTTTTGATAATCCAAGATCCTCTGCTATTTCTTTAACAGCAGCTTTTAATGGTAAGTACCCTTTTTCTCTTGCAGGGTCGGAATATAAAAGTCTGATCTGTTTTAATACCAGATAGGTGCAGTCTTTGTTTAAATTGGGATGTATCCTGTTGTTTGCCTCTCTTAAACGATTGCTAACTGATAAAATAATTTTTTCCATATACGGAGGCATTTTTTTTAAATTTTGTGATAGAATTTCACGGTTAAGTACAGCCACTTCCGTTTCCTCCAAAGCCTCAACACTGGCAGACCTTTTTTCATTGTTCATTAAAG
>JAUCGD010000376.1 GCA_030377945.1 Desulfobacterales bacterium HSG17 | reverse complement strand
TCATGAATAACATGAAACCCCCTTTAAATGATGTGAGAGTGCGAAGGGCCATGGCTCTTGCTTGGGATCAGGAAAAGTATATAAAAGTCAGCTATAACAATATGGCTCCTTACACCGAAAGTTGGATTGAAGATCTTCATAAATCAAGCAATACAGGTTATCTTCATCATGATTTAGAAAAAGCCCGTGCCCTGATTGCTGATTATGGAAAACCTGTGGAATTGGAATTTTTACATACACAAACTGCCCGGGGTCGTACAGGAGGTATGATTGTCCAAGAAATGATGAAAAAAATAGGTGTTAAAGTAAAACCGATTCCTATGGATTTTTCTGCAATAATTATGCAATTGTTCACCAAACAATATGATATGACCTCATGGAGATTTTCAGGAGGTTATGATATGGGTCCTTCTTCTATGTTGGCTTTTCATTCCAAAAGTCCTTTGAATCTATCGCGTTACTCTTCGGAAGAAGTGGATAAATTATTGATTGCTCAACGACAAAGTACTGATCCCGCTGCCAGAGAAAAAATACTAACATCTATTGTCCAAAAAGTGAATGCAGACTCTCCTTTTATATATCTGGCTGGATTGAGATTATACCTGTTTGCCAGAAACTATGTAAAAAACATTAAAGTGCCGGTTGTAGGAGAAGAAGGTTTTTCAGGAAATAGATTTGATATCTGGATTGATAAATAATTAACCTTTATATGAATACGAGGAAACAATAGATGGAAACTATGAAAGAAAAATCTTTTGATGAATTGGTGGAGAAGTTCCTGGGAATGGGTTTGCCAAAACATTTGTCAGGCACTCTTTCGTTATCTAAATTACCCCCTTATGTACAGGAGTTCATCCTGAGATTACTGGCGCTTATGAAACAATCAGGATATTCTGCAACCCAGTTTTCACCTGCTCTTATTCGATGGCTTTCCATCACCATACCAAGTGTGCTGCCAACAGCATGGGGGGGATGCATTCCCCCCATTACAATGCCAGGACGACATAAAAAAATTGATGATTATATAACTGGAATTGATTGGGGTTCTGAAACGAAATCTCATGTTTTTGTGGATATGGGGTGTGGTTTTCCACCCTTAACAACGATAGAAACTGCTAAAAGACTTCCTGAGTGGCAAATTTTAGGTATTGATCGTTCATTTGGCGATTATATCTTATATTCAAAGGAAGGACATTATGCCTACTTTGATCAAAAAGGTAAGTTCCAATATTTTCAGGGATTAATGAATCTTAGTGGACGATCTTTATATGCTGATCCAAAAGGGACCATAAAACGGTTTAATCAATTTTTTTCTGATCTTTTTCCTTTATTGGAAGGTAAAAATAATAATGCTGTCAGTGAAACCGTTGAAAAGGATGGGAACAGGCTTATCCATAATTATATACGTGATTTTGAGACAGATAACCTTAAGTTTATTCAATCGGATATAAACGATTTAAAAATTCCTCCGGCTAAAGTCTTTCGATGCATGAATGTTTTAATTTATTTTAAACCTGAAATTAGAAAACAAATTCTGCATAAGGCAAGCCGTTTTCTATGTGATAAAGGTATACTTATTACGGGAACCAATGGATTTGGAACGCAATTCAGGTACACAGTTTATCAAAAGATGGGAAATTCTCTATTACCAAAAGAATTCTCTTTCAGCTTGGATAATTTAGGGCATCTTGCGATTATGACCTGGTTTACAATCCATAAAAATGATCCTGAAGCAATGCTGCTGGCTAAGTTGATTGGGATTATCCGATCAAATCAATCTTTTTGGCCTGAGTGCAGTAACCATATAGACGTTTTGCTAAAACAACATGAAATTTGCCAGCGCAAAACTGATGGCTATCTGCATTTTCCTAAGGAAGAAATGCCATTTGAAATACTTATGAAAAAAAATGCTATACTATGGAAAAAAATGCAGGAAGAAGGCTTTACAGACCTTGCAGTAAAAGTTTTATCACAGGCTGGACATGATGCATGGAAAAATTCTGTTGGTGATATTTCTATAAAACTACCAGAAGATTATATGTTTTGAGTGTCAGAATTTGCAAGACATCCTTGGAATTATGATTGTAGGTATGCGCACTATATTGTATTTAAGTTGTAAAAAAGAGTGTTGAAATTTGAGTAAAAGAGTAAAATTAATTTAATTTTAATATTTTTTCCAGAAAAAACAGATGATGGTTATAAAAATTATATAGGACTTGGAGATTATGAGAAAAGATATTGATGATAAAGGTTCTACCGCTCTTTTTTTAAAAAGAATTATGTATTTTCAAAAAACATTGGAAGATCATAATTGTGGTGGAGCATTGCTGACATATTCAAGAGATATTCTCTATCTCACAGGGACTGCCCAACCATCACGTCTGGCAATAACACCAGAAAAATATATACTCTTTGTAAAAAGCGGTATGGCATTTGTTGAACAAGAAACCTTTATTAATAAATCCAGAGTTGTTGAAGAAAAAAAAATGGTTGCAATTTATAATCATTTTTTTTCTAATTTAGCAAATAAACGAATCGGTATCCAGTTAGATATCATCACAGCAGAAGAATATTTATTGTTCAGAAAAATCTTTAATAATGTGGAGTTTTTGAACATATCTCCAATGATCCTCACACAGCGATCAATAAAGGATAAATTTGAAATTGAGCAAATAAAAAAGGCATGTGTGTGTGCACATGTAGGTTATAAATCAGCATGTAGTATATTAAAGCCCGGAATGTCAGAACTTGAATTGTCTGCATCTGTTGAATATGCCCATCGTATGACAGGTCATGAAGGTGTTTTTTTCTTTCGGCAAAAAGATTTTTTTATCAGTATGGGACCAATAGGATCTGGCTATAATCTTACAAATCAAAGTGGAGTTCTCTATTCATTAACTGGTAGAGGACAGAGTGCATCTGTTCCGATTGGACCTTCTCAAAAAAAGATTGAACAAGGAGATACTATAATTATTGATATTCCTTGTCATATTAATGGATATCACTGTGATCAAACAAGAAGTTTTGTGGCGGGCCGTGCAAAATCTGAAACCAGAGCATGTTACAGAGCATTAAAACAAATTTCGGATTACCTTATTGATGAAGTGATCAAGCCTGGCATAAGTTGTGATATGATTTATAAATCGGCAATAAAAGCAGCTAAAAGAACAAAATTTTCAAAGGCTTTTCTCAAACTCAATCATGGTGAACAAAGCAGGCTTGCAGGTCATGGGATCGGTATTGAAATAAGTGAAATTCCCGTTATCTTTGCTGGCAATAATCAATTGATAGCTGAGAATAATGTTATAGCTCTTGAACTCCATAT
>JAUCGD010000375.1 GCA_030377945.1 Desulfobacterales bacterium HSG17 | reverse complement strand
TTTGAGTGCTTATATTTGTAGTATTATTGACTATTATTTGAATTGCTTCCTGGGAACCGGTTGATGTTGCATTTTGCACATTTGTTGATGCATTATTTATAACAATTGTTATTGCGGCCATATTTGTCATTATATTTGCTGCTGTGCCACCAGATGTGTTAACAGTGGTATTTACCTGATTATTAACTTCAACAACCTGGTTAACAACAGTGGTTTTAACCACATTAATTCTTTCAACATTTACTATAAATATCTGCTGTGTTGAAACCTCGGTAATGACAGTATCAATAATATTGACAATAGTAGAAGAATTTTCAAAATGTTCCACTTTAAAATCAGCTTTTGTTATTTCTGTGGAAAGCTGGATCATTGCTATGCTGAATACATCATGTTTCTTTTTCTTATCTTTTGTAGATTTGCTGTCACCGGACGTACTGTCACAGCCTTTGCTGCCACAATCTTCATCTTCAGAACCGATAATTGTTGATGTAATGGTTTCAACAATATTTAAAATTTTAACAGTAATAGCCTGAATATTTATTGCCAGTTGAGTTTGTTCTGATGTTGCATTTGCATCATTGATTACTACAAAGGAATTGAATGTGAAGATATTATAATCTCCCTGGATATTCAGATTGGTTTTTACAACATCCTCTCCAATTTCAACAGCCAGAGTTGTTAAAGCTGATAGAACAATGGTAATTGCTTCAGACGGATTTTCCTTTGGTTCATCCATTATGGATTTTAAAATACCTGTAACAGCTATTCCTGTTGTAATATCAATGGCATCAGACGCTCCCAAAGCAATAACAACAACGCCTTTTTTAAAACCTTTGCTTTTCTTTCCTTTCAGGTGAAAGTTACCGTTGCCATTTGTCCATGCATATGGTTCTTCACCATCTTCCCAGGTGCCATTGCCATTTAAGTCAGCAAAAACAAATATGTTTTTAATTGGTCCGTCTATTACCTGTCCGTAAAAGCTTACATCCGGTTCCTCCTGAACACTGCTACTGCTGCTACTGCACCCTGCAAACATTAAAATAGCCATAAGTGCTACAATAATTGATAATGTTTTAATTGTTTTTTTCATTCTAACCTCCTGTTTTTTTGTAAATAATAAGTACAAATCATCTAAAATAGATAATTAAATGCTAATTTACTATACTTGTCACAAGGGAGCAATAAAAAAATGAAAAAAATTATACGTGTTCATCACAACAACTGGCGCTCATCCTTAATCATAATCAGCAGCATTTTAAAAGGTTCAACTGCCTTCAGAGCATGGGGCTGGTTTGCTGGCATAATTATCATCTGCCCTTTTGAAAGATTATATTCTTTTCCTGATACCGTTATAGCTGCATTTCCGTCAGCTATGTAAACCATTGCATCAAAAGGTGCTGTATGTTCGCTTAATCCTTCATCTTTATCAAATGCAAAAAGAGTTACTGTTCCTGTGGGTTTTTTGATAATGGTTTTACTGACAACAGAACCGGTTTGATAGTCAATCAAATTTTCCAGGGCAAGTCCTTCTTTTAAATAATCTGAAATATTGTTTAGCATAAACGATCTCCTTTACAAATAGCAAAAAGCAATGAAACCAGGTATGGCTCCATTGCTTTTTGTTTAAGATTTACAAATTAACCCAGGATAGTTTTAAGATCTTCATCCGGGGTAGAGATTGGCATGATATTGAATTTTTCAACCAGTACATTAAGGATATTTGGAGTAATAAAAGCCGGAAGTGTTGGCCCAAGGCGAATATCTCTTATACCCAGGGAAAGAAGGGTCAAAAGAACTACACATGCTTTCTGCTCATACCAGGAAAGAATCATGGAAAGAGGCAGATCATTAACACCGCATTCAAAAGCATCTGCAAGAGCTGAAGCTATCTTGATTGCAGAAAAAGCGTCATTGCACTGACCAACATCAAGAAGTCTGGGAATACCGCCAATATCTCCAAGGTCTTTGTCAAAAAAGCGGAACTTGCCGCAGGCCAAAGTCAGGATTACGCAGTCCTGTGGAATTTTTTCAACAAGTTCAGTATAGTAATCACGTCCGGGTTTTGCACCGTCACAGCCGCCTACCAGGAAAAAATGGCGTATAGCTTTGCTTTTAACTGCTTCAATAACAGTACCGGCAACCCCCATAACAGCATTTCTGGCAAAACCAACCATAACGGATTTGCCTTCTGTATCTTCGGTAAATCCAGGCAGTTCAAGAGCTTTATTAATTACAGGAGTAAAATCCTTGTCAGCCAGATGTGCCACTCCGGGCCATCCTACAAGACCGGTTGTAAAAATATTATCAGCATAAGTATCTTTAGGTTTTTGAATACAATTGGTTGTCATAAGAATTGCACCTGGAAATGCTGCAAATTCTTTTGCCTGATTCTGCCATGCTGTTCCGTAATGACCGTAAAAATGACTGTATTTCTTAAGTTCGGGATAACCGTGGCAGGGAATCATTTCACCGTGAGTATATACATTAATGCCCTTGCCTTCACTTTGTTTCAGAATAGCTTCCAGATCCTTGAGATCATGGCCTGAAACCAGTATAGCCTTACCCTGTTTTGCACCAAGGGGAACACTTGTTGGAACAGGATGACCGTAAGTACCGGTATTTCCTGCATCAAGAAGTTCCATAGCCCGGAGATTGACTTCTCCGCATTTCATATTAAGGCCAACATATTCATCTGCACCCAGACTGCTGTCCAGTGTTGCTGCCATTGCTTCATGGATAAATGCAAAAACTGCATCATCTTTTTGCCCTAAAATAGCTGCATGATCTGTATATGCTGCAAGTCCTTTAAGACCGTAAATCAGGAGTTCTCTCAAGGAAAGAAGATCAGGGTTCATATCAGGATCTGATTTGATGCCTACTTTTTCACCCTGGGCAACCATTTCCTCAAGACTTGAACCAGGTACAAATTTTGCGGCATCCTGATCAATTTCCGTTCCAACCTTTTCTTTCAGACTGTCACGAAGCTTAGCACAGGTATTTACCATTTCCACAAATCTGTCAGGATCAAAATCAACATTTGTCAGGGTTGAAAATATAGCTTCACAGGAAAATCGGTTAACAGCATCATCAGAAATGCCTTTTTTCCCTGCTTCAACAGCATAAAGAGAAAGCCCTTTTGCAGCATAGAGAAGTAGATCCTGCATTGCAGCCACTTCCGGTTTTTTCCCGCATACACCTACTTTTGTACAACCTTCGCCTTTTGCAGTTTGCTCACATTGAAAACAGAACATAGTCAGACTCCTTTTCTTTAGATTAATTATATGTTTATTAAATTTGGTAATTTCAGAATATGGTTTGTTTATATATAAAAG
>JAUCGD010000374.1 GCA_030377945.1 Desulfobacterales bacterium HSG17 | reverse complement strand
CTTTTTTAAACTCTTTTAAGTCTCGTTTTAGACTTTGCTCTACAAATTTATCACTGACCAATTTTCAAAGATCAAAAAAATCTTAATTCTTTCTCTCAAAAGAACCGAATCAGAATATATGAATTTTATAAATTTGTCAAACAATATTTTGAATTATTTTATAAAATATTGTTTTATTTTAAGACCAGCCCTTTAGGAAGCTTCTCTCCAAACTGAATACTTTTTTCTTTAAGAGCCATATCAGTTTTTTCAATAACTATTTTAACAATAGACTTGCTAACTTTTTTATCCTGCAGCCATGAAACAATTCTTGCGCTGTCATCTGAGTCAATATCCCTTGTTCTATCCCCTGTTTTACGAGATATCTGTGCAACCATATTCTCCACTGCTACACTCTTTGGCCACTTTTTTTTCATAATCGGATTTATCCATCTCACTACTTCATGGGAAGGGACAACTCTGTCAACAGAACCATATAACAACTCGCGCGCGCCAATACGGGACAATGCCCAAAACATATTATCCTGTTTTTTATTTGGTTTAAGTATTGGAAAAAGAGCTTTGGCAAGAACTATTTTGTCCTTGATTAATAGTCGTTCCATGTTTCCGACTACCATCCACAACTCAACCTGTTCCTGGGGCGATAATTTAATTTTACTATTTTTACTCCTAATCAGAAAAGGAGAAACATCCTGAAAAAATTGACGTTGCTGCCCTGCTTTTAACCCGGCAGCTATTCTTCTAATAAAAATCCACCATTCCAGCCTATTTTGCTGAGATTTAATAAATGTTAAACCTGAGAGATATATTTTCCATAATTTTCTTATTCTCTCTTCATCAAAACCGTCTCCAAACCCGGGGCGGACACAGAACCCTGTAAGATTGAGCCACCTTGCCTCATGTTCAGGAGAATATGTACGGGTCTTATCAAGCTTAATCAGTTTATCTGCAACAGTGCGCAAAAATGATAAAGACCAATTTGATTTTTTTTGTGCAACTATTTTTTCTATCTGTCTTACAAGACTTTGAAGGGATTCATTATTACTGGATTGATCTGTAAACGCCTGCTCAATCAAATCACAGCTATTTTTAATCAAGGATTCATCATAGATGCTGGTTTCCTTTGATTTAATTGCCTCAATGCTTTTTTTTGTCTCTCGAAGTTGAAATAACAATTCCCATTTATGATCAGAGACCATGGAATGACAATACATGGACAATGTCCCCATTTCTGAATATTTTGCCCCGATTGTTACAGGAATATTTTTTTTAGTGCCACTGCTTCCAAATTTGATAATTGTCTGGACAGGAGGCATGGAAGACAAAGAGTCATCAATTGGAATGATTTCGCCACCTTTATCTCCTGACCTGAAACTCGAAGAATAAATATTAAAATTAACTAATTGATTAGTTCTTACTTCATATTCCATTCCCTGAAGTTCAATATCCGAGCCTTCATCCAGACCTCTTTCCACAAGGCAAACAGCTTGATGTATATTTTCATTTTTATCGGCCACCTCAAGATAATAGTTTCTTGGACTTCCAGAGCCAACTTTTACACCCTGCCCTGATTTTACAAGGCCATAATATGATGCACCGATTCCAACTGCAAGTTCTGGAATATTATTTTCAAGTATTTTTGGAAACAGAGTTTTATTTGACTTGAAATATTTTCCAATGACCTGCTGTATTCTTTCCTGGACAAACTCAGGTTTAAGCGTCCCACCATTAAATAAAATAAAATCGGGCACAGGCTCTTTTGACAAACTTTTTTTAACTTCATCCCTGTGGTTTTCCAGAAATCTGATAATATGTTTTGTCACAGCAATCTCTTTTTCAAGGGGAAGTCCAAAGTCTGTAATTTCTCTTCCTATATCAATAGCAAAGTCGACATCAGGTTCAACATAGGGATAGAATTCATCCAGCAATAATGTTTCAATATCCTCTTTTGTTAAATCTGCTGCAAGAGTTCCTGCAATCAGAGAACGACCTTCTCCTTTTATTGTGATCCTGACCAAAGCTTCACCTTGATCAAGTATTTTTTCTTTGGCTTCTCTGCATTGGTAACATAAGGTTTTCCATTTATCTGAATTTAGCTTTATTTTTGATTCAACCCCTGATTTAGATCCAGTTTTCGACCCAATTGCAAATCGAGATTCAACCTTTTTTGACAAAGCCAGGTCAATATTATCTCCGCCAAGAATTAAATGATCCCCCACAGCAATACGCTCAAATCTAGGACTGCCCTTGGATTCTTTAAGAGTGATTAAGCTAAAATCAGTTGTTCCCCCACCAACATCACAAATTAAAATTAAATCGTCTGGCTTAACACTGTTTTGCCAACTGTTTTCATTATTAATCAGCCAGGAATAAAAAGCTGCAAGGGGTTCTTCAAGAAGTGTCATATCGGAACTAAATCCTGCAGCTTTAACAGCATCCATAGTGAGTTGTCTTGCTCCTTCATTAAAAGAGGCCGGGACAGTAATAACTACAAATTGATTTTCAATAAACTTATCTTCATCTTTTACATAATGATTCCAAGCACTTTTAATATGATTTAAATATTGCGCAGTCGCTGTCACAGGTGAAATTTTTTCAAAACCACTGGCTCCCCATGGTAAAATTTTTGCTCTTCTGTCAGCCTCTGAATTGCAAAGCCAACTTTTAGCTGAAGAGACAAGCCTTGAAGGTATCTTGGAACCATGATCCCGGGCAAAACTTCCTGCAAACACATCCTCTGTTTTTTTCCAGGGATGTTTTAGAACTTCTTTGGATATATCATATTTACCCGGAATATACAAAAAAGAAGGTAGTACTGGAATTCTTGTAAACTCACCATGGCCAGTCAGTTGCGGCACATTAAAAATCTTGATTAGATTCTTTTTTTCAACATTTTTTGCCCCGGTGGATTTATCATCTTTTAATGCTTCCACATCAACATATGAAACAGCACAATTGGTTGTTCCAAGATCTATTCCAATAATATATTGTTTGTCTGTAAAATCCAAAACCGCTCCTTATTGAATTTCAATTTCTGCAGGGATAATTATTGTTGAATCATGGATATCAGACAATTTTGGAATTTCCTTTTTACCAGCTTTCCAGCCACGATGTTTTACAACACCCTCAAAAGGCGGCTCACCAGTAACATTACCAATCAGCTTAATAGAATCTATATCAAAATCTGGTTCCACTTTTATGCTTTCGCCTTCTTCTTTGTCCACAACAGTTTTTAAATTAAAATACTTTTTTATTGTCTTTTTACAATCATCCTGAACACTTCGCACCGCTGCTCCAATCTGTTCATCTTCATATAAACTTAAATCTTCATCAAAAAAATCT
>JAUCGD010000373.1 GCA_030377945.1 Desulfobacterales bacterium HSG17 | reverse complement strand
TCTTTTTATTGAAGACAAAGAAATAATACTTGTGGGAACTGCCCATGTATCAAAGGAAAGTGCTGAACTTGTCAAATCAGTTATTGAATCTGAAAAACCTGATACTGTGTCAGTGGAATTATGTGAATCCAGGTTTCAGTCCATAAAGCAGAAAAACCGTTGGCAGGAAACAGATATTATGAAGGTTATTAAAGAAAAAAAAGCCTTTCTCCTGCTTTCCAATCTTATGCTTGCTTCATTTCAAAAACGTATTGCAGAAAAACTGGATGTAAAACCGGGCCAGGAAATGATAACAGCCATTGAAACTGCGGAAGTACAGGAAGCAGAGGTTCATCTGGCAGATCGTGACATCAGGGTTACATTATCCCGAACCTGGAGAATAATGAGTTTTACAGACAAAATGAAGGTTTTGGTTCAACTGGTTTTATCCCTTGGAGATGTAAGTGATATAAGTGAAGAAGATATAGAAAAAATGAAACAGCAGGATATGCTGGAATCCCTGCTGGCAGAAGTGGGGGAATCCCTGCCTGTTCTTAAAAAGATACTTATTGATGAACGGGATCTGTATCTTGCCCAAAAGATTAAAACCGCATCTGGAAAAAAGATTGTAGCTGTTGTGGGAGCAGGTCATGTGCCAGGTATAAAAAAGCACTGGGATGAAGATATTGCCCTTAATGCCCTTGAACAGATTCCTCCAAAAGGCAAACTGGCAGGAATACTTAAATGGTTAATACCTTTGCTTATCTGCGCCATGATTATCGCCGGTTTTTTTTTCGGCGGGGCCAAGGCAGGAACTGACATGGCAATTTACTGGGTTGCGGCAAACGGTATTTTTGCAGGCATTGGAGCCATTATCGCACTGGCGCATCCTCTTACAATCCTGTCAGGAATTGTTGCAGCACCTTTAACATCTTTAAATCCCATGATTGCAGCAGGCTGGGTTTCCGGTCTTGTTGAAGCATTCCTGAGAAAACCCAGGGTAATAGATTTTGAAAACCTTGCAGATGATATAGGTTCTGTTAAAGGGTTCTGGAAAAACAAGGTGACACGGATTCTACTTGTAGTGGTTTTTACCAACCTGGGCAGCGCAGTAGGAACTTTTATTGCTATTCCCCTTATGGCAAAGGTGTTAGGTTAAGTCTGAATTGAACTGAGAAAACTGATAGCATCAGGAAGAAATTCAAGATCAATGTTTTGAATCATTTGATTGTCTTCCATGAGTATTCCCCGAAGATACGGTGCATTTTCCATACTTACGGCAGTTGAAACAAAGCTCTCCCTGGGCCTTCTTATGGTTTCCGTAACACGTTCGGCAATAAGGCCAAGCAGATAAGGATTTATATTGTTCCCGGAATATTCCGCAAGAATAATCCGGGTACTCAGGCGCATTTCACACGGCCTGGCCTGAATAAGCATACACAAATCAATTACCGGGACAATTTCCCCCCTGTAATTAAAATACCCTGCAAAATAATCAGCATCATTATGAACCTCTTTATGGGGAACCTTTTTAAGGGCCATCATGGGGACTATTTCCCTTACCTTTTCACAGGATATTGTGTACATTGTCTCACCCAGATAAAAAAGCAGTGAAAGCATATTCTTAGCCTCTATTCAACTTGGTTTTACGACATTATTTTCAACATTTTACCGGTTTTCAGATAATGATTCATCATTTGTTCCAGCAGTTTCATTTCATGAATAAAATGCTCACTGCTAAAATTTTCAACATATTTATTTCCATCATCACTTAAGCCGGTTATTGTCCTTGTCCATCTTGCATCTGTGGTATTATCCCCGTTATCTGTAAGATGAATATCCAGCTTTGCTGCTTTAAAATCCTGGGAAATAATCACAAACTCAATTGCCCTGTTTTCTTCATATCTGCTTACAGTCCAGGTTTCAAGCCCGCCTCGATCAGGAAAATCAGTTGTAAATATGCAGTTATTTTCCGCAACCCCTGATTCTGACCATATTATATTACATTTCCATATTTCTATCCAGTCATATTCCCTTACCGGGCAAAGCAGGGGAAATACTTTTGAAGAAGGGGCTTCTATTTTTTGAACATGGGTTCTTGTGACACGTTTTGGTTTAAAGGCTGAATTCATGAATTTTCTCCTATTTTGTAATCAACTCAATATTAAGGCGTTTTTCCGATATCTGGTCAATCTTTATGTTAAAGAGTTCAAACTGCTGCAATGAAAGGGTTTCAGCAAGTTTTTGCGGGCTTTCTTTAAAGTCAATACTTATAATTGCCTGATTTGATTTCATTTCATGTATTTGAATCTCTCCAACTCCTTCTGAGCGGCTTAACATCTGGCGGAAGCGGACAAAATTTCCCAGATTTTTAATTCCTGTGATTATTAGTTCCATTCTTTCTGAAGATTGTTTTTTTGATCGTGATATTTTACTGATCTGAGCTGTAAGTTTTTCAGCAGCAGCAGTACCCGCAGTTCTCAAGGCATCTTTGCTGCCCTGGATTTCATCAGCATTTTTTTTAACAGCAGTTTCAAGCAGTGATGTTATTTCTTCTCCTGTTTCAGGGTTAATGATCCTGAAGGTCAGGGTAGCATTAAATGATGGGATTTCGCTGTCTTCTGCATCCATTATTTTATATACAATAGCTTTTCCCACTACCACAATATCTGCATTTAATACCTTTCCGATATTAACAGCATCACGATTATCAAGATCAGGCTGAAAGATAATGGCTGCAATCACATCAACAGCAGGAGGACCGTTTCCGTGTTCAATTATTGCAAATCCAGCTGCTCGCATCCTGTCAGACATTGCTTTTTCAGCAAATGCCGCAGGCTGGTTTCTATTTTCCCCCCACCAGTATTCAGGGGAAAGATTTTTCAGGTTCTGCTCTGCAATAAGAAAGAGGATTTTTGTTTTGTTCTGATCTTCCCGGCCTTGAAATTGCTCCTGAACATCACTGAAACCTGATAATTTTTTCTTTAAAAGTTCTGTTGAAACAGTGGCTCTGAGCATCATGAAATATTTTGACCCTGCTTCCGATTCTGCAAGCACTTCGTAATTTTCAATATAATCCTGAGCATGACCTTGTATAATTGAAATCAATTTTGAAAAATTTCCAGAAAGAACATCAGGAGAGAAAAGGTTTAAAGCTATTTGTTCAACAGAAAAGACCATGCCTGAAGCAATGGCATCTTCCCTTGCTTTTGCAGTGTTTTTTTTATGGATAGGTGCTGTTCCGATCACTACTGCAATATTATTTTCAGGCTGGGGCAGAGATTGATCCTGGGGCTGTTCTTGAATTTGATTCTGCCCGTCATCTTGTGCAATCACAGAAATCGGGAGGAACATGAATAAAACAAGAA
>JAUCGD010000372.1 GCA_030377945.1 Desulfobacterales bacterium HSG17 | reverse complement strand
TGTTTTATCTGAACTCTGATGCCTTTAATTTTGGGAAGATTATCCTGTATATCAATCTCTCTTGTTATCTTTTTTTTAAAAAAAGAATCCAGTTCAAACATGATCAAAGAGCTTTTTAATACTTCATTGAGATCAAAGGTTTCAGTATAAAAAGTTTGTGTATCCCTTGCATGGATAAGTATGCTTGAAATAATCTGCCCCATATCATTGATGCTGTTCCGGCTGATTCTGATATATTTATTTATTTTTTCAAGATCAGGGTCATTATCCTGCACCACCATTTCAATAATCTGGAGAGCTCCCTGGGTTGCAGACAGCGGATTGTTCAGATTATGGACAATTTGGGAAGAGTGTTTTCCGATTTCAGCAATATTTTGAATTTTAACAAGCTCTCTTGTTTTTTGAGCCACTTTTTGTTCAAGGGTAAGATTATATCCCTGCAATGTTTTAAGCAGATCATTTTTTTCCTGTTTTAAAAAAAACAGCTCAAAAGCCTGTTTTAAAACAGAGACAACCTCTTTGGCATTCCATGGTTTGGTAATATACCTTAAAATATTACCATCATTAACAGCATTTAAAACTGTTTGTGAATCTGATCTGCCGGATAATATAAGCCTTATTATATCCGGGTAATTTTTTTTGACTTTTTTAAGAAGTGCCATGCCGTCCATTCCAGGCATATCAAGATCTGACAGTATAACATGGATTTCATTGTTCTTAATTATTGAAAGGGCATCTTCTCCGCTCATGGCAAAAAAACATTCAAAGCTTTCTTTACGCAAGACCCGTTTTAAGGCACTGATAATTTTTTGTTCATCATCAACAATCAATAATTGATAGTCTTTCATTTCAACCACCTGCTTTTATGATCATATCATTGTATTGTCTTGTGGTAATGTTAAGGCTTTTTTCAAGTTCCAGAACAAGGGCTGCAGCATTTTTTAAATCTTCATTTGCTGCAGATTGTTCAATTTTATATGCAATATCCTGAAGAGCACCAGCACCGGTATTGGCAGAAGAACCTTTTAATGTATGTGCTTCTCGCTTAAGATAAAGAGCATCACCTTTATCTATAGCCTTGTTAATATTATCTATTTTTATAGGGATTTCCTTTAAATATTCATCAAAAATTTCTCTTGCAAGCTCCTCATCATCCATGGCTCTTTCAAGAAAACCAGCCCAGTCCAGAATTTGTTGTTCAGGCACCTCTTTTTCTAAAAAAAGTGGTTCATCTAATAAACTCTGGTTTTGCTTTTCAAACCACTTTTTAAGTATATTATCCAATTGCTGTGGTTTCACAGGTTTTGAAAGATAGTCGTCCATACCGGATTCTATACATTTGTCACGGTCTTCTTTCATGGCATTGGCTGTCATGGCAATAATAGTAACATTATGATTTAGCACCCTGGATTCAAGATTTCTAATCTCTCTTGTTGCCTCATAGCCATCCATCGCAGGCATCTGACAATCCATGAGTACAATATCGTAAGGAGTCGTTTCCAAAGCTTTGAGCACTTCTTTCCCATTAACAGCTATCTCGGCACTATATCCCAGTTTTTTCAAAATATTTAATGCCACTTTCTGGTTGACGCAGTTGTCCTCGGCCAGAAGAATACGGGTGTTATGTTTTTGACCTTCCACAAGAGAATGCCGGGTAACAATTGTGGTAGGCTGTTTCTCTTTTGGCTCCTTATGAATACCTGCAACAGTAGTAAAGCAGTCAAAAAGCTGTGACCGTTTAACAGGTTTTATCAAATATGCTGCAAAACCAATATTTTTTAACTGCTTTGCATCACCTCTTTGCCCCATGGAAGACATCAGAACCAGAATGGTATTTTTCAGATCACTATTTTGTTTAATTTTAGCTCCAAGTTGCGCTCCATCCATATGGGGCATCTGCATATCTAAAATTGCAATCTCAAATGGATCATTGTTGTCAAAGGCAGTCTTCAGTTTTTCAAGTGCTTCTTCCCCACCGGATGCTTCTTCATACCTGCATTCCCATAAGGTTAACTGTTTTTCCAAAATATATCGATTGGTTTTATTATCATCAACAATCAAAAAACGTTTTCCCTTTATATCCTCGGGAATAATCTTCTTTTGTTCCCTGCCTTCGGGTTGTTTTTTAAATGCAACTGCAAACCAGAATGTAGAACCTTTCCCTTCTTTACTCTCCACATTAATACTGCCGCCCATTTTTTTGACCAGCTGTTTTGATATTGTCAGCCCAAGGCCTGTTCCCCCATATTTCCGGGTGGTGGAACTGTCCACCTGGGAGAATGATTGAAAGAGCCTGTCCATCTTGTCTTTTGGAATCCCGATACCTGTGTCAATAACACTGATGCGAACGATCGCATGTGTTGCATCTTCACTTTCAAGTTCAGTGCGGATAGACACCTCGCCTTTTTCGGTGAATTTAATTGAATTGCCTGCAAGGTTAATCAGTATTTGGCGTAAGCGACCCGGGTCTCCGCACAGAAGTGAAGGAACCTTATGATCAAATACATTGATGAATTCCAAATGCTTTTCATCTGCTTTAATGGATATTATATCACTTGCTTCATCCAGTGCCACTCTTAAATCAAAATCAATATTTTCAAGTTCAAGCTTACCAGCCTCAATTTTAGAAAAATCAAGAATGTCATTGATGATATCCAGTAACGAATCAGCACTGGTTTGAATGATTTTTGTAAACTCCTGCTGTTCATCGCTCATATTGGTTTCTAATAGAATATTGGTCATGCCAACCACACCGTTCATGGGAGTACGTATCTCATGACTCATGTTTGCCAGAAAATCACTTTTTGCTACATTCGCTACTTCAGCCTGCATGGCAAATTCATTGGCACTATTTATTGCATGGTTTAACTGTTTTGTTAACCTTGTGACAAGAAGGCTGACACAAATTAAAAATACCGTAATTCCCAGGATCCTTGTCAAAACAATATTTAAAAGATCTTTTTTAATGTGTTGTTCAATCCTGTCAGTATTAAAACCAATTTCTACAGACCCAAGAAGAATATTGCCACTGTCAGCTGAGGAGCGTATTTGCTTTTTCAAAACTTTACCTGAAATTTTACTATTTTTTCCTGTTTCATCTCCTTTTAAAAATATATTCAGCTCATCTTTCGTTAAAACAATGCCATCGGCATCAAAAAAAAGTACAAACTTTATTTCAGGATCTTTCATGGCCTCTTGAGATATTTCATCAAGTGTTTCAAATTCAAAGTTTTCATAGCTGACTACACTTAATTTTTGAAGTAGACTTGATAAGGTAAGCAGTTTGGAATTCATGGCATCAATAAGATCTTTTTTTTTATCAATTACAGTAACAGTAATTAATAAACCAAATA
>JAUCGD010000371.1 GCA_030377945.1 Desulfobacterales bacterium HSG17 | reverse complement strand
TAAATATTTTTATCCTTTATAAATAATCTGTGGGCGTGTTTCATAACCTGATGTCTAAGAAATGCTGATGCATGATTAAGCACTACAATATCTACATCTTTAGCGGTTATTTTAGACAGCTTGTTAATGAAATCAAGAAGCTCAATTCCTTTTATGGGTTTTATAAGATACAGAGCAATGTCCAGGTCGCTTTTTACACTGGGACATCCTTTTGCATAGGAGCCGAAAATAAGAGCAAACAAGACATTTTTATCCTGCATTAATTCTTGCTTAATCTTTTCAAAACAGTGTTTTAAACCTGCTGCCTGTGTTCCTGCTTTATTTTTAAAGGCGATGCTTTCCATATTTCATTATTATATTCTGATATTGTACGGTCTGAAGAAAATTTTCCTATTCTGGCTACATTGCAAATAGCCTTTCTTGTCCATTCATTCCGGTCTTGATAAAGTTCGTTAACCTGCATCTGACAATTATGATAGGACTGGAAATCAGCAAGAATAAGGTAAGGATCGTAATTTAAAAGATTATCTGTTAAAGGCCGAAACAGGCCAGGCTCTTCAGGATTAAAAAAACCGCTTTTAATAAGGTCAATTGCTTCTTTTAAAAACGGGTCATTATTGTAATAGAATTTTGGGTCATATGACTGACGAATATCAACAACTTCCTGTGCAGACAGGCCGAAAATAAATATATTTTCTTTTCCTACTTCTTCCATGATTTCAATATTTGCACCGTCAAGGGTTCCTATGGTCATAGCCCCGTTTAATGCAAATTTCATGTTTGAGGTTCCTGAAGCTTCATACCCTGCTGTGGAAATTTGTTCTGAAACATCAGCAGCAGGAAAAATCCTTTCTGCAAGAGATACCCTGTAATTGGGTATAAATAGAACTTTTAATAAATTATTGGTTGATTTGTCACGATTGATCATTTCAGCAACATGACAAATAAGCTGAATAATAAGCTTGGCAATAAAATATCCCGGAGCAGCTTTTCCTCCGAATATAAAAGTCCTTGGGTGAATATTGCAATCTGAAGCTCCTTTTTTAATTTTTAACCAGCAGTAGATAATATGGAGGATATTTAAGAGTTGTCGCTTATATTCATGAATGCGTTTTACCTGAAAATCAAATATTGAATCAGGATCTAATAGAAGCCCGGTAATGCCGCTGGCAAGACTTGTAAAAAGTTCTTTGTTTATGTGCTTTACCTGCTGCCATTTTTTGCGGAACTCAGGAGAATCAGCCAGAGGTTCAAGATTCCTGAGTTCATCCAGGTTTTTGATCCAGGAATTTCCAATGCTGTCGGAAATAAGTTTTGAAAGATCGGGATTTGCTGCCAGAAGCCATCTCCGAGAAGTAATACCATTGGTTTTATTGTTAAATCTGTTGGGAAACATTTCATCAAAATCTTTTAATACCCTTTTCCTGAGCAGATTTGTATGCAGTCTGGCAACACCGTTAACAGAATGGGAACCGAGGATTGCAAGATGAGCCATCCGAATCTTTTGTTCATCTCCTTCCTCTATCAGTGACATGCGCGTGAGCTTCTTTTCATCGCCAATATATAATGTGGAAACTTCCCTTAAAAAACGCCTGTTAATTTCGTAAATAATTTGAAGATGCCGGGGAAGAAGGTTTTCAAACATGCTTACCGGCCATTTCTCAAGAGCCTCGGACAGCAGGGTGTGGTTGGTATATGCACAGGTGCGCGATGTTATATCCCATGCTTTTTCCCATTCAAAATCATGTTTATCAAGTAAAATACGCATGAGTTCCGCAACAGCTAAAGAAGGATGGGTGTCATTCATCTGAATAGCTGTCTTATCAGGGAATTGCTCAAAATTATCATGGCGTGTCAGATAACGCCTGATAATATCCTGAATAGAACAGGATACAAAAAAATACTGCTGTTTAAGCCTGAGTTCTTTACCTTCAAAAATCTGGTCGTTGGGATATAATACCTTTGAAATGTTTTCAGATATATTTTTTTCTTCAACAGCTTTGAGATAGTCACCATGTTGAAAATATTTGAGATCAAATTCTTTTGAAGCACGGGCAGCCCAGAGTCTCAGGGTATTTACAGTATTATTGCCATATCCTGCAATTGGTGTATCATATGCAATGCCCAAAACATCGCTGGTATCTATCCATTTGGATTTGATACGGCCGTCAGGCAGATTTTCCTGCTCTATTTTTCCGTAAAAATGAACAGGGTAACTGTATTCGGGTCTGGCAATTTCCCAGGGGTTCCCATATTTCAGCCAGTTTTCAGGATGCTCTGTCTGGCTTAGTTTTCGAATAACCTGTTCAAAAATGCCAAATTCATAACGGATGCCATAACCATGTGAAGGAAGCTCAAGTGTAGCCATTGAGTCAAGAAAACATGCTGCAAGCCTTCCCAGGCCGCCGTTTCCAAGCCCCATATCAGGTTCCATCTCAGCTAACTCATCAATATGGATATGAAGCTCATCCATAGCTTTTTTTGTTTCATCATATATTCCAAGATTGATCAGGTTGGTTATAAGTACCCTGCCCATGAGATATTCAGCTGAGAGATAATATATTCTTTTTACATCATGGTCATGGTACATCTGCTGGGTTTGAATCCATCTTTCAATCATCCGATCCCTGGCAGTCAGTGCCAGAGATTGATATAAATCACGCATGGTAGCAGTATATTGATCTTTGGAAAGAGAGTATTCAAGATGGCTGGCAAAGGATAACTGGATACCCCTGGCATCCATACCTTTTTTAAAAAGACCCCATTTTTCAAACAACGTACTGTTTTTCATAACTTCCTCACCTGTAATGGGTTGGAATTTAGTTAATCAGTCGTGGAAAAAAAATTTTGAGACAGTCTGTAATAACCTTTGAGATTTTTCAGCCAGTAAGCTTCATAAACTACATTCTGGCTGTGAAAAGATATAACCTGTTCTCTTATTAAAGAAGCATATATCAAATAAAAATCATTTTGATTTGAAAATTTGTATATCATTGCAGCATGGCCGTCATGCAGGACAACCAGATCACCGATTTTTAATTCATTTTTCTGAACCTGGATTGTATTTTCAAGAAGATAGTGCATGGGCATATAACCGATAAAACTTAATCCGGCTCTTTGTGCAGCTTTGTTGTATATATCGCATAACAGATGAGAATTATCTGCTGAACCTGCTTTTTCAGGATCACCTCCGAATTTGTATGGGATGCCGATATAAAGCTCAGCAACTGTGGGTAAATGAGCTTCAATTTTTTTTGAGGCATGGGAGTTCCCAGAGGTAATACTTGCGATAAAGCAAATAACCATTAGTACCAATATTTTATTATTATATAAAATATTTTGAATTAATTTATTC
>JAUCGD010000040.1 GCA_030377945.1 Desulfobacterales bacterium HSG17 | reverse complement strand
TCCTTTTTAGAGCAGGAGACGTGATTACAGAAGATACTTTTGAATCAATGGAAGAAAAAGAGCTGAGTAATTTTTATATCCTCCATGTTGACCCTGCAAATTCTGATGCCATGCGCAAAACCCTTGCCGCGGATAAAACAGAGACAAAAGAAGAAGCTTTAATGGATATCTACAGGAGGCTTCGACCTGGAAATCCTGCCACCATGGAAGTTGCCCAGGACTTTATTGATCATCTTTTTTTCAGGCAGACCTATTATGACCTTTCCAGGGTTGGAAGGTTGAAAATGAACCACCGCCTTGGAGTTGATACAAAAATTAATGTAAAGACACTTAGAAAAGAAGATGTACTTTTAACAACTGCTACATTAATCAAACTCAAAGACACCCAGGGTCAGGTTGACGATATTGATCATCTCGGCAACAGGCGTGTCCGTGCAGTTGGTGAGCTTCTTGAAAATCACTATAGAATTGGTCTTGTCAGAATGGAGAGGGCTATCAAGGAAAAAATGAGCATGCAGGAAGTGGATGCCATGATGCCCCATGATTTAATTAATCCCAAGCCCGTATCTGCTGTTGTACGAGAATTTTTTGGTACTTCCCAGTTGTCACAATTTATGGATCAGACCAATCCTCTGTCTGAAACTACCCATAAAAGAAGATTATCAGCTTTGGGTCCAGGAGGTTTAACAAGGGAGAGAGCAGGTTTTGAAGTCAGGGATGTTCACCCTTCCCATTATGGAAGAATCTGCCCCATTGAAACTCCTGAGGGGCCAAATATTGGTCTGATTGTCTCCTTATGCACCTTTGCAAGTGTAAATGATTTCGGGTTCATTGAAACACCATTCAGAATTGCCAATGATGGACATGCATCAAAGGAGATTAAAAATTTAACAGCCTTTGAAGAAGGCATTCAGCCAATAGCCCAGGCCAATGCGCCTCTTGATGTCGAAGGAAACTTTATTAATCCTCTGGTGTCTTCAAGGGTTGCAGGTGAATTTGAAATGATTGAAAACGCTGATGTCAAATTCATGGATGTCTCTCCAAACCAGTTGGTATCTGTATCAGCATCATTAATTCCTTTTCTTGAAAATGATGATGCAAACAGGGCTTTAATGGGTTCAAACATGCAGCGTCAGGCAGTTCCATTAATAAACAGTGAGGCACCTCTTGTGGGTACAGGAATGGAAAGTATTGTTGCAAGAGATTCCGGAGTTACAATTGTATCTGAATATGATGGTGTGATTGATGATGTAGATTCCAAACGGATTGTCGTACGCAATGATGATACAAAAGAAGAAGATTTTGACAAGGTTGTCTCCATATATGAATGTTCAAAATTTGTACGCTCCAACCAGAACACCTGTTTTAACCATAGACCCATTGTTAAAAAGGGTGAAAAAGTTAAAAAAGGTCAGGTAATTGCAGATGGCCCATCCACTGAAATGGGTGAGCTTGCTCTTGGAAAAAATGTGACTGTGGCGTTTATGCCATGGGATGGATACAATTATGAGGATTCTATTCTTGTCAGCGAACGTCTTGTTAAAGATGCTGTCTATACTTCCGTGCATATTGAAGAGTATGAAGTCCTTGCCAGAGATACTAAACTTGGTAAAGAAGAGATTACCCGTGATATTCCCAATGTTGGAGAAGAAGCTTTAAAGAATCTTGATGAGAGTGGAATTATATATCTTGGTGCTGAAGTAAATCCGGGAGATCTCCTTGTTGGAAAAATTACACCAAAGGGAGAAACCCAACTCTCGCCTGAAGAAAAACTCTTACGGGCAATTTTTGGTGAAAAAGCAGGTGATGTAAAAGATACATCTTTGTGTGTACCTCCGGGAGTCAGAGGCAAAGTCATTGATGCCAAGGTTTTTATCAGAAGAGGTTTGCCAAAAGATGACCGTACAAGGCTTATTGAAGATGAAGAGATAGAGCGGCTTGAAAAGGACAGAGATGATGAAATTAAAATTATTTCCAGTGTAGCACAGGAAAAAGTTGAATCCATCCTTAAAGGCAAAAAAACTGTTGCAGACCTTGAAAAAACAGGAAAGGTTTTAATCAAATCAGGAACTAAAGTAAAAAAGAACCTTTTAAAGGGTATTCCCATTGCAGTACTTGTTAATGTTGCTGTAGAAGATGCTGTAATTACTGAAAAAGCCCAGGTCATACTTGAAAGTGCTCAAAAGCAAATTAAAAAAGCAAGGGAACATTTTAACAGATTGGTCTCCCGTTTTGAAAAAGGTGATGATCTTCCACCCGGCGTTTTAAAGATGATTAAAATCAGTGTTGCCATGGAAAGAGTTTTGTCTGTGGGTGATAAAATGGCAGGACGCCACGGTAACAAGGGTGTGGTTTCAAGGATTTTACGAGTTGAAGATTTGCCATATTTTGAAGATGGAAGACCGGTTGATATGGTTTTAAATCCTCTTGGAGTACCTTCACGTATGAATGTGGGGCAGATTCTTGAGATTCATCTTGGCCATGCAGCTTTTGGACTTGGACAGCGGATTGATGAACTGCTTAATGAAATGAAGCTTGATAAATTAAGAGAAAAAGTCATGGAAATTTTTTCTCTTACCCAGACTCAGCAGACAAATAAAAGAGCAGATACAGTAGTTCAAAAAATTAAAAAAATGTCTGATGATGAGCTTGTTGATTTTGCATTGTTTTATAAAAAAGGTGTGCATATGGCAACACCTGTATTTGATGGTGCCAATGAAGATGAAATCAAAAAACTTATTGATATTGCAGGTTTTGATGAGTCAGGTCAATCTGTACTTTATGATGGCAGAACCGGCGAGCCCTTTGATAAAAAGGTTACGGTTGGAACAATGTATATGCTTAAACTGCATCATCTTGTTGATGATAAGCTTCATGCTCGTTCCATTGGACCCTATTCTCTGGTAACACAGCAGCCATTAGGTGGTAAGGCACAGTTTGGTGGACAGAGGCTCGGAGAGATGGAAGTGTGGGCAATGGAAGCCTATGGTGCTGCCCATGCATTACAGGAGTTTTTGACTGTTAAATCAGATGACATGGTAGGAAGAACCAGAATGTATGAAAAAATTGTAAAAGGCCAGAGCGTTCTTGAGCCTGGGATGCCTGAATCTTTCAGGGTTCTGACAAAAGAACTGAATAGTCTGGGTTTGGATATAAATCTTTTAGAAGGCATTAAATAAGGAGAAGACATTGGACAATATATATGATTTCTTCGCAAAACCAAAAGATCCTAAGGTTTATCAGGGCGTTCAAATTAGCCTTGCGTCTTCAGACCAGATAAGATCATGGTCTAATGGTGAAATTAAAAAACCGGAAACAATAAATTACAGAACTTTCAAGCCTGAAAGAGATGGGCTTTTCTGTGCAAAGGTTTTTGGTCCTACCAAGGATTACGAATGCAATTGCGGTAAATATAAACGGATGAAACACCGCGGGGTTGTTTGTGAAAAATGCGGTGTTGAGGTCATTCAGTCAAAAGTGCGCCGGGAGAGAATGGCTCATATTGAACTTGCCTCACCTGTATCGCATATCTGGTTTTTGAAAAGCCTGCCCAGCAAGATAGGAAATGTTCTTGATTTGACTCTGAAAAATCTTGAAAAAGTTTTATACTTTGATTCCTATATTGTTATTGATCCTAAAGATACTGGCATGAAACCTCTTCAGCTTTTGACCGATGATCAATATTATGAAGCTCTTGATACTTTTGGAGAAGATTTTGAAGCAGGAATTGGCGCCGAAGCAATTTTAAAACTGCTTGAAGCAATTGATCTGCAGCAGGTGCATGATGAACTTAGAGAAGAAATTCGTTTGACAAAATCTGTGGCTAAAAAACAAAAAATGGCCAAACGACTTAAAGTTATAGATGCATTTTTAACATCTGGTATTGAACCTACACGCATGATCATGACTGCATGTCCAATTCTTCCTCCGGATTTAAGGCCACTTGTCCCCCTTGAGGGCGGGCGCTTTGCAACTTCTGACTTAAATGACCTCTATCGCAGGGTAATAAACAGAAACAACCGTTTGAAGAGACTTGTTGATCTCAATGCTCCTGATATTATTGTCAGAAATGAAAAGAGAATGCTCCAGGAAGCTGTGGATGTTCTCTTTGATAATGGTCGTCACGGAAGGGTGGTTACAGGTACGAATAAAAGGCCTTTGAAATCGTTAAGTGATACCTTAAAGGGTAAACAGGGACGCTTCAGGCAGAACCTTCTTGGTAAACGTGTAGATTACTCTGGTCGTACTGTTATTACTGTTGGCTCAGAGTTAAGACTCCATCAGTGTGGTATTCCTAAAAAAATGGCGCTGGAATTGTTTAAACCTTTTATTTATAGTTATCTTGAGAAAAAAGGTCTTGTGTCAACAGTTAAAAGTGCCAAAAAGATGGTTGAGAGAGAAGAGACTGAAGTGTGGGACGCACTTGAATCTGTCGTAAAAGAGTATCCTGTCATGTTAAACAGAGCACCAACACTTCATCGCCTTGGATTCCAGGCATTTGAGCCTGTCTTGATTGAAGGAAAAGCAATTCAGCTTCATCCTCTGGTCTGTCCGGCTTTTAATGCAGATTTTGATGGTGATCAAATGGCAGTTCATATACCTCTTTCCCTTGAGTCACAGCTTGAGGCAAGAATAATGATGCTATCCACCAATAATATTTTGTCTCCGGCAAATGGTCAGCCAATTATTGTGCCCACCCAGGATATTGTTCTTGGAATTTATTATATGACAAGGGCAATAAACAAGCAAAAAGGAGAAGGAATTTCATTTTCAAGCCTTGAAGAAGTAAGACATGCTTATGATGCAGGTGAACTTGCACTCCATGCCCGAATAAAAGTTAGAATTGAAAATGAAATATATGAAACCACCACAGGAAGAATTCTTCTATGGGAGTCAATTCCCGGTGACACACTCTTGTCTTTGACCAGGATTAGAACTCAAACCCTGGAAGATTGTGAAGCTGCAATGGAAGAATTAAAGGCTGGAAAAGAGTTTGACAAGGTCTTAAAAAAATATACTGACAAGGAAGTTAAAAAGAGTAAAGGCAAGACAGACCTTCTTACCAGAAAAGAGTTTAAAAATATTTTCCAGGTATCAGAAATAGTTGTTGAACAGCTTTATGGTATGAAACAGGATCAGCATACCGGTGTCAGAAAAGTGGGTGACTATTATACCATATTTAAAGTGGATGAACGAAAAACTACTCTGCCTTTTAATCTTGTAAACAGGCTCATGGACAAATCCTCCATTGTAAAACTCATTGATTATGCATATCGAAATATTGGTTTAAAAGAGACTGTTATTCTTTCTGACAGGCTTAAAGATATTGGATATAAGCATTCAACTCTTGGTGGTCTTTCTATATGTATTGGAGATATGATAATCCCGGATGAAAAATGGAAGATAATTGCCGAATCTGAAAAAAGTATTGAAGATATCAAAGAACAATATTCAGAAGGACTCATTACCCAGGGAGAGAAATATAATAAAGTTGTGGATATCTGGGCTCAAAGCACAGATGATATTGCCGATGCCATGATGAAAGTTATGAAAAATCCCAAGAGTTCAGAAAAAGATGATACGCCTGAAGAGTTAAATGCAGTTTATGTAATGGCAGACTCCGGCGCCCGTGGCAGTAAAGATCAGATGCGCCAACTTGCAGGTATGCGTGGTTTGATGGCTAAGCCTTCTGGTGAAATTATTGAAAATCCTATTACTGCCTGTTTTAGAGAAGGTCTTTCTGTACTGCAATATTTTATTTCCACACATGGTGCGCGTAAAGGTCTTGCTGATACTGCCTTGAAAACTGCAAATTCAGGATATTTGACCAGGCGCCTTGCTGATGTTGGGCAGGACTGTGCCATTATTGAAACAGATTGTGGTACCATTAATGGTATTGAGGTCGAAGCACTGTATGAAGGGGGTGAAATAATTCAAACCCTGGGAGAGAGACTGCTTGGAAGAGTTATACAAGAAGATGTGCTTGATCCCTATACAGATGAATTGATTGTTAGTGCGGATAAAGAACTTGATGAAGCTGATGTTAAAAAAATTGAAGATGCCGGGGTTCAAAAAGTTAAAATTCGTTCTGTTCTTACCTGTAATTCAAGACATGGTGTCTGCTCAACATGCTATGGTCGTGATCTTGCCCACGGTGTAACCGTTGAAATTGGTCAGGCAATTGGTATTGTTGCTGCCCAGTCCATTGGTGAGCCTGGAACCCAGTTGACCATGAGAACTTTTCATATTGGTGGTACTGCCTCAAGAAAAGTTGAAGTTGCAGAAATTAAAGCAAGGGTTGGCGGCATATTAAAATATAATGATGATATTCAGACCGTTGTTTCTGCTGATAATGAAGTAATTGTAATGAACAGAAAAGGCGGCGGTATAACTATTACAGGTGCAGATGGTCGCGAAATAGCCAAAGAGACTGTAATATATGGTGCAACTTTACTTCTCAAAGATGGAAACAAAGTAGAACCGGGTGATGTTATTGCTGTCTGGGATCCTTTTACGACCCCGATTATTACAGAAGTTTCAGGTCGTGTCAGATTTGCAGATATAGAAGTTGGATCCACTGTTCAAGAACAGATTGATCCTGTAACTGGTAAGGTCTCCCGGACAATTATTGAAGGTAAAGATGCAGAGATCCGGCCAAGGATTACTATAAAAGATCAAGATGGCAAAGGAATTAAACTTCCTAATGCTAAAACAACTGCAAGGTATTATCTGCCTGTTAATGCTATTCTTATAGTTGATGAAGATGATCAGATTATGGCAGGAGATGTAATTGCAAAACTGCCAAGAGCAACAACAAAAACCAAGGATATCACAGGTGGTCTCCCACGAGTTGCTGAGCTGTTTGAAGTCAGGAAGCCAAAAGATCCTGGAGTACTCACTGAAATTGATGGGTATATTGAGGTGTCAAAAGGGACAAAAGGAAGGCAGAAAGTTGCTGTTATCCCTGCTGAAGTTGGTGAAAAGAAGGAATACTCTATTCCCAAAGGACTCCATGTCACAGTTTATGACGGTGATTATGTTAAAGCCGGAGATCCTCTTGTTGCAGGAAGTGCCAACCCCCAGGATATTATGAATATCATGGGTGAGGTAGCTCTTGCCAAATACCTTGTGGATGAAGTACAGGAAGTTTACAGACTCCAGGGTGTAAGGATTAATGATAAGCATATTGAAGTTGTAATTCATCAAATGATGAGAAGAGTAAAAATTATTACTACTGGTGATACTAAATTTATTCCTGACGAACAGGTTGACAGGCTTTTGTTTGAAGAGACAAACAGGGAAGTTGCCACAAATGGTGGGGAGCCTGCCAAGGGTGAACCTCTGATTCTTGGTATTACAAAAGCATCATTGTCCACGGACAGTTTTCTCTCTGCAGCATCATTTCAGGAGACAACAAAAGTATTGACTCTGGCGGCAATAGAAGGAAAATTTGACGGTCTTAAAGGATTGAAAGAAAATGTTGTCATGGGTCGTCTAATTCCTGCCGGAACAGGCTTCCCGGGATATGCTGATCTTGGAGTAGAGGCTAGGGAAGTTGAACAAGTTTAAATGAAAGATAAAAAAAACTTGACATCTTAACCAAATGAAAGTAGAATTATTATTTTGTCGTATATGACAAAGGTTAAATTTTAGAAGGAGCGTAAGGGAAAGTTATGCCGACCATTAATCAGTTGGTTCGAAAAGGTAGAAAAAAAGCGGAAAAAAAGGTTAGTACCCCTGCTTTAAATGGTGGTCCTCAGAAGCGTGGTGTATGCACCAGGGTGTACACATCAACTCCAAAAAAACCTAACTCTGCTTTAAGAAAAGTAGCAAGGGTTCGTTTGACCACTGGAATGGAAGTTGCTGCATATATACCAGGAATGGGTCACAACCTCCAGGAGCATTCAGTTGTTCTTGTCAGGGGTGGCAGAGTAAAGGACCTTCCAGGTGTTCGGTACCATATAGTCAGAGGCGCTCTCGATACTCTCGGAGTAGATGATAGAAGACATGGTCGTTCAAAATATGGTGCAAAAAGACCTAAATAAATATTAAAATAGTAGTGGAAATTATTTAAAAACGGTTTCCAAATAAGGACATAAAGAATGGCAGTTAAAGAAATCAACCTTGATAATATAACAAAGAGTGCTACAGTAGAAGAAAAACTTGCTGCAAAATTTGTTAACTGCGTCATGAAAAACGGAAAAAAGAATGCAGCCCGCAAATCAGTAGTAAGTGCTTTGCGCATGGCAGAAGAAAAAATTGGAGAGCCTGCTTTAGATATATTCAAGAAAGCAATTGACAATATAAGGCCTGCAGTCGAGGTTAAATCCAGACGAATTGGCGGCTCTACATACCAGGTTCCAACTGATATTAAACCTGCCAGACAGACAGCTCTTGCCTTTCGGTGGCTGATTAATTTCAGTAGAAACCGTTCTGAAAAAAGTTATTCCAATAAACTTGCTTCAGAGTTGCTTGATGCTTATAACGGTCGTGGCGGAGCAATGAAGAAAAAAGAAGATACACATAAAATGGCAGAAGCCAACAAGGCATTTGCTCATTTCAGATGGTAATTATATTAAATTGTTTTAATAATATTTTATAGAATTAGGTAAGCCAAAGAGGAATAAACCAAGAGGAGTAAAGAAGATGGCTAAGGAAAAATTTGAGCGGACAAAGCCGCATGTGAACATAGGAACAATAGGTCATATTGATCATGGAAAGACTACGCTTACAGCAGCGATTACCAAGTTGGCTGGCATGAAAGGCCATGCTGATTTTGTTCCCTTTGATGAGATAGACAAAGCTCCAGAAGAGAGAGAGCGTGGAATAACAATAGCAACAGCCCATGTAGAGTATGAGACAGATAACCGTCACTACGCACATGTGGACTGCCCGGGCCATGCTGACTATATTAAAAATATGATTACAGGCGCCGCCCAGATGGATGGAGCAGTACTTGTAGTAAGTGCAGATGATGGTCCCATGCCCCAGACAAGAGAGCATATCCTTCTTGCCCGCCAGGTAGGTGTACCTAAAATAGTTGTATTTTTAAATAAATGCGACATGGTGGATGATGAAGAGTTGATAGAGCTTGTTGAAATGGAATTGCAGGAGCTTCTTGAAAGCTATGAGTTTACAGATGTTCCAATCATAAAAGGAAGCGCTCTTAAAGCCCTTGAATGTGAAGCTATTGACGATGAAGACGCCAAACCAATTTTTGAGCTTCTTGAAGTGCTTGATTCCTATGTGCCGGAACCAGAAAGAGATACAGCAAAACCATTTCTTATGCCCATAGAGGACGTGTTCAGTATTTCAGGCCGTGGAACTGTTGTAACAGGAAGAATAGACCGTGGAGTTGTTAAAACCGGTGAATCAGTAGAGATTGTTGGAATCAGAGAGACAGCTACAACAACCTGTACCGGAGTTGAGATGTTCAGAAAACTTCTTGATGAAGGCCAGGCTGGTGATAATGTAGGGCTTCTTCTTCGTGGAACCAAAAGAGACGAAGTAGAAAGAGGTCAGGTTGTAGCCAAACCTGGGACAATAACTCCCCATACAAAATTCAAAGCAGAGATGTATGCATTGAGTAAAGAAGAAGGCGGACGTCACACTCCATTTTTCAGTGGTTACAGACCTCAGTTCTTTTTCAGAACAACAGATATTACAGGTGTACTGACCCTTGACGAAGGCGTTGAAATGATAATGCCCGGAGATAATGCAACCATAAATGTAGAGCTTATAAATCCAATCGCAATGGAAAAAGAGCTTAGGTTTGCAATCAGAGAAGGTGGACGTACTGTTGGTGCCGGTGTTATCGGTGAAATTGTAGAGTAAGTATAGGAATACGTTCTATCATGTTGAAAACTAAAATTAGAATCAGGCTTAAAGCATATGATCATAAGCTTATAGATCAATCTTCTTTGGATATAGTTGATACAGCAAGGAAGACTGGAGCCAGAATTGTAGGACCGGTACCACTGCCTACACGGATAAATAAATTCACTGTTCTTCGTTCTCCCCATGTAAATAAAAAATCACGGGAACAATTTGAAATAAGAACGCATAAAAGAATGATGGATATTCTTGAACCAACCCAGCAGACAGTTGATGCATTAATGAAACTTGATCTTTCGCCGGGCGTGGATGTAGAAATTAAATTATAGTTCAAACGAGAATAAATTATGAGTGCAATACTTGGAAAAAAAATTGGAATGACCAACGTGTTTTCTGCAGATGGAAAATTGATTCCTGTAACTGTGGTGCAGGCAGGTCCCTGTGTAGTAACCCAGATTAAAACAAAAGAGACAGATGGTTATAATGCTCTACAGCTTGGGTTTGATGAAAAAGAAGTTGAGAAACTTAATAAGCCCATTAGTGGACACCTGAAAAAAACTACTGAAAAAGGATTCCGTGTTTTAAGAGAATTCAGGACAGATGACATAGATGAAGTTGAATCAGGTGCTACTTTTTCAACAGATATGTTTACTGTTGGAGATAAAGTTAATATCTCCGGGATTTCCAAGGGGCGGGGGTTTCAAGGTACAATAAAAAGACATGGGTTCAGTCGTGGACCAGAAACACATGGTAGTAGAAATCACCGCAAACCAGGCTCAATAGGAAATAGCGCCTGGCCGGGAAAAGTTTTTAAAGGTAAAAAATTGCCAGGGCATATGGGGACAAATAGAGAAACTGTAAAAAATCTCACAATTGTAGATATTAAGCATGAAGAAAATCTTCTGCTTGTTAAAGGCCCTGTGCCTGGGTGTAAAACAGGAATATTGGAAGTACGGAAAGTAATAAATTAGATTTGAGCTGTAAGTAAAGAGAGATGAGATGGTTTAAAATCCCATTCCTCAAACCTCGGAATTAAAAACTCAAAATAAAAGATTTAGAATATAATGCGACTATGGGTATTGCATAATTTGCAGTGATGCATAGTTGATCAAAATTTATGAGGAAGAATATGGCTGCTGTAGATGTATTAAACAATGCAGGTAAAAAAGTGTCTGAAGCTGAATTACCTGATCAGATTTTCAACACACCCATAAAGAAAAGTGTCCTTCAAAGTCCATGTAATGGCATAATTATCAATCCAGCAGGGCATTCCTTCGATGGGTTCTGCCATCTTCCAGGGTTTTCCTCTTTTGTTAAGCGGGCCCAGAGAATCGCCCCATGATGTAGCCAGAGTCATACCGGACAAATCGTCAGCAGTGTCCACACCAATCCAGAATGAATGTGAATTTGCAGCCAGTTGGCTGAGTTTTTTTCTGAATTCACGATTATTTAAATTGTCAAAATTGTTAATGGTTTCTCTAGAATACCCTAATGCCAAAGCAGTGATATTCACGTTATATATGTATTCATTGGCTCCAATGATATATTTGTCCTTAAAACGAGGGTCCCAAAGGATATCCCAACTTTCAGGCGGTGCTTTTAATATTGCCGTGTTATAGGCCAGGCCATATGGTCCCTGACTGACTGGAGACCCATATATTTTCCCGTTATCAGTTAAGTAATCAGCTTTTTGAAGCGCTGGTATCACATGATGAAAATTTGGTATGTTCTTCAAATCAAGCGGCAGCAAAAAATGATTTTTTATATAATTAAAGCGCTTGTCCTTAAAATGGTGATGGGTTAACAAAACCAAATCAACTTTCCCTCCTCTGATGGTTTTGTACCAATCATCAGGCCCAGTTAAAAAGGTAACCTCCAGTTTTATTTTGTGCTGATATTTAGTTTGAATCTGTTTTTCGAATTGTTCAATGATTTTTTTTGGAGCATGCCCCTGCCCGGTCAGGATTCTCAATACTTCTTCTTCTGCAAAAACAGATAGAGGGATTAATAAAAAAAGCAGAAAACATAGGAATTTTAAGCTCCTTTTAAAATTCAATTTAATGCCTGAACGTAATGTGTGGCCCCCATTCAGTAATTTTATTTTCATTTTTCACCCCTGTAAAGCCAAATCATTTATAATGTTATACAAAATTCCGGGTCAACCCATTTTTTCCATTCGCTATCCCCATTGACATTGTTCTTAAATTGACAACGAATTTTTTAGTGATTTCTGGATCATATGTTACTTCAATTATTTCATTACTATCCTTCGACTTAGTATTGATATTGAATGAATATCACCAACAACAATGGAATACAATCAATATTTTAAAACTTTGATTACATATTTAACCTGATTTTAAAGCTCTTTTGGAGCTGTTAATTAATCGAATTTTTCAGAATGCCATTCTGTTTGTTTTAAAATAAAAGTTCCTTGGATAATACATAGGATTATTGCTATGGTGCTATGGTTTATTTATTGACTTTATTCCCAATACAAATTAAAAACAGATATGGGAAAAATTTGACACAGGTACTTGTACATCTAAAAAAATAATAAATGTCCATATTGCGCTATTATGAAAATCCCAAAATCATTTTTCGAAAGAGTTAAACACAATGAAATTGTTGCCAGAAAATTTCATGAAATTGAACTCAGTATTTTAACTATCTTAAATTTTCAGGATTTTATTGAAAAGCTGTTATCTGAAATCAGTTCAAAATTTTCAGTTCCCTATACATGGGTCTCCATTATTGAAGAGAGCAGCATTTCAAAATATTTTCATAATATTCAGGACTCTGAGCTTTTAAGCACATCAACCTCATTTATATCAAAAGAAAACTTTACAGATATAACCAAGAAGCGTCTAAAACCTTTGCTATCCAATAAAGAGATAGACGACTTTAAACCATTGATACCCATGGCATCAAATTATCATATTGGTTCCATTGCCATTGCACCAATTACCATGGATGGTAAAATTGTGGGCAGTTTTAACCAGGCAGACCAGGATATCCACAGGTTTGAACCGGGGATTGACACTTCACTATTGGAACAACTGGCACTTAAAGTATCTCTATGCCTTTCCAATGTAACTGCACATGAAAAATTAAAATTTTTAGCTTTCCATGATCCCCTGACCAAACTTTTAAACCGCAGAGTTATGGAGAAAATCCTTGAAAGAGAGTTTCAAAGATCCAAACGCTATCATATTGATCTAAGCATTCTTTTTCTTGATCTTGATGATTTTAAATCTATTAATGATACCTATGGCCATGACAACGGAGATCTTGCCCTGTGCCACGTTGCAAACTGCCTGATTAGTTTGAAAAGAGATTCTGATATTATTGCAAGATTTGCAGGAGATGAATTTGTGGCAATTTCACCCTCTACAAATAAAAGCCAGGCACAAACCTTTGTGAACAGAGTAAAACAAAAACTCGCCCAAGAACCTTTATCTTCAGAAAATATAAATTTTCATGTAAAATTAAGCCATGGTCTTGCTTCTGTATTTGAAAAGGGAATGGATTCTTCAGCAATACTTTTAAAAGCAGCAGATAAAAGCCTCTATAAAGCCAAACAAAACAAGAGATGAAATAGAAATCCCCGACAAGTTATAACCTGCCGGGGATTTATATTTTAAACTGCTTTTGATGTCAAACAGCTTTTATCTGTTATGCTAAATCAATCAGACAATCTCAATCATAAATCAATTCAATCTGTACCATGGATGCTACATCACCCTTTCTTGGCCCAAGTTTGATAATTCTTGTATAGCCACCCTGTCTTGAATTAAATTTTTGAGCTACTTCATCAAAAAGGATATGAACTATATCTTTTTCCCGAATTACAGAAAGAGCCTGACGTCTGGCATGCAGGTCTCCTCTTTTGGCAAGGGTTACCATCTTATCTGCAATTTTTCTTAAACCTTTTGCTTTTGCTTCGGTTGTCTTGATTTTATCATGTTTAAACAGGGAAGTTACCATGTTCCGAAACATAGCCTTTCTATGGCTTGATGTTCTATTTAATTTTAATACTGATTTTCTATGTTTCATGCTCTTTTATTCTCCTTCTTCATTGAACTCTTCTTCTGGCGGGTCAAATCCCTCAAGATCCATACCAAGTGAAAGTTCCATGGTTGCAAGTACTTCCTTTATTTCATTCAATGATTTTCTGCCAAAATTTTTGGTTTTGAGCATCTCTGTATCTGTTTTTTGAACCAAATGAAAAATACTGGTTATATCTGCATTTTTCAGGCAATTAGAACTTCTGACAGATAATTCAAGTTCATCAACTGATCTATAGATATTTTCATTCAAACCAGCATCTGAATCATCTGAATTTTCATCAGCATAGTCTGGCTCCAGATCCTCATCAAAATTGATGAATGGATTCAACTGCTCTTTTAAAATTTTTGCAGCATAGGCAACAGAATCATCGGGTGTTACTGAACCATCTGTCCAAACTTCAAGCGTAAGCTTATCATAGTCTGTTTTATGCCCGATCCTTGATGTCCCTACAACATACTTTACTTTTTTGATTGGAGAAAACACACTGTCAACAGGAATTGTTCCAATTGAAGCCTCTTCATCTTTATTTGCAGCAGCAAGGGCATAACCTTTTCCGGTTTTCACAACCATTGTTATACTTAATTTGCCTTTTTTTGAGACTGAAGCAATAAGCTGTTCCGGATTCAGGACTTCAACTTTTCCATCAGGGCTGACAATATCAGCACCAGTGGCTTCACATTCACCCTTGACATTCAATGTCAATATCTTCTCGTCTATGTCATCAACCTTGAGTTTGAGCTCTTTTAGATTCAAAATAATCTCAGCGATATCCTGTCGTACATCGGATATCACGCTATATTCATGAAGAGCATCCTCAAATTTAGCAGAAACAATTGCCGCACCATATATAGATGACAAAATAATTCGGCGCAAAGAGTTTCCTATAGTAATACCAAAGCCCCTTTCAAGGGGTTCACAAACAAATTTACCATATGTTGAAGTTGTTGTTACATCAAGCTTTTCCGGCTTGATCATCTCTCTCCAGTTTACATATGCAAGTTTCTCAGATGACATTTATATCTCCTGAATAAATATTTGGATAAACATATTAATAGCCTGTCTATTTTGAGTAAAGCTCTACAATTAATTGTTCCTGGATGGGAAGAGTGATATCTTCACGCACAGGTATTCCAACAACTTCGCCTTTAAAATTCTCTTTATTAATCTCGATCCATTGAGGAACACCGCGTCTTACAATGGCATCAAGAGAATCTATTATAAATTGTATTTTTCTACTTTTTTCACGAAGTTCAACAACATCACCTTTTTTTACCTGATAAGAAGGTATATTAACCTTTTTACCATTTATTGTAAAATGGTTATGCTTTACAAAATGTCTACCCTGATTTCTGGAATTAACAAATCCCATTCTAAAAACTGTATTATCAAAGCGGGTTTCCAAAAGGCTTAAAAGGTTTGTACCTGTAATACCTTTTTTCCTGTCAGCTTTTTTAAAAGAGATTCTAAACTGTTTTTCAGATATACCATAAAGTCTTCTGACTTTCTGTTTTTCTCTCAGCTGAATTCCATAATCTGACAATTTAGTTCTTCTTTGTCCATGCTGTCCTGGAGGATATCCTCTTCTATCAAAACTGCATTTATCTGAAAAGCATCTATCACCTTTCAAAAAAAGCTTCATATTTTCACGTCTGCATTGTCGGCAAACTGATCCTCTATATCTTGACAATGTTTTTCTCCTTTATCAAAACCTTAAAAACTTAAACTCTTCTTCTTTTTGGCGGACGGCAACCATTATGGGGAACCGGTGTAACATCCTTAATCATGGAAATCTGGAATCCAAGCGCATGTAATGCCCTTAAAGCTGATTCTCTTCCTGGTCCTGGACCTTTTACAAACACACCAAGATTTTTCATACCATGCTCCATAGCTTTTGCACCGGCATCCTCTGCAACAAGTTTTGCTGCAAAAGGTGTGCTTTTTCTTGAGCCTTTAAACCCCTGCATGCCTGCACTTGACCACGAAATAGTATTCCCGTTTTCATCGGCAATTGTAACGATTGTATTATTAAACGTGGATTGAATGTGAGCAATTCCTGAGGAAATGTTCTTTCTCACCCGTTTTTTGGACATAACTTTTTTAGACTTTTTAGCCATAATTATTGAATACCTTTTATATTATGCTTGTTTCTTTTTAACTGCAGTCCTTTTTGGACCTTTTCTTGTTCTGGCGTTTGTACTAGTCCTTTGACCACGACAGGGAAGGCCTTTTCTATGGCGTAATCCTCTGTAGCAACCTAAGTCCATAAGTCTTTTAATATTCATGGAAACTTCACTTCTAAGCTCACCTTCAACTTTAAAATCAGCATCAATGATTTTTCTGATATCATTAACTTCTGATTCAGTAAGATCATTTGCTTTCGTAGTTGGATCAATACCTGTTTGAGCAAGTATCTGTTTTGATCTTGTGCGACCTATTCCGAAAATATAGGTTAAAGCTACCCATGCATGTTTATCTCTTGGTAAATCAACTCCTGCAATACGTGCCAAATTTCTTTCCCCCTATCCCTGCCTCTGTTTATGGCGTTTGTTTATACAAATAACTCTTAGGACACCACGTCTTTTAATTACTTTACAATTCCTGCATATTTTTTTTACAGATGCTCTGACTTTCATCTATTTACTCCTATTTAAATCTATATGTGATTCTGCCACGACTTAAATCATAGGGTGAAATTTCAACTGATACTGTATCACCCGGCAGAATCTTAATAAAATGCATTCTCATTTTGCCTGAAATATGAGCAAGCAATACATGCTTATTTTCCAACTCAACTTTGAACATGGCATTGGGCAGTGTTTCCAGTACTTTCCCATCAACTTTTATGGGTTCTTCTTTTGCCATAGTCTTATCAATCTCCTTAAATCTTAAACGTTTATCCGACCTACCTGCCTTTTATTCTTTTGGTGCCAGATCTTCCAAGAAAACCATCATAATTACCTGTAATCAAATGTGATTCAATCTGGGAAATAGTATCAATGGAGACACCGACAACAATCAAAAGAGCAGTACCGCCAAAATAGAAGGGAACATTAAATTTTCCCATCAGGAAAGTCGGTAATACACAAACAGCAGAGACATATAAAGCACCGCCAAGTGTAATTCGTGTCAGTACTCTGTCAATATATTCACTGGTTCTTTTACCAGGTCTTATACCGGGAATATATCCACCGTTTTTCTTCATATTTTCAGCAACATCTTCAGGATTAAACTGTACAGCTGTATAGAAAAAACAGAAGAATATGATAAATCCTATATACAGGAGATAGTACCAGACTGTTCCTGGGCTGAACATGCTTGCCACAGTTTTCATAATCGGTATATCAATAAACTGTGCAATAGTAGTAGGGAACATTATAATGGAAGATGCAAAAATTGGCGGTATAACACCTGCGGTATTTATCTTTAAAGGAAGATGCGAAGTTTGCCCGCCATACATTTTCCTGCCAACAACACGCTTGGCATAATGTACTGGAATTCGTCTTTGTGCCTGTTCCATATAAATGATAGCTGCAATAACCGCAACCATGAGAACTGCAAGAATAATAATTCCGAATATTCCCATTTCTCCAGTTGTCATCAGCCGTACAGTGTTTCCCATGGCTGAAGGCATATTTGCAACAATACCTGCAAAAATAATAAGGGATATACCATTTCCTATGCCTCTTTCAGTGATTTGTTCACCAAGCCACATGATAAACGATGTTCCTGCTGTCAACGTTATTATAGTGACAAGTCTGAAACCCCATCCAGGATAGGGAACAATGGGAACACCAGACGGTGAAGTCATGGATTCCAAACCCACGCTGATACCCAGCCCCTGAATAATACTCAAAATTACTGTTCCATACCTTGTATATTGAGTTTTCTTTTTTCGACCGGCATCACCCTCTTTTTTAAGCTGGGCAAGATGCGGTACAACCACAGTCATCAACTCAAGGATAATAGAAGCACTAATATAAGGCATTATTCCCAATGCAAATATGGAAAATCTTTCTAAAGCGCCGCCTGAAAACATATTGAACATGGAAAACAGTGTACCTTCAGCAGCAGCAAAAAAAGAAGAAAGAGCAGCTCCGTTTACACCAGGCGTGGGCACATGAATACCGATCCGGTAAACAAAGAGCAGCGCCAAAGTAATAAAAATCTTTCTTTTAAGCTCAGGTAGTTTAAACAAATTCTGGTAGCTATTTTGGATCATCTATATGTTCCTTACATCACTTCTATTTAGTTATTCTATGCTTCCACCAGCAGTTTCAATTTTTTCTTTTGCAGTTTTGGAAACAAGAACATTTTTTAAAGAGAATTTTTTTGTAACTTCTCCTGTGCCAAGAATCTTGACTCCATCCACACGACCCTTGACCATCCCGACATCTCTTAACACATCAATATCTATGGTCGTGCCATCTTCAAATCGGTCCAGATCTTTAACATTCAAGACAGCATTGTTTGTTTTAAATATATTATAAAAACCTCTTTTGGGAAGCCTTCTGTAAATTGGCATTTGACCGCCCTCAAAACCAGGCCTTACATTTCCGCCAGACCTTGCTTTAAGACCTTTATGACCTCGTGTGGATGTTTTACCCATACCAGAGCCCGGCCCTCTGCCAACTTTTTTTCTATTTTTTTTTGCACCCTTCTCAGGTGATAGATCATGAAGCTGCATATTATACCTCCTCGACTCTCACAAGATGAGAAACTTTTTTAACCTGTCCCAAAATTACTGAGTCAGCATTATGTTCAACAGTATGATGCATTCTTCTTAATCCAAGAGAACGGACAATCCTGCCATGTTTGGCTGGTCTTCCAATTGTACTTTTTATCTGTGTAACTTTTATTTTATCAGCCATTTTTAAACCTTTATATTTCTTCGGGTTTAAGCCCGCGTCGTTTTGCTACATCTTCTTTTAAACAAAGGGATTGAAGCCCCGCCATTGTAGCTCTTACAATATTTTGAGTATTATGGGTTCCAATACATTTTGTTAAAATATCAGTCACTCCAACTGCTTCAAGGACAGCACGAATTCCACCACCTGCTATCAAACCAGTACCAGGGGATGCAGGTTTTAGTAAAACTCTGCCGGCACCGGCTCTACCAACAACTTCAAAAGGAACCGTTCCATCAAGCAAAGAAATTTTGACCATATTCCGTTTAGCTTTTTCCATGCCTTTTTTAATTGCTTCGGGTACTTCTTTTGCTTTCCCAAGACCGTAACCGACACTGCCTTCACCGTCACCAACAACAACGAGTGCACTAAAAGTAAAATTTCTACCACCTTTTACAACTTTTGCAACCCTGTTGATCCTAACGACTTTATCAATTAATCCATTATCTTCCATCTGCTGTCTTGCCAAGGGTGTCCCTCCAAAAATTTAAAATTTCAATCCTGCTTCGCGAGCAGCGTTAGAAAGCGCTTTAATGCGACCATGATATAAAAATCCGTTCCTGTCCAGGACTACTTTTGTAATTCCTTTATCAAGAGCTCTCTTGCCAATAAGGCTTCCAACTACCTTTGCTATTTCAACCTTTTTGCCCTCTTCCTTGCCCTCTTTAAATTCCCTGTCAAGGGTAGATGCAGATACAAGTGTAGTGCCTTGAGTATCATCAACAATCTGGACATAAATATGTTTTGAACTTCTGAACACACTCATTCTTGGGCGTTCCTGGGTACCAAAAACATTTTTCCTGATTCTTTTTTTTCTTTTAAGCCTTGATACAAGCCTTGGTGATGTATTTCCCATATCTTTATATTCCTGCCTTTTACGTATGACCTTTAGGTTATTCCTTACCAGCAGTCTTACCAGCTTTTCTTATAATTCTCTCTCCTGCATACATAATACCTTTACCTTTATATGGTTCGGGTGGTCTTAAATCTCTTATGTTAGCAGCAACCTGACCAAGAAGTTCCTTATCTATACAAGACAAGGTAATTTCTGTATTTTTTTCAACATTTACCTTAACCCCATCAGAAATTTTAAAATCAACCGGGTTGGAGTATCCAATATTCAGTATAAGGCTTTTTCCTTTAACTTCTGCACGATACCCAATACCTGACAGTACAAGTTTTTTCTCATACCCAACAGTTACTCCTGTTATCATATTGGCTACAAGAGAGCGGAACAAGCCTTGTAAAGCAACTTTTTTCTTGTCACTTTTATCAGTGTCAAAAATTACAATCTCATTATCTATATTTATTTTAACAGCCGGGTGTACCTTACGTTCAAGATTACCTTTAGGTCCTTTGACTGAAATCATATCACCCTTAAGGGTAACTTGAACCTTATCTGGAAGCTGAACCGGCTTTTTTCCTATTCTAGACATATCTACTCCTGTCTTACCATACGTTACAAAGAATTTCACCGCCGAGATTCGCTTCTCTAGCCTGTTTATCAGTCATCAACCCTTTTGAGGTTGAAACAATTGATATGCCAAGACCGTTTAAAACCGGCTTAATCTGTTTTGATTTGCTGTAAACTCTACATGAGGGTTTACTTACTCTTTTAATTCCAAAGATTGTTGGCTGCTCATCACTCACATATTTAAGATAAACGCGAAGAACACCCTGGACTTCTTGCTCCAGGTATTTAAAATCTTTGATATATCCCTGTTCTTTAAGCACCCGCACCATTTTCAGCTTAATTTTCGATCCGGGGATATCCACTTTCGCAAACCCTGCCTTACCACCATTTCGAATGATTGTAAGCATGTCTGCAATTGGATCACTACTTGCCATTTTAAAATCTCCTTAAAATCTGCTGCTGTTTTTCAATCTATACTTTACCAACTTGATTTGGTAACACCAGGAAGTTTGCCTTCTGAAGCAAGCTTTCTGAAACAAATTCTGCAAACACCAGCTTTTCTAATAAATCCTCTTGGTCTACCGCATAAGGGGCATCTGTTATAGGCACGCACAGAAAATTTTGGTTTTCTTGCCGCCTTTACGATTAAAGCTTTTTTAGCCAAGCTTTCCTCCTGTATCCTTTATATGAAAAAACTAATTTAAATTTTATTAACTCTTTCATGTTCTGCTGTGGGTGATAACCATTGTAATCCACCCGTGGCTGTTAATTTTTAAAAGGCATTCCCAAAAGTTTTAAAAACTCTCTGGCTTCCTCATCAGTTTTTGCACTTGTAACAATAGTAACATTAAGACCTTTAATACTATCGGTCTTATCATAATCAATTTCAGGGAATATTATGTGCTCGGTAATACCAAGGCTGTAATTACCCCTGCCATCAAAAGCTTTAGGTGATATTCCCCTGAAGTCTCTAACACGCGGTAAAGCAATACTCACAAGTCTGTCAAAAAAATCATACATTTTTTCACGACGCAGGGTAACTTTGCAACCAATTGGCAGGTCAGCACGAAGCTTAAAATTTGCAATTGGTTTTTTAGCTCTTGTAATTATTGGTTTTTGACCGGCAATCAGTGCAAGTTCTGCAGCAGCGAGATCAACGATCTTGGGGTTTGTTACCGCAACACCTAACCCCATATTTAAAACGATTTTCTCTAACTTGGGAACCTGTAATACATTTATAAAATTAAAGGTTTTAGTAAGTTGAGGAACAATCTCGTTTATGTAATTCTCTTTAAGAGTTGACATTTATTATCTCCACCTTTGGTACTAAGAATCTATCTGCTGATTACATTGTTTGCAGATTCTAACCCGTTTTCCATCTTCTAATAATTTCATTGAAATTCTTGTAGGCTTTACACATGAGTTGCACATAATCATTAGATTAGAAACATGGATAGGCATATTTTTTTCCACAATACCACCTTGTGGATTTGCCTGTGTTGGCCTCTGGTTAACTTTTACAACATTTATATTTTCTATAATGACCCGGTTTGTTTTTTTAACAATCTTGAGCACTTTACCGATTTTACCCTTATCTTTACCGGTTAGCACTTTAACCTTATCATCTTTTTTAATTCTAGTTCTCATTGTTTCCATAGGATATTTTCTCCAAACACGTATAGTTAAAGCACATCAGGTGCAAGAGAGACAATTTTCATAAATCTTTTTGCCCTTAATTCCCGTGCCACCGGACCAAAGATACGTGTTCCAACTGGTTCTTTTGATTTTGACAAAATCACAGCAGAATTATCATCAAATCTGATCATTGAACCATCAGGTCTGGATATCTCTTTTTTAGTTCTAACAATCACTGCCTGAACAATATCTCCCTTGCTTACTTTTGCATTTGGGATTGCCTCTTTAACAGAACACGTTATGATATCACCAATGCTGGCATATCTTCTTTTAGATCCACCAAGGACCTTGATACAATACAATTCCTTTGCTCCGGAGTTGTCTGCTACAGTTAATCTAGTTTCGCTCTGAATCATTTTTCAAACTCCTTTAATCAAACAGCTTTTTTAACGATTTCACAAACTCTGAAACGTTTTAGCTTGCTCAAAGGTCTGGTCTCGATAATTTTTACTGTATCACCGAAGTTACATTCATTTTTTTCATCATGTGCATGGTATTTTTTGTATCTTCCATTATAATGTTCC
>JAUCGD010000370.1 GCA_030377945.1 Desulfobacterales bacterium HSG17 | reverse complement strand
GTTCAGGAAAATTTTGCGAATCAAGCCTGGGAACCGCCCCTAACACAGGAATACCGCAATAATGCTCAATATTTTTTTGGATGTTTTTTTCATGCCTGATGCCTGCAACCCGGTTTAAAATAACCCCTTTAATCTGAATTCCAGAGTCAAAGTTTATACATCCTGAAACTATTGCAGCCATAGTTCTTGTTGTCTTGGTGCAATCAACACATAATACAATCGGTGATGATAATAACTTGGCTACTTCAGCAGAACTGGTAGTCCCGCTAATATCAATTCCGTCAAAAAGACCCCGGTTTCCTTCAATAAGGGCAATATCATGTTTTAAAGTGTGGGAAATAAAGGAATGGAGAACGTCTTGCTCTTCTGCCAGAAAGGTATCAAGATTATAGCAGGGCCGACCGGCCGCCAGGGCAAGCCAGCCCGAATCTATATAGTCAGGACCTTTTTTATATGGTGAAACTGATTTGCCACGTTTTTTCCAGGCTGCAATAATTCCGATTGACAGGATGGTTTTTCCTGCGCCTCCTCCTAAGCCTGCTATAAAAAGCCTGTTTAATGCAAAAGATTTTTGACGCATGGGAAAATTGTGGTAAATCCTGAAAACTAATAAATAAACGGTTCAGAAAGGCAATTATTCTTCGTGTTCTGCGCCAGCCTGCTTGCCTGTTCCGGGGAGTCCGTACATACTTGTACTTCCGCTTGACCAGTATTCAAGAACACCGTCTATTACCAATTTGTTTACAGTTTTTTTGGCTACTCTTGGTTTTTCGCCAAGAATTTTGGATAAATCATTAAAATAAAACTTGCTTTTTGATTTAAGTTTTTTCGTCAAAGTATCAACGATTAACTTTTTTTTCTCTTCATATTCCATTTCTTCCATGAATACACCTTTTCCTTAAAAGTACAGGGGACACGATAAAATACCGCATCCCCTGATTTTATTTTCAGTTTAATTTAGAACTTAAACTGTGTTGACTGACGCCAGGTATAGTATGCAGGATCACGGAAATCATCAATGAGATGATGTGTAAACTCAAGTTCACATTTATCAAAAAATCTTTCCCATCCAATACGTTCTGCCCAGTCACCAAGACGCTCATATTTATTTGCGTCATTGGCATAGGTTTCAATCATCTTATTGATAGTTTCGGTCATTTTAGGCCAGCGGGGCATGTCATTGGGAAGGAAAGCCACAACAACCTTGGAAAACTTGGGCTGGCTGATCCTGTTGGAAACTTTACCGCCTGCCATAAGAACAATACCGTCACCGGTCTTGTCTGACAGAGGCATTGAAGGACACATGGTATAGCAGTTACCGCAGAACATACAACGTTCGTTCTTTACAGCAACACTTTTTACTGTCTCGCCTTTCCATTCAACCTTTGCAGGTTTAATAGCGCCGGTAGGACATGAAGAAATAGCCAAAGGAATCTCACAAATTTTGTCAAGATATTCATGATCCAGCATTGGCGGTTTTCTATGATAACCAAGAATAGCAATGTCAGAACAGTGAACAGCACCGCACATGTTCAGACAGCAGGCCATGGAAATACGCAGAGGTGCAGGAAGTCTCATATCCTGGAAGTCTTTAAAAACTTCATCCATGGTTGCTTTAACAGTACCGGAAGCATCTGTTGCAGGTGTATGGCAGTGAATCCAGCCCTGGGTATGAACGATGTTACTGATACCGGCACCGGTTCCGCCAATGGGGAACTTGAAGCTGCCACCGGCAAATTTACGGCCTGCCAGATCCTGTTTCAGAGGCTCAACCTTTGACTTGTCATCAACCATAAACTCAATATTGTTACGTGTTGTAAAACGCAGATAACCGTCACAATGTTTTTCTGCAATTTCACTGATTTCACGAATCAGGCCGGTACTCATAAGACGAGCGCCGCCAACGCGAACAGTATAAACTTCATCTCCACCTTCAGCTACATGAACCAGAACACCGGGTTCCAGGATTTCATGATACAGCCATTTGCCTTTGTTTTTTGCAATTACAGGAGGATAGAATTTATCATATTTTATAGGACCGATGTCAGTAATCCTGTTTTCCATCGGTTTTTCAGTATTATATCCTGAAGAAATAAATGCCATGGTAAAACTCCTCCTTATCTCTGATGATGTTTTCTGTATTCGTCAATATCACGATCCCATCCGTCTGTAACCTCATCTTCTTTCCAGAAGATGTATGGGTTGGAACGGGGTTCCTGGACGTGGCGGGCATCTGGAGTAGTACCGGTAACTTCAAGAATTCTCTGGAGTCCCTGGCGTTTGATAAGCTCACCAAGACGTTCACGGTTTTTACCTTCTTCCATCCACCAATCCCAGACATCCTCAACTACTTTTTTGATTTCGTCATAAGGTTCTGTAACACTGATAAAAGGAATAAGCAGAGAACCCATCTGGGCACCATCAAGAATAGGAGCTTTTGCACCTACCAGAATAGAACAGCCTGTGTCTTTACCAATTCTTAAAGCTCTAGGCATTACATTGATGCAGTGCATACAGCGAGTACATTCTTTATTATTGATTTCAAGCTTGCTGTCTTCATATTTCATACAACCGGTGGGACAAAGGCCGACAACTTCTTTTTGAATGTCAAATGCACCCCAGTCACGACCTGCATGAGCGCCTGCGTTTGCAGGAATTTCGCCGCCAACATAACCGGCAACAGCTTCCTGATCCAAGCGGATTTCATCTTTCCATGTACCGATAAAAGACATATCAGAACGGGCAATAGATGCAACACAGCCATTGGGACATCCGTCAAATTTGAATTTAAACTTGTATGGGAAGGCCGGACGATGAAGTTCATCCTGGTATTCCTGGGTCAGATCATAACAAAGTGACTGGGTGTCATAACATGCATATTCGCAGCGTGAAGAACCGATACAATCTGCCGGGGTACGCAGGTTGGAACCTGAACCGCCCAAATCCTGATTGTATTTATGGGTCAGCTCATGGAAAATTTCTTCAAGCTGAGGAGTTGTTGTTCCCAGGAAAATAATATCACCTGTGGAACCGTGCATATTGGTAACACCGCTGCCGCGCATATCCCAAATATCACAAAGATTTTTCAGAAATTCGGCAGTATAGTATTTGCCGCCTGGCTGGGCAACACGCATGGTATGGAAATGGGCAACTCCAGGAAAATTTTCTGGCTGATCGCAATATCTTCCGATAACACCGCCGCCGTATCCGAATACACCAACGATTCCGCCATGTTTCCAGTGAGTTGTTCCATCATTGAAAGAAAGCTCAAGTATTCCTAAAAGATCATCAATAGTATCTTGAGGAATCTGAAATTCGATATTTTCTTCGTTTTTAGCCCTTACTTCAGCTTGGTCTTTCATATCAGACACAAA
>JAUCGD010000369.1 GCA_030377945.1 Desulfobacterales bacterium HSG17 | reverse complement strand
ATAATATCATGTACTTATGACAAGTATAAAGCAAGACACCGCATAACCCGGCGCTGAACTCGGACGCAAAAGGGTTCCGGTCGCTATCGCTCCCTCCACCCTTTTGCGCCGGTTAGCTTAGCGTTATAATTTACCTATTATTAATGATTTTTATAAGAATATGCTGAAATTAAACAATATTTATCCTATAAACTACTGTTATTCTAATATTTAGATGGATTAATTTCAGGACTCCTGACATAAGGAAAGTTATCACGTTGTATTTTGTGCAATAAAATTTCAGCCTAAAAACACATGATTTCTAAAATTAAATCAGCATTTTAACTATTTCTATCTTCGCTTTATGTTAGGATCCCTGAATTTGGCATTAACTATTGAACCGTTGTTCAAAATACCTTAAGCTATTTTTAGAATTAAAAGGTGGACCAAACAATGATTATGACTATATTCTCAATAATGTTTATATTATTAGGAATGATCGGTTTAACAAAAGGAGTCATTGAATTTTTCGATGCATTAAATTCTAAAAAATGGTACTCTACAAAAGGAATAATAACAAAATCTTTTATTGATGAAATAAGAAATGAAGGCACTACTTATCATCATGAGCTTTGTTATCAATTCATTATTGACAACAAAGTTTTTAATTCAAAGAGAATTTATTTCGGAAATGCGGAACATTTAACATATGTTGAAGCTTTGTCTTCAGTAGAAAAAATATCTAAAGGGACGATAGTAAAAGTTCATTATAGTCCTCACTTACCAAGTGAATCAGTTTTGGTAAAAGGAATAATGCGTTCTGGAATTTTAAATGTTTGGCTGGGATTTTTACCTTTAATAATAGGGTTATTTATCTTTGTATACCCATATGAATTAATTGATAAAAATACCCATTTTATTTTACTTGGATATTTTCTTTTGTTATGGTTTGTGCCTGTAATTTGGCTTGCTCCTAATGGTAAACATCGACCGTCAGAATTAATTGAAATTATAAAATAATTAATCACTGATAAAACTTGTTGAAATATATAATATTCTTTGTAATAAATGACTGCAAAATCATTAAATAAATTGCTTCTATTTGTACGGCACGGATTTAATAATCTATAAAATCATTGAGATAAAATGGAGATAAATATAATCTAATTCTAATGAGAAAAGTTATATGAAGGAAAAACAAAAAATTATAACCCGGCGCTGAACTCGGACGCAAAAGGGTTCCGGTCGCTATCGCTCCCTCCACCCTTTTGCGCCGGTTAGCTTAGCGTTATAATTGCTTTCATTTAACGATTTTTTTGTATTTTTACAGTTTGTTACAATTTTAAACTGCCAGGACACGCATTATAACCCGGCGCTGAACTCGGACGTAAAAGGGTTCCGGTCGCTAGCGCTCCCTACACCCTTTTACGCCGGTTAGCTTAACGTTATATTCTTTTAAATTTAAAACCAAAATTGAACAATTTTTCCTGAAAAATCTTTTTAGTAAGTTGATATACTTGATTTTGCCGATTTTTATGCTATCATCCTATCGGTGATTGGATAAAAATTGTTGATTCTGTGATATTACTGAATGAGACTCACATGCAAATCATGAAATCGCTCGATTTAGATAAAATTTTGATCGAAATAGTGCGAAAGTCGCAAAATATTCTTGTATTTTGAATGACATACTGCGCCTGAAAATATTTTGCACTCCGAATGTATGATATTTGAAAACTTCAATGAATCAATTATATTAACCATTATCAAGGATAAATACATTATGAAAAAATTTGGCATAACATTACTGCTGCTCGTACTGATTTCTTTTCCAGCTAGTGGTCTGGCAGAAAAGCTTATATTTGCGACATCTGAGTGGCCCCCGTATGTTACTTTGAAAGACGGACAACCAACAGGCATAATGATGGATGTTGTCCGAGAACTGTGCAAACGTCTCCGTATTGAGGAAGAAATTCGAGTAGTTCCCTGGAAGCGGGCTTTGTCATATGCGAAAAATGGCAAAGCAGATGCCATTTTTTCAGTCAGGTACACTGAGGAACGGTCTAAATTTATCTATTACCTGGCCGAGTATATGATTGAGGAAAAAACTGTTATCCTAGCTCAGAAAGGAAGCGGTATAAGAATAACCAAACTTGATGATTTAAAAGATAAAACTATCGGTGTGGTCAGGGGATATACCTATGGTACAAAATTTGATAAATACCAGGGGTTGAGAAAAATAATAAATGATAATGATGAACAACTTATTAATAACTTTGCTAAAGGCCGCATTACAATGGCAGTAAGTGCTGATGAAGGGGTTACAAGGTATCTCTGTAAACAAATCGGTGTTGAAACTGAGGTGGCGTATGTTATAGAAAATACTCACAGCTACATAGGCTTTTCCAAAGCCAAGGGCGAAAAAGGTAAAGCTATGGCTGATAAATTTAGTAAAACCCTGAAACAATTGAGAATCGAAGGATTCATAGAGAAAACTTTGAATAAGTATTTTTAGGACGAAGATTCATCCGATCAAGTTTTTATTATAGCTCGGCAAACGGAAGTTTTCACAGATAAAGCATAAGAAAAAGCTTTAAAATTGTACATCTAAAACTCAGAATTACGTTATAAAACTTTTGTTCTTGTACTTAAATCTGTAATTATTTGAAATTATGAAATAAAGAAATCAGGACTTATAACTTCAGCATCAATAAATTCATCATGTTAAGAAAATTTCCGACTTTCCAGATTATAGGAAAAAGCCAAAAAGATTGAAAGAATGAATATAACCCGGCGCTGAACTCGGACGCAAAAGGGTTCCGGTCGCTTCGCTCCCTCCACCCTTTTGCGCCGGTTAGCTTAGCGTTATGGTTCTTCGCTTAATATTGATATTTTAAATAAATAAAGATATTTATCATTCAACATTAGTTGGAAAAATTGATGATCTTTGAAATACTTTTGTATCGTACATTGCAACTATTCAACAAAATTGATGCAAGTTTAATTTGAGAATATTTTGCATTTGAAAGCTGATAAAAATGCTGAAAACTAATCAGAATCAATTGAAACAAAAATTTTGATTGCGGGAAATAGTTTTCAACAAAGTTGATACCAATTCAACTTGAAAAAAAGCTTCTCACATTGAATTTACTAAAAATATTGATAATTTGCCCAGATTCGTTTGATACATAAATATTGATTGCGGGAAATAGTTTTCAACAAAATTGATACCAATTCAACTTGAAAAAAAGCTTCTCACATAAAACTTACTAAAAATATTGATAATTTGCCCAGATTCTTTTGAAACAAAAATTTTAATTGCAAGAAATAATTTTCAATAAAGTTGATACCAATTCAACTTGAAAAAAGTTTCTCACATAGAACTCGCTAAAAATATT
>JAUCGD010000368.1 GCA_030377945.1 Desulfobacterales bacterium HSG17 | reverse complement strand
CTTTGACAAAATGGACATTCGGAATCCAGTATTATCAAAGGTTTTAGGCTTTTTTGAATGTCCATTTTTTAAGTCAATAAAATCAGAATATTAGCCTGTTTTTTGCAAAAGGCTGTCAGAAGTCTGTTAAAGCTTCTCTGAAATAATTTGTTTATGATAAACGAGCCGCCGTGTAAGGCGGCGCTACCGTTTAAAAATATGTGTGTGAACTAGGTAAATATTGTGATTACACGACACCAAAGAATTGAGAATCTACCTTTTCATCAGAAAGAATATTATGGAAAAAAAAGAAAATCACAGTCTCCTCCCCTGGCACCGAATGTTCGGAATAGGCATTACCGACTATTTTACAGACACTTCATATGTGGTTGAACTGGAAAAAGACCTTTCACTTAAACAGCAGTTTCTTGATGTGGTAATAATCAAAACTGGAAAAGGAAAACCTCCTGCTGAACTTCCTGACGGTCTTGAAAACATGGCCGCTCATAATCTTATTACATACAAATCACATCAGGAAGCTCTTAACGGATGGGCATTTTATGAACTTGGAGGCCATTATGTTAATTACAGGAAACAGATAAGCCCAAATTTTAAAAATTTGCTGCCTGAAAAAGATTTTCAATTATATGCTGTTAGTACCAGGTATCCGGCCGGCTTGATGAAAAATGCAGATGTTGTAAATGTTAAACTTGGGATTTATGATATTAAATGCTCCTGGGATATTCGTAAAATAAGAATTATTGTTCTCAGCCGGATTTCAAAGGAAAAAAAGAATGCCATATGGCAGCTTTTCAGTGCAAAACCGGAACTGATAGACCTGGGAGCATCTGAATACCATTGGCGTACACCTGCCAGTTCAATAATGAACGAATTGTTTAAAAAATATAATATGGAAGGAGTTATTAACATGCCATACACAATGAGAGATTATATGAGAGATTATGTAAAGACTTATTTTCCTGTGCTGGCACCGGATGAAAAGGACTATGTTTTGGACAGTATTCCTGCTGATGAACTATTAAAAAGAATCCCGGTAGATAAGCGATTAAAGGGAATTTCAGTTGACAAACGTTTGAAAGGAATTCCGGTTGATAAGCGTTTAAAAGGGATTCCGGTTGATAAGCGTTTAAAGGGAATTTCAGTTGACAATCGTTTGAAAGGAATTCCGGCTGACAAACGATTAAAAGGAATTCCGGTTGATAAGCGTTTAAAAGGGATTTCAACTGATGAAATTGTAAAAGAAATGACAGATGCTGAAAGAAAAAAAATGTTAAAATTGCTTTCTGAATTTGAATCAGGTAAAAAGAAATAGGGCATTGGTCATTATTTGGTCCAGTATGCACGGGAACAAAATACTAATTTTAAGAAAAAAATTGAGAATGAAATTGATTCCCTGATAAAGAAAAAGGAAATACATTACAATGAAAAAACATCTGAAATTATTCTTATTTACATTGATTTTTGGGATCATGACAGGGATCTTCTCCCTTGCAGCTGCTGCCAACCACGCTCTTTTAATAGGGGTGGGAAAATATCCCAATCTTAGAAATGCCAATCTTGAAGGCCCGGCTTATGACATCAATGCTTTAAAAGAAACGCTTAATGATTCATTTAATTTTGCACCCGGCAATATTGTAGTAATTACAGATGAACAGGCAAGCCATTCCGGTATTATGAGAGCCATGAATGATCTTTTTACCAGGACCCGTGCCAATGATTTAATTTTCATTTATTTCAGCGGACATGGAACCAGCGGTTATGATCCGGCACATAAAAGATTTGGTCTTGAGCCCCATACAGGCGCACTTGTTCCTTATGATTACGGAAGTAAAAAAAGTCTTCAAGGAATGCTGCAAACCCTGGTCATAGGAAAGCGTGATATCCGCCCTATACTGGAAAAACTGGAAAAAGATCGCCAGATACTGGCTGTATTTGATGCATGTTATTCAGGTCAGACTGTTCGAAGCCTTGGTGGTATAAACACTATGGGTAAAGCCAGATTTGTTCCTCTGAATCTGGATTCTGACGATCTAATAGATGATGAAATGCCAAAACAATACGGAACTTATACAAATAAAGGGCATTCATACCCCTATAAAAATACAATATATCTGTCTGCTGCATCACGTCGGGAAATGGCATGGGATATTAATGTGTCAGCTTTAAGACAGGGTGCGAGTACTTTTGATGGAAATCCCCACGGAGCTTTGACAAATGCTCTTCTTCAAGGACTTAAGGGCAAAAGTGATTCTGATAATGACGGGAAAATTACATATAATGAATTATTTCAATATATACAAAAAAAAGTAACCGGCAGTTTCAGACAGACTCCCCAAGTTTTGTTTCCTGAAGAAAAAAAGGAAATCATGAACCGCCCTGTTTTTTTACGCGGCATAAAGCTTTCAAAACCTAAACCCTCAAAACCGGTTATAACTCAGGTTCAGAAAAGAAACAAACTCATACTTAAATCTCATAATCTTCCACAAAGTGTTATAGCAGCTATTGATGCCATTCCCGGTGTTGGATTTTCACCTAAAAAATATGATATACTGGTTTCAAAGATAAATAAACCTGTGCATAAAAAGGATTATCGTCTTTTTCTTTCAAGCGGAGCCTTGCTTTCAGAGGTTTCAGCAAATGATCTTCTGGAAAATATCAGACGGCAGGTAAAAGTCAGGGAGCTTATTAATTTATCTTATAAAAACCAGGAATTTAATGTATTTTTGAATTTAATTGGAACCAAAGGTGTTATGGTTGAAGGAGAATCTATTGGTTTTTCCATTTGGCCGGGCAGTGCCTGTCATATTCTTCTTATTAATGTTGAACCTACCGGCAATATAAATGTTTTGTATCCTTATGATAATGAATCCATGTCCATGCTGAAAACAGGGCAGGAGTTAAGCCTTCCTGAACTTGGAACCATTTCAGCGCCTAATTTCGGAACCGAGCATGTAAAGGTTTTTGCCTTTAAAAATAAACCTGCAAACCTTGGGCAGTTTATAGAAGGTGAATTTCTGCCTGATTCCCGGCTTTTTTCCGAATTAATGAAAATGGTTACACAGCCTGGAATCAAGGCTGCCCAGATGACCTTAAAGGTAAAGACAAGAGCAAAAAAAGATATTGTTAATTAAATAAAGACTATAAAATTTTCCTCTTTTGGTTTAACCCTGCCGATGACTGCACTTTGAGAAATTTTGTTTTTATGCAGTTCTGCCAGCAAGTCCTCTGCCTGATCCTGTTTTACAGAAACCATCAGGCCCCCGCTGGTCTGTGGGTCCATGACTATTTCCTGATGCCATTTGGGCAAATCTCTGGTGAATTTTATGTATTTTGCCACTAACTGGCGGTTGGATGCATTTACCCCTGTTGTCATTCCCCTTTCATACACTTCAAG
>JAUCGD010000367.1 GCA_030377945.1 Desulfobacterales bacterium HSG17 | reverse complement strand
CGGGCTGTTTTGTCAGCAGCAGCATCTTCAGGCAGAAAAAAACAATTTCCCATACTGTATTTTCGAATTTCATTTTCATAAGGATTATGCGCCATTGCAAGAACTGAAAAACAGATGCCTTTTGTATGGAGTAAATGTATCAGTTCCAGGGCTTTGGTCATTCGAAAGGGACTGACAGCATTTACAATCACCAGATGTCCTTTTGGATCTCCTGCAAATTTTTCCACAAGAGCTGGTTCCAAAATTACGTCCTGATAATCCATTGATCTTCCAATGGATGACCAGCTGCTTTCTTCAAGTTTTAAAGCTGCTTCTAAGCAGACAGGAAGATCAGCAGTATTTCCAATAATAATGCAGGCATGGCTTTTGGAATTTTTCTTTGCCAGGGCTGTTGCAAAGTTTTTTACTTCATTATCATCCAGCAGGTCTGAGAGATTGGCAGGAATTTGTTTTAATTTTTCCGCATATTCCCTTTTCCTGATATATTTCATCCGGTCTCCAAGCCACAATATAAAAATATGCAGACAAAAAAGCATACACAAAGTACTTTTAATACCTGAAATTGTTACTTCTTCTCCGCTGAGTATTGGAATAACCCCGCCGCTTTTATTGCAGATCAAAGCCATGTCAGCAAAAACCTTTTCAGTTATTCCAATCATAACTGCATTAGCAGCTCGCAGTTCCTTGGCAAATTCAACCATATCAGCAGTAGTGGATGACCAGCTTAGCATGAGAACCAGATCTTTTTCAGGGAAAATCAGATGCTGGACATTATCAATTTCCGTGGGCTGCACCACACGAATATCAATATCCGGCAACAGGTTTTGAATGATCGGCCCTGCTATAAGGCCCATATTATATGAACTGCCCATACCCACCAGGATAATCCGTTTAAGATTTCTATAACCGGTTCCAAAACGGCGGGCAAGCAGTTGTTCCCGGATATCTGGACAGATGGTTTTTCTTTCCTGAATATAATAACGTAAAATATTATAAAATATTTCAGGTATCCGGTTCAGATAGGCTTCATAAAAAGAACTGTATATACCTTTACTGATCTGCAAAGGATTGAGTATTGTGGAAAAAGCTTCTATATCAGGCAGGAGATTTCCTTTAAAATCAAATATCCGGGCGCCCCGGCTAAGTCTGCCTTTGTCAAAAACAGTTTCCAGGCGCACGAAAATTTCTTCACCCTCCAGGGGGAAAACCGTTACCCTGAAAGGTTCCAGCAGTGTATTTTCAGCCTGAACCTGGGCACTGATTACTCTTGAGATTTCTGCATCATTGGCCCCGAAATTTTTGTATTTCTGCAATTCAGCTTTATGATTTTTCATTAATCTTTTCAGGCGGTCCGTAATTTCCTGGATAACATGCTGGGAAAAAAGCCCAAGGGCCGCGTTAATATCCGAAACAATCATAATATCGTTATTATCTGCCCTCTGTACCACAAAAGCCGGGCGGTTATGGCAGGCCACATAAAGGCGGTGGGGAGAATGCAGGCTGATACCAGACACTGCAATCTGGCCTCCGTCCGATTTCATCCGGCGCACAGCTTCCAGAAAAGCCAGTTCATCCAGCTGTTCTATGCTGGTATTTTTGAGCTTACGATAAACCTTGAAATCAATGGAATGGCTTCCCATATGAAAATCATCCAGGCCCGTATCAATCTGCAAACGTATTTCATCATATCGCTTTTTTTCCGCAGAAAGATTTTCAAAATAATACCCCCATAGCAGGGAAAAATATTCAGATGAATTTTCAGTACGAAAAGGTATTCCCACAACCTGTGCTAAAAAATCACGGGTTTCTGTTTCCACAGAACTGCTGAACTGACCGTTGAGAACAATACAACGCTGGCAATGTACATCATGAAAAGGATGTGAGTTTTTAACAGTAACAGCAGATTGCAAAGCCCAGCGGCCATGTGCAATAACAGGCTGTGAAAGAAAAAGCAGGCTTACAGGATCTGTATATCCTTCACGAAGCTGTGGAATCCTGTTTTGATTTTTTGGGATTTGATTTTTTGAGATTTGAGCTTCCTGATTTTGAGCTTCCTGATTTTGAGCCTCCTGGATTTGATTTTCCTTTGATGCCTGCCAGAGCAGGGGGAAAATTTCCGTTTTCTGCAACCAGGTCAGCACACTGGCAGCACCCCATCCATATACATTGGCTCCTTTTTCTGCCTGATACAGTGTCTGCCAGTCTGTGTTTGGCAGTTTTTTTGCTTTGGGCCAAAGATATTCCAGCACTTCCTGAATATTTGTGTGCAGTTCAGGATACATACGAAGTCGGCACATAAGGGCAGCATCCAGTATGCGGAAAGTACACCTCACCCCGTCCCTGTCATAATCTTCTGGAATCTGAAATGTGATTTTTCCCAAATACTGCCAGACAAGTTCCCTGGTTTCAGGATTTTGCATAAATACATTCTGTTCCTGGGTGGATTCGCTAAACTGAGAATCTGCAAAAGAGGATTCTTCAGAAAGGATTTCATCAAAAATTTGCTCAAATGTATTCAGATATTCCGCAATTTTTTCTTCAGCATCATGATTTTTATGCCCTGATTCAAGCTCATTCCTTATATAAGATTCCAGGACATTCCGAAGCAGAGACCGAGTAATAAACGCTGAAACATCATACTCCCGTGCCAGTTGATTAATTAATCTGCTTATATCGCGTTCGGATTTAATAAAAAAAACCGGAAGAGGGGTTGTTCTGCCCGGTGTACCCGGTTTTAGAAATCCCGGTTTCATAAATTCAGCTTCTCCCTGGGCTGATGTCAGCTCATCTATGGAAGGGGGCAGACTGTTGCTGCCGTTTGAAAAATCATAATCAGGTGAAAAATCATAATCAGGTGAAAATTTATATTCTGAAAAAAAATGTCCCTGAAAATTCAAAAGATGGTGTTGATACTCCTTTAGACAAAACGGCTTTTCCCACATTGTCCATAATGCCATAAGTTTTGCAGATTGATTGGGATAGGCAGCAGCATTGAGCAAAGCATTGCTTAATTGTGAAACAGAACCCAGTGATTTTCTCAAACGCACAGGTTCCTGATCATCTCCAAACAGACCTATTCCGGTGCTGTCAGGCGCACGATAAATAATGGCTGACATGGCTGTCAGCAGACGGGTCAGGCTGTTGCCTGCCCCGCCAAAGTAGCATACGATTCCGCACATGGTAAAAATTTCAGTTTTTATTATATAGGAAATTATAAAAAATCATTTTTATTTAATTTAGCCACGAATAACACTAATGATGTTTTTCAGTATATTCGTGTGATTCGTGGTTTCATTTTTTTAATTGTCAGTATTTCATTGATAATATATTTCAAATCAGGAACCGAAGACTCTTGTTAACTGCTCTTTAAAGATTATTATTGAAATGTTATGCCAATT
>JAUCGD010000366.1 GCA_030377945.1 Desulfobacterales bacterium HSG17 | reverse complement strand
TAAACGCTTCCCATTGAAATACCGGTTTCATCCGGTCTGGCAAGTCCCCAGCTTGACTGCCATCCGCGAATATTTTCCGCATTTGCGATCTTAACAACCGGCACAATATTGTCAGCGATCAGTTCCTCAATCTCTGAAACAGGACGAAGAAAACGGTCTGTCAGAATTGCATGGGATTCTAATTTAATGCTGAAATAAATTCCAGGAGCCTGATCTTTGCCTGTCAGTATTTTCAGTTTTTTCTTAAAGGAATTGCTCCAGTTTTCAATATTGTGGATACGTTCTTGAGGGTGTTCATTTTCATTTACTTCCTGAAGCGACACAGCAAGTTCTCCAAATCCCCTTGTGCGGTCTGCACCTGCAAATATTGAATCTTCAACAAGAGGTTTTAAAAGATTTAATTGTTCTTCATTTAAATACATGCCGCCGCTGAGATACTGGGGATAATAGTTTGCTTCATACTGCTCAGAACTTTTATAAAATTCTGCAATAGCCTGGGTCATAAAAAACATTGATGCTGCAATTGTACCTGTGGTTCTGTCAATTCCTGTGCTGCGATGTGAAATCACATTAGGCTCAAATTTATCAGGTGATACAGGGTTTCCATTCCAGAAGCCGGAAAAAGGTTTCATATCTTCACCGCAAATTTTACCGCAATAATGATGAGAACATTTCCAAAGTGCTTTATCCGGCGGATTATTTTCAATCCTGCTTGCTGTTGTTACTGCCAGGGTATCGAAAACACCATGTTTGTTAAATCCCGGTTCTCGTTTGCATGAAATAACAGTCGTTGGAAGTATCTGTGAAAATGTATCTCCAAAAGGGCCAGGCAAAAGATTGGGAAAATGAACGGGCTGTTCTAAAAATAAATTACGAAATACCTTGTCTTCCGGCTTTTTTCCAGTTCTCAGATAACTTGCAGCCACTGCCCCCCTTAATGTACTTCCAGGAAGATAGGCAAGAGTCTGAGGCGCAGCAGACTGCCGTTTCTGCTGAATTATCAGAGGAGACAGAAGTTTTGCTGTAATACGATAATATTTTTTCATGATTTCCTCACATCTTGATAATCGGAAGAATCCAAATAAAAAGAAGCCTTTTCCTTTAAATAGTTTTCAATGGAAATGGCGTTGTTATTATAAATCATGGATTCAATGGTGATATTATTGGGTAATTGACCGGCTCCTGTACTTTTATCTCCACCCAGACGATCTACCATAAGTATGGCTGCAATGAGCAGACAATAGGCATAGGGCGGATCGTCTTCTTCAAGAATAGCCAGAGCCTGATGATGAGCATCAATGGAAGTTTCAAAAGACATTGGAAGTCCGTATTCACTTGAAAACAAATGCTGATCTCTACCTGTTCCCAGTTTTCTATTCATACGAACCCTGCTCTGGGTAAAAAAATGATGATGTACGTTTTCTGTTAGTCGAGCGCTTCGAAAAAAAATTCCGCCTTCTTCAAATTTATTGCCAAACAACCGGTCAACAGGCGAAGGTGCTTTATTCAATGCATTAAAAGACCCTGGAAATTTAATATCTGTGCTATGTGGATTTGAAGGTTCTGGAAATCCCAGAGTTCTGGACAGCTTTTCACAGGATTCCCTGATAACCCCTTTTAATGTGCTGCCTGGAATATGAGGCATACCTCGTGCATCTTTTTGAATCAGACGGTCAGTAAGGATGTTGCCCTCACCCGAACCTGTATGCCATCTGGATTCAAACTGAATAGTCAATTTGAGTTTAAGATAATGATGCATCTGAGCCACCTCCTGTTTCTTTGTTTGGTTTGTAAAATTCAGCAATTTCGATTAAATCTGTTAAAACTGTTGATATACATTCTTTACAGTCATGCTTATCTTTATCCATTTCGTTCCAGGGCATATTTGGAACACATCCGAAATCTTCAAGTGCTTTGCGGATTACCATTCTCTGCTCCCCTTTTCGGGTTCTTGTATATAATTTCAAAAATTCCAGAGTACCGTTCATTTTATCCATAAACGGTACATAACCAAACCGTTTGAGCCGTGTTCGGGGTATTTTTGCATTTAGAAGGTTTTGAGCATGATTTAAAACAGATTTAGCTTCTGCCAGAGAGTATGGTTTTTGGTAAAGTTTAACAGGCTTTGTGCTGTTAAAGTGAAGATGATCGTTTCTGCTCTGACTTACTTTAAGTTGATTAAATTGAGAAGAAATATGAAAATCAATATATGAGGGTGCAAAAAAATCTTTTGCAGATTGGTCATTTGATCCTGCACGCTTGGAAGATTTTAACAATTCTTCAGCCTGACTGAACAAAAGTGAAAACGGGGTATGGCTTTTACCGTATGCAATACCTAAAGAAACAGTCAGCCCTTTATCTTTTAATATTTTGCTGAAAAAAGCATCTTTGGAAAACATTTCCCTTGTTTTTTCATTAAATCTTTGGGCAGCATCAATGGCAAATTCCAGAGCATTATCGGCTGATAAATATACCATTAGATCATCTCCGCCCAACAGAAGGATATTTGCAGGAATTACCCTCTGAACAGGGTTACATTTTTCATAAAGTGCTTCATGACAGGCCAGGGTTATAGCTTCATTAACGGTTTTTGAAAAAGTTTTAAACTGGTCTTTATTTTCGATATTCTTGATTATTTTTCCCATTGCATTACCGTCTGCATAAACAAGTGCAGTATAGCCTTTTCTACTTTGACAGCAATTACCGATCTCTTCAAATGTTTTAGGCATTTGCATTGAATCAGCGTTAACAATTTTTTTCTCAAGAAAATCGGAAAATTTTTTCCAAAGACCTTTTCCTTTTCCAAATTCTACTTTTTCTACGCAAATATCACAGAGTAATTTTGTTTCTTCAGCATATTTACTGTATTGTGATCCCATATCCGAACAGCTGTCACACTCCCTGATAAACCCGGTGTGCAGCAATGAACAGGGTATTACAGGTTCTTCATCTTTTTTTCTTTTTAATTCAATAAATGCACGATCCAGACATGCGGCATAATCGCTTTCATTGTATTCTGCTGCACCGTAAATAAAACTTAATCCTCCCTTGCTTTTCTTGATATACTCAGCATGCAATTCATTCATGCAGGCTGCAAGGCTATTATCATCTGCTGTAATAATAAACTGACCGGCACCGCCACCTGAGAAAACACATTCAAAATTGTCTTTACCAAGTTTTTTTTCAAAAAATACTGGAGTATCTTTTTCATTAAGCTGTGCAAGTAATGCGCTGGCTCCACGAATTTCCACCAGCCTGTCTGTGCCGAAAACATATTTTTTAATCCCCGGCACATCCATTACTACAAGTTGTTTTTTTTTCCATAATACCTCCTTATTGACTCAGTTTAATCATATGCGCCTACTACACCGTTTCACAAGTTTGTACACAGGTGGTAATGTTT
>JAUCGD010000365.1 GCA_030377945.1 Desulfobacterales bacterium HSG17 | reverse complement strand
TCTTCCTTTTTTATATCTAAAAGAAGGTCTGCAATCAATTTTGTACGAATGAACCGGAGATTATTATCTTTTTCATCATAAAATTCTTTTATTTTACAATAATCGCACATCTGTTTGATAGAGGTTAATAAAATCTTGTCTCCGCTTTTTGAAAACTTGAGATTATCCTGCTGAATATAGGTATAAAATAAGATAAGCTGGCTTATTATCTGCCCCTGATCCTGAAAATTAAATTTAGTTTTATTTATTTCTTCCAGGGGATGGAGATTATAATCTGAGGGCTGGTCAGAATGATTATACATGGCTGCCCTGATCTCCTGTGCAAATATGCCGCTGGCACCAAATGAAAAATTCCTGTCAACAACTGCAACTTTTTTTGCATTCCCCAGCATTTTGCGGAACAATTCCTTTGGAAAAGGGCGGAACATCTTTAATTTGATTAATCCGATTTTTTCCCCTTTAGCCCTGAGATCATTTACTAGCTGTCGGCAGGTGCTGGCAGCAGTTCCTGCCATTACCATTATTATTTCAGCATCTTCGCAGCAGAAGGCATCAGCAGCCCCGTATCTGCGTCCGAAAATGCTTTCAAATTCATTTTCAATTTTATCAAAATGCCCGGAAACCTGTTCCATAGCCATTTGAATATCATGGCGCATTTCCATGTACACAGTGGGTGGAGCCATCTGGTATAATGCAAAGGGATTTGATGTATCCAGGCGGATCTTAGGGTTAAGCGGGGGCAGAAATTTGTCAACCGTATCCTGATCTGGAACATCAACAGGTTCATATGTATGGGACAGGAAAAATGCATCAAGCACAACCATTACAGGCAGATTAATACTTTCTGCCAGCCTGAAAGCCTGAAGTGTGGTGTCTAAAACCTCCTGGGCATCTTCACAATAAAGCTGAATCCAGCCGGTATCTCTTTGGGCCAGGCTGTCTGTTTGATCCATCCATATATTCCATCCAGGCCCCAGTGCGCGGTTTACTTCTGCCATTACAATGGGCAGACGACCGGCTGAAGCCCAGTGCAGCAGCTCGTGCATGAGTGCAAGCCCCTGTGAGGAGCTGGCAGTAAAAGTTCGTACTCCGCCGCAGGCAGCCCCTATTACAGCAGCCATTGCTGAATGTTCGCTTTCCACACAGATAAACCGGGCATCCATTTTACCTTCTGCACAGAATTCTGACAGGGCTTCAACAATATGGGTCTGGGGGGTAATGGGATATGCTGACATAACCTGAACCTTTGCAAGTCTGACAGCTTCAGATACAGCGTGACTTCCTTCCAGAACCTCTCTCATATTTTCTCCTCTTTCAAAGACATGGCATTACGGGGGCATTCTACAACACAGATACCGCATCCCTTGCAATAATCCAGGTTTATGTACCGATTAATATACCAATTGATATTTGGAGTCTCATTTACTAAAACAGCAGCATCAGGGCAGAATACACGGCAGTTGTCACAGTCATTGCAGATTCCGCAGTTAAAACACCTTAAAGCCTCTTTTAAACCTGTTTCCCTGTCATAGCCTGCCTCAACTTCAGCAAAAGATTTTGACCGTTCATCAGGAAAAAGAACAGGTGCTTCCTGCTTCTGGCTTACAGAAAAATAATCCGTATTAATCTCCTGAAATAAAACTAGATGTGAGTTACGCTCTTTGCGCTGCCCTGAAAGATAGATTTCCATTGAAAGGGAAGAACCGGTTCCTATCCTGCAATTATTTATGCTTTCTTTTATTTTAGCGCTGCCCTCTTTAAAATATGTATCAAAAGCAATGGCTGCCTGTTTGCCTGAAGCAATTGCATCTGTTACGCTTTTAACAGGAGATGCAAGATCACCCCCAAAAACTATGGGCAGATCCTTATCCCAGAAAGTGCAGTGGCTCAGATTGATTATACTGCTTTGATTATCAATTTTAGTTTCAGGGGGAAGATACCAGCTTTCTGTTGGTTCAGCACCAATGGCTGTAAATATCCTGTCAACACAAAGAGTTTCCGTTTTATCTATGTCAGGCACAACCCTTGCCCGCCCTGTTTTTGTATCCATGTCAATGCTTTTCATTTTCTGCAATTTGAGGTTAAATGTTCCAATATTTTCCTCAATCGCCACAGGAGAAAGCAATTCCCTGAGTTCAATACCTTCTTCCAGGGCCATTTCCACTTCATGGGCAAAAGCAGGCATATCCTGTTTTCTCCGGCGGTAAACTATAACAGGTCTTGCTCCGGTTCTGATTAAAGACCTCGCAACATCAATGGCAGTGTTTCCGCCTCCTATAACTGCTGTCAGGTTTTCGCCTGTATTATTTTCACATGTTTGGGAGTCATGGAGAAAGTCAAGCCCGTCCAGGACCATTTCCTCACCTGGAATACCCATTTTTAAGGATTTTCCATAGCCGCATCCCATAAACACAGCATCATAGGCATTCGGGTTTTCATCTATAAAATCCTTTGTAAGAGTTTTGTTACAGAAGATTTTAATACCCCTGTTCGTACTATTTTGGTCAACAATCCTGTTAATTTCGTATTTTAATATATCGCGGGGGAGCCTGTATGAAGGAATGCCCCAGCGCAATATTCCGCCTGGCTCATCTTGGGATTCAAAAATATCGCATGAATATCCGAGCATTGACAAAAACCATGCTGCTGCCAGACCAGAAGGTCCTGCTCCTGCAATGGCAATATGTTTTTGAGGAGCTGCCTTATTACAGCTTATTTTGTCAGGAGTCTGATAATTCTCCAGGATTGCCATATCTCCGATTAATCGTTCCAGATTATGAATTGCCACTCCGCTGTCAAGCTCTTTCCTGTTACATGCCTGTTCGCATGTATGAAAACAAACCCGGCCGCATACAGCCGGGAAAGGATTTTCACGGATAATTGTTTCCCATGCCTGCTGAAACATTCCTTTTGCAGCCAGCATTTCTACACGGGCAATATCCTCCCCTGCGGGGCAGGCAGGACTGCATGGAGCTGTTTTTTCATCATATTCAGGACACACAAACCGCCAGGACCCGGTATTGTTTGCCCTGGTGGAAGTATTGGATCTTGAGATATATAAAGGTATATCATTTAATTTTTCTTGTTCTGATAACATTTTATTCCCTTAATCTATTTATACAAATGGTCATATAAAACGAACTGCATCATAAGCTGTCATGGCTGCCTCATAGTTTTCCTGTTGTTTTACAGGAAGTTCCTGAAATACAGCTTCTTTAAGAACATCCATAGGCAGGTTTTCCATTATCCTGGCAAATGCACCTGTCATGGCAGTATTAATAATGGGCTGGGTCCTGGTTCCCAGTTTATGGGCCTGTGCAATTGCTGCTGCATCTACAATTGCAACCTTATAATCTTTTAATTCAGGAAAAGCGGAAATATCCTGGGCATTCAGTAAAATCCAT
>JAUCGD010000364.1 GCA_030377945.1 Desulfobacterales bacterium HSG17 | reverse complement strand
CAATTGAAAGTGAAGGATATTTTGTTGTTGAAGCTGAAGACGGAATAGCAGGGCTGGATTACTTGAAGGCCAACGGAGAAAACATTTCTCTTGTTGTGACAGATCTGGAAATGCCGAATCTTGACGGATTTGGATTTGCAAAAGGAATCAGAGAGGATAAACGATTTTCCAAATTACCTGTTATTGCAGTAAGCTCACTTGCTGGAAAAGATGATATAGAATATGCAAAAATTTGCGGTGTTGATGAATATCAGATAAAACTTAATAGAACAAAACTCTTAGAGTGCATTCACAGATATCTGAGATAAAAGGAGATTAATTATTAATGCATGATGAATGTTTTGAAGAGAGGCAACTCTATCCAGCTGAATTATGCACATTTTTTTGCCAGGAATACCAGTTTGGCATAGATATTCTCAAGGTTAATGAAATAAATAAAAAGGTAATCCTTACACCGGTTCCCCAGGCTCCTGATTGTGTATTAGGGCTGATGAACCTGAGAGGCAGAATTGTCACAATAATTGATCTTGCAAAAAAACTGGGTTTTTCTTACAAAAATAACAATGAAAAAGAATGCAAGATCATAATTGTCTATTCACAGGATGAATATATAGGGCTTTTAGTGGATCAGATAGGAGATGTTGTACGTTTGGACTTTGAAAAAATTGAGCCTCCGCCTGTTAACATTAACAGTTTAATCATAAATTATTTAACAGGGGTATTAAAACTTGACTCCGGTTTGATAGGCATACTTGATGTTGAATCGGTACTTAATTAGTTACCTTCCTTTAAATGCAGGCAGATAATAAGCACATGAGTATAAATCCAGGTTGAAACGGAGAAAACAGGCATGAACGATGAAAAAATACTTCCGGTGGAAGAAATGCTGGCTTATGAGGAGTTTACAGATCGGGTGGAAATCCTGAGAGAACTGGATGGATGGGTAAAAAATATCCAGAGGATGGTTTCTCCGAGTACTGCCATTATTGCGCCCCGCCGCATGGGTAAAACAGTTCTTTTAGACAGATTGGTAAATACCGTTTTCTTTAAACCGGAATACAGGGTAGCGCCGTTTTATTTCAAGATGAAGAGGGAAGATATTACTTTGCGGAACTTTCTTATGGTATATGCAACAACATTTTTTCGCCAGTATATTGCCTATTGTCATCAGGATCCTGTCATGTACCAGAATAAACGGATTCAGTTGAAAAATTTGCTGGAATATCGTTCAGAACATAAAGCAGTATTGATTGCAAAAGAATTTATTCAGGATTTTCTTGAACGGTATGAGGACAACAAATATGACAGTGACAGAAATCACTGGGATGATTTTATCTGTATTCCAGAACAACTGGCATCTTTTTCAGGCACAAGGGTGGCAGTTATTATTGATGAATTTCAGGATATGAAATTTTATATCCATGATGTAGATATAAATACACTGGACAGAATTATTGAAAGGCGGCGCCATGATCCGGGAATTTTAGGCACAAACCTGACTGCCACTTATGACCGGCAGTCCCAGAGCCGCAAAGCTCCAATGCTGGTATCAGGATCAGCAGTTACATTGATTTTCAGAACGGTCATGGGCGGACCCCTGGCAGGACGTTTTGATTTCACCTATCTGAAGCCCCTGTCAATCCCTGACGGTGCAGTCTTATTAAATGAACTTCTTGATATCTATATGCCTGATGCAGCAGTATCCCCGGAACATGCCCTGTATGCAAGCGCCCAGACAGGCGGCCATCCTTATTATCTTTATTGCCTGGTAATGTCAAAATGTGAAAACAAATCATTTGATGGAAAAGATGCCATTGACAGGATTATTAACTATGAAGTTGAAAACGGAAAGATTTATGGATTCTGGCAAACTCATTTTGAAGATAACCGGAAATATATCAACGAGGATAATGATGAATCTTTTGGCAGAAAAATCATATATTATTTCACAAAATACAATAATCAGCCTGTGGATACCGGAGAGATTGCCAAAAAACTGAGTATCTCCAAAAAAGCTGTGCAAGAAAAAATTGAAAAACTGCACCTGGCTGACCTGGTTTATCGCAGTGCAGCCAGATTTTATACTTTTAATGATATATGCCTGATGCGATATATCAAATTTGTTTATTCAAAAGACCTGGAAGGAATTGAAGATATTGATCTGAGTCAGCAGAGCATCTTTAATAATCTTAAAGGAAGATTTCTGGAAATTGTGGTACAGGTAACCATGATGAAATTCAACAATGAAAGTATAGACGGAGATTTTTTCGGAAAATCCGGCAAGATCAAAGTTCCTTTATTCCAGGTTGTTGACACAAAATATGCCAAAGGTTTAAGAACCTCTCAATATCAGATTGATGTGTGCGGCAGAGAACATGGAAAAGAGAGATTCTGGATTTGCGAATGTAAATATACCAAAACAAAGATGGGGATCAAACAGGTAAAAAAACTGGAACTTGCTGCTTCAGCTCTCCAGCAGGAAGCAAAAGACGCAGAACAGACTGTTCCTGAGATTACTATGTGGCTGATATCCACCGGAGGTTTTACAAAGGAAGTTATGAATTATATCAGGGACAGACAGGATATTTATTTTTCCGATTATCAAGGAATTAACAATATTTTCAAAAGATACGGGGGGAACTACAAAATCCCTTTGTTCAAGAATATTGAAAATAAGAGAAAAGCTTTGGGACTTAGTGCCAGAGATTTATAAACCCTGCCGGATTTACCGGCATAACAAACACAAAGAAAAGGAAAAAAATGAAAATTGATATGGATAAGGTCAGTTATATTCTTGGCCAGAGCATTGGAGGTGATTTCAAACACCAGGGATTTGATATTAATGTTGAAATATTTACCGAATCATTTAAAGATGCTTTTGGTGGAAAACAAAGTAAAATGCGCGTCAGTGAGATGCAGCAGATTATGACGTCCTTTAAAAATGCTGTTACTGAAAATCAGCAGGCAGCAAATTCGCAGGATTCCCAGGCAAACCTGGAAAAAGGCAAGGATTTTCTTGAAGAAAACAAGAAAAATGAAGGAATTATTGAAACTTCCAGCGGCCTTCAATACCGTATAATTGAACAAGGCACAGGGAAAACTCCAACTGCTTCAGATACTGTTGAAACCCATTATGAGGGTAAAACAATAGACGGAAATATTTTTGACAGTTCCATAAAAAGAGGAACTCCCATAACATTTCCTGTTAACGGGGTTATCAGCGGCTGGCAGGAGGCACTTCAGCTTATGAAAGAAGGGGCAAAATACGAGCTTTTCATACCCTATAATCTTGCCTATGGTCCCAATGGCAGCGGCAGCGCTATCGGACCTTATGAAACACTTATTTTTGATGTTGAATTGATAAGTGTTCAATAGCTAATTACTAAATGCCGGGTTGGATTTTACAGCCCGGTAT
>JAUCGD010000363.1 GCA_030377945.1 Desulfobacterales bacterium HSG17 | reverse complement strand
GATTCTTATGGCTCAACGTTTTTTAAAATACCCTCTTACTCCCAGAAAATACCTTATGATGCAGACTCATAAACAGCTTAAAATGACTCTTAAACAACTTGAAGCTGAGCTTTAATCCATCATAAAACATGGAAACTGAAAATAATTTTTCAGACAGCACCAAAATTCTTAATTTTCATTTACAAATGTTTAATAAGAAATTATCGGAAATAATTTTTTAAGATGTGTCAGCAGTTTCCCGGACAAATATTATTTAATTGTTTTCTTTAATAATCCTTCTGTCTTGAACTAAAAAAATTAAAGTGCTATATTTAAAAAATGAAAACAGATGAACTTTTTTATGAATTATTCAAATTCAATCCTCAAAGCCTGTTTGAACTTGTGCAGTTGGATATTGAAGGAAAGTATGATTTTGAAAGCATTACCCTTAAAACCACGGAAAAAAGACTTGACGGCTTTTTCAAAAGGACCGATGGAAAAGGACCGAATATCTTTCTTGAGGTTCAGGGATATGACGACCCTGTAATTTACTGGAGAATCTTCCGGGAAATCTGTACCTGGTATGAACAGGCAAAAAGCACTGATCCTTTTATAGCAATTATTCTGTTTATAGATAAAAAATATGATCCTGGAAAATCTCCGCTTCTATGTGCTGAACCTAACAGCCTGATTTGCGGAAATCTTAAAAATTATCTGGAAAAAGTAAAAGATAATGCAGGTGTGCTGACAGTTTTTAAACCCCTGGTGCTTTCCAAGAAAAAAGAACTTTCCCAGCACATAACTCAATGGAAATCAGATATTTATTCATTAAATTTACCAAAAAATCAGATTAAAATCATAACAGAATTATTGGAATATGCAATTTTACAGAGATTTCCAAAACTGACAATAAAGGAGATTCAAAAATTGATAGAATTAACACCCCTTGAAAAAACTGTTGCAGGTCAAGAACTCATTCAGATAGGAGTGGAAAGAGGTATAGAAACTGGTATCAAAACTGGTATCAAAACTGGTATCAAAACTGGTATCAAAACTGGAATGGAAAAGGGCATAAAAACTGGTATTAAAAAAGGAGAGTTAATAGGGCAGATTCTTATGGCTCAACGTTTTTTAAAATACCCTCTTACTCCCAGAAAATACCTTATGATGCAGACTCATAAACAGCTTAAAATGACTCTTAAACAACTTGAAGCTGAGCTTTAATCCATCATAAAATATGGAATCAGAAAATAATTTTTCAGACAGCATCAAAAATAATTTTGTTACTCCAATCAGTTTTTTATAATGAAAAATATTCCAACAGCCAGCATTCCTACGCCCATAAGCCGCTTTAAGTCCAGTGGCGCACCTTTAAAGCCAAACACTCCAAAATGGTCAAGAAGCATTCCAACTGTAAGCTGTGCTGCTATTGTTATGGCCATTGCTGCTGTTGTTCCTATGCGTGGAACCGAATAGGTTATTATGGCCACAAAAAAAGCTCCCATAACCCCGCCTGAAAGTTCCCACCATTTTGCATCAACAATGCCTTTTATTGTACTGCTTCCTGATGCAGATACTAATAAAATCAAAGTAAGGGTTCCAACTGCAAAGGAAACCAGGGCGCTTTCTATTACCCCTGTTTTCTGGGCAAGTCTTGCATTAATTGAGGGCTGGATTGTCAGGACAATGCCCCCGAAAAATGTTAATAATGCTACAATTAATTTTGACATTATAATTTAAGGCTCCAAAATATTTTTATTTGCGGCAGACTCCGCACAAGGTGCATGATTCATTCATGGGGCAGGGATTTGAAGCCTTATTTTGCAAAGCTTTTTCATACTCAGTCCTGAGAAATGATTTATCAACCTTATGGTCAATAAAATCCCAGGGAAAAACTTCATCCGCTTCCCGTTCCCTGGATACATAAAAATCAGTGCTTATGGAGGATTCTTTTAAGGTTTTTGCCCAATTTCCTTTGTTTTTGTGAGCCAGGGAAAGGACTTGTGATACCTGACGGTCTCCCCTTGATAAAAGAGCCTGGATATAGGCATGACGGGGCACATCATGGTTAAGTCTTAGATTTGGAATCTTTTTCAAGCCGTCTCGAATCTGTTTTATTTTCTTTTTTAATGAACCTGTTTTATCCATGCCTGCCCATTGAAAAGGTGTAACAGGTTTTGGTACAAAGGAGTTAAGGCTCACTGTTATTTCACCTATTCTCCCTTTTGCCCTGCTTGATTTTAAAAAACTCTGTTTGATTTTTTTGCATAACTCGACAATTTCCTGGATATCATCAGGAGTCTCTGTTGGCAGACCAATCATGAAATATAGTTTTATATTGGGGATATTGCAGGCAACCAGGGTTTCTGCTGCGTCCAGAATTTGCTGCTCTGTTATACCTTTGTTAATAACATTTCGCATTCTTTGGGATCCTGCTTCTGGGGCAATGGTTGCTGTTTTTACCTTGTTTCTTTTTAATGTTTCCAATAATTCAGGAGCCAGGGCATCGGCTCTTAAGGAACTGAAAGAGATGCGGATTTCCTGTTGATTAAAGTCTGCACAAATTTCCCGGATTTCCGGAAGATCGGAGACTGCCGCTCCCACAAGTCCTATGCGGTCGGTTATGGCACTCCCTGTTTTTATGGATTCTTTTAAAAGTTCCGGCGGTCTGAATCTTGGAGGCCGGTATATGAATCCTGCACTGCAAAAACGGCATCCGTGGGCGCATCCCCTGCCCACTTCAATAAGATAAGTCTGACTAAAAGTTGTATCAGGGGTTAGAATTGTTGAGCAGGTGGAAACCTGAGAAAGGTCTTTGACAAAAGCCCGCTCTATTTTTTCAGGAATATCAAATAATGGCAGATATTTCTTAATTGTCCTGTCCTGATTATACCTGATCTCGTAAAATTCAGGAACATAAACCCCAGGAATTGAACCAGCCATTGACTTAAGCATTTGCTTACGATCATTTTCAGGCTCATAATGCTCTATAAATCTTTGGAGTATTGCTTCAGATTCACCTAAAAGGAAACAGTCAATAAACTGGGCAATGGGTTCGGGATTTATAAAACAGGCCACACCACCTGCCATAATCAGGGGATGATTCTCATTTCTGGCTGATGATTTATGGGGAATTTTTGCTGCATCAAAGATTTTCAGAAGATTTAGATAATCACTTTCAAAAGAGATGGAAAAAGCAATTATATCAAAATCCGAAACAGGACGTTTGGATTCTAATGTTAGTATATTGGAAATATTTTTATCATATTTTATATTATCAGGAGGTAAAAATGCACGTTCACACACCACATGATCTGTTTCATTGAACTGGAAGTAAACAGCTTGAAATCCAAGATTGGACATTCCCACATGGTAGGTATTAGGATAAACCAGGGCTATTGACAGGCGGCCTGACCGGTTTTTATATATTGTCCCGGTTTCAAAATCATCTTCAG
>JAUCGD010000362.1 GCA_030377945.1 Desulfobacterales bacterium HSG17 | reverse complement strand
ATGAGACCCATTATTCATATCATTTTACATTTTCTTATTCCGATAATTATTCCTTATTTGTTTCAAATGAAAAACAAGTTGAAGGCAATCATTATTTTGTGTTCAACGATAGTTATTGATCTTGACCATCTACTTGCTGACCCGATATATGATCCCAATAGAGTCAGTATAGGATTTCATCCACTGCATTCTTACTACGCCATTGCCATTTACTGTGTGCTGCTATATTTTCCCAGAATCAGGTTGTTTGCTATTGGACTCTTGATTCACATATCACTTGATTATATTGACTCTTTATTTATGGTATGAATAGATAGTCGCCTTAGTATTGAATTCCAATTTCTTGATAAATTTTTATTTATATGTTTTATTTTTGCAACTTAAGAATCAATAAGGGAAAAGATTTATGAAAACATACAGAAAAGAACTATGGTTTGAAATTCCGACAAGAAGAGCTTTTATAAATATTACTCCAGATATTCAAGATTGTATCAATGAAAGTGGTGTAATTGAAGGCCTTGTACTTATAAATGCTATGCACATAACTGCCTCTGTCTTTATTAATGATGATGAATCAGGCCTGCACCATGATTATGATAACTGGCTTGAAAAATTAGCTCCCCATGAACCAGTTTCAGGGTATAAACATAATGTTGGAGAAGATAATGCAGACGCCCATATGAAAAGACAAATAATGGGCAGGGAAAGTGTTGTTGCAATTACAAAAGGAAAACTTGATTTTGGTACCTGGGAACAAATTTTCTATGGTGAATTTGATGGCAGAAGAAAAAAACGTGTTTTGGTTAAAATCATTGGGGATTAATATTTTTATTCTTTTTATTTTATGAAACAACAGGCAGTAAATAGAACTGGTGTAATAAACGAAATCCTGACAGGTATTGTGGATAGAGTAACATTTCATAATCCTGATAATGGATGGTCTATTTTACGATTAATGCCTTTTAATAATCCTCATGGTCAAGAAACTGTCATTGTACATCAAACAAAAGTATTTGCTGGTGCTACCATGGAATTTCAAGGTTCATGGACAACTCATCAAAAATATGGCCGTCAGTTTCAAGCAACTGTAGCAAAAGAAAAAAAACCAGCAACTACTGCAGCATTAGAAAAATATCTTGGTTCAGGTCTTATTAAAGGTGTTGGTCCTAAAACTGCTAAAAAAATAGTTAAACATTTCAATAAAGATACACTTGATATCTTTGAAAATGATATTGAAAGGCTGATAGAAGTACCAGGTATTGCTCAAAAAAAACTTACAATGATAAGTGAGGCATGGACAGAGCATAAAGCCATTCGTGAAGTCATGATGTTTTTGCAGTCTCATGGTATCAGTACTCTTTTTGCTGTCAGGATTTATAAAGAATATGGTGATGCTGCAATACGACTTGTTACTGAAGACCCTTACAGGCTTGCAAATGACTTTTATGGGATTGGATTCTTCTCAGCTGATAAAGTTGCATTGAGTATTGGACTTGAACCTGACAGTCAACAGAGAATACTGGCTGGAATAAAGCATGTCCTTGCTGCGAGTAGAAATTTTGGACATTGTTATCTGACTTCATCCCAGATTAATAAAGAGGTCAAAGAATTATTACAACTGGATCTGTCAGATAAACTTCTTGAACTGTTGAAATATATGGAAAAAGAAAAGCTGCTCATGGTTCGAGACCTTATGCAAAAAGATGGTATCAATGAACAATGTTATTATTCAAAATCTTTATATTTTGATGAACTCTATGTTGCAAAAAGAATATCTGATATTGGTATTCCTCCAACAATTGATAAAAAAAGAGTTGAACGTTGGATATCTTTATATTGCAAAGCAAAAGATATTTCTTTGAGTTATGAACAAGCAGATTCTGTAAAAAATATTGTCTGTAAGAAATTTTCTATTCTTACAGGTGGGCCAGGATGCGGTAAAACAACAACTACTCTTGTTATCGTTAAATTGATTGAAGCTATGGGTTTAAAGGTGCTCTTAGCTGCACCAACAGGCAGAGCAGCACAAAGAATGATGGATGTTATCGGAAAAGAATCAAAGACCATTCATAGACTGCTTGGCTGGCAAGGTGGCAAGTTTAAAAAAGATGAAGAGACACCTTTAAAAACTGATTTTCTAATAGTTGATGAATGTTCAATGCTTGATATCAATTTAACTGCATCTGTTTTAAAAGCTGTTCCTAAAAATGCTCAAGTTATCTTTATTGGAGATGCTGACCAGTTGCCTTCAGTTGGTGCCGGTAATGTTTTAAAAGATATTATTGCATCTAAAGCTATTCCTTGTTTTAGGTTAACAAAGATATTTCGGCAGGCTCAAGAATCTTTAATTATTAAATATGCCCACCAGATTAATAAAGGTGATATCCCCTGGATTAAATCTCCATTTAAAAAACCTGAACTATGGAAAGATAAAATTGATTGTTTATTCCTTGATTCTGATGAGGCCACCAAAGAGCAGATAAGTTTTATTTCAAGAGTCAAAAGATTTTATGATTTCAAGCAAACTGAATTGGAAAATAATATTTCTGATGAAGTCGAAGATTCTGATTTTTTTGAATTCAGAGTCCAGGAACCGGTGATACCTTATGAAACTGAAATAAATATTCCGCAAAAGTTTAAACATGTGAACCTGGAAAAGGTATATCAGGCTGAAACCAAAATCGAAGAATTATTTTCAGTTTTAAAAAAAGTGCATCCATGGTCATCTCTTCATTATGGATTATCTTCTTTGGATGTTGTCAGGAAATTATATCAGGAATGGATACCCAAATATTATGGTAACTGTGAAATACAAATTCTCTCTCCCATGACAAGAGGAAGCCTTGGAACAATTAGTTTAAATAAAGTAATCCAGGAAACGTCCAACCCTTTTATTGAAGGTAAACGACAACTAAAAGTGGGAGAAAGAATATTCAGAGTTGGTGATAGAGTTATTCACAGGCGTAATAATTATGATCTGGGTGTCTTTAACGGTGATATAGGCGTTATTCAAGATATTAATAATATCGATTTAACCTGTTCTGTTGCTTTTTTTCCTGATAATCGTCTTGTTCATTACAAGCAAACTGATATCATGGAGCTTGATTTGGCATATGCTATTACAATTCATAAATCACAAGGCAGTGAATTTGAAGTTGTTATTATTCCTGTTTTAACCCAGCATTTTAAAATGCTATTTAGAAATTTAATTTATACAGGAATTACCAGAGCAAAAAAATTAGCTGTGTTTGTGGGCACCCGAAGAGCTCTTTCAATGGCAGTTAAGAATCAGGATATCAGTCAAAGGCAAACTGCACTGCAGGAATTATTAATGTCTTGAAATCATATGAGATTTTCTTCAAGATGTCACTCGATGTTCTTTTTAGGATGGTGGTTCTGGAGAAACCGTTTTTCATATTATATACAAGTTCGAGC
>JAUCGD010000361.1 GCA_030377945.1 Desulfobacterales bacterium HSG17 | reverse complement strand
CGCTTTCAATCACACTGCCCTGGTGACTCAGACCTGCTGGGCACGGCAGACTTGTCTTCTGAAAATCTGCTTCACACGGAGACCCCGTGCAGTCCGCTTTCAATCACACTGCCCTGGTGACTCAGACCTGCTGGGCACGGCAGACTTGTCTTTTGAAAATCTGCTTCACACGGAGACCCCGTGCAGTCCGCTTTCAATCACACTGCCCTGGTGACTCAGTCCTGCTGGGCACGGCAGACTTGTCTTTTGAAAATCTGCTTCACACGGAGACCCCGTGCAGTCCGCTTTCATCCATCCTTACCCCGTTTTTTTCAGTTTCTCTAAACTGTGACAACTTGATCGCACCTTTATTAATAAGGTAGATAACCAGCCGGTCAACAACAGGGCTTCTCAATTCTTCAATCATATCACTGGCCAGGGATTCTCGGCCATATCTTGTGCTGTGCAGAAAACCCAGGAAAACATCAAACCCGCAGGCTTCCAATAACCCTTTTAACTCATTGAATATTAACATATATCCAAAACTAAGTAAAGCATTAACAGGGTCTGGGGGCGGATAATATTCACGTTTATAAAATTTAAAACCGTTTAATAATAATTTGCCATATGCCTTAAAGTAAACAGTTGATGCAAATCCTTCAGCACCCATGACTTCATCTATGGTTGATTTATCATCAAGATTTGATATTGACTTTTTTATTGTATCCACAGCATTGCTTATGTCGGTTTCCGGTTGATTTCTCTGATAGCGTATAAGAAAGTTGCGCTGATTTATCAATTTTGCCTTAACAAAAGATTTTGCCAGGGAAAAACGGAAAGCAGGGGTCTGATAATGATGATGCTGCGCCATTCTCAGGTAAATATTTTTTGAAGTGTCAGGAACCAGGCGAAATTTAAAGCGGCCGTTCATTTTAAGAAAAGCCACTTCAATACCTTTTTCTGCCAGAAAACTCATCAGCTCCATGGAAATCTGGTTATTGCCGAAAATCAGTATCCGCTTCAAATCAAGAATGGGAATCTCTTTGATAACCTTTCCACCCTTTTTAAGAAGAATCCTCCTGGAAAGCCTTTTGAGCATTACACCATTATCTGTTATGTAAATTGTATTCATATTTAATCCTCAAAACCGGTTTATCCTTAACCATCTCAATTTCTGCAAAATCCGTTTCCATAATATTTGCACCATGCTCTTTAACTGCCAGTTCAATTTTTTGTTCAATATCTTTTACCCTGGTATTAATTAATGTCTGCTTATGCTTTAAATTCAGATAGTTTAAAATAAGTTCGTTAATATCTGCATTATCATAGCCTGCATTTTCTGCATGTGTTATTTCTCTTTTTGCTTTATGAAATTCGGATTTGTCAATTGTATTTTCCGGTATATTTTCAGATTTGCTATCAGATTTATTTTCAGGCTTAAGCTCAGGATAAGCATCCTGCTTCTTCTCCTGTTTTTCAACAGAAGAAGAAAATTCACCAGGTTTCTGAAAATCCGTGTCAGGTTCTTTGGTGTCCGTATCTTCGGATGAAAAAAGCGCTTCAAAATCCAGGATAGGTTCTTCAAAATCTGTTTCTGCCTGTTTATCTTTAATTTCCTGCATTTTACAGACTTCTGACAGCCTTTTGCAAAAAACAGGCTAATATTCTGATTTTATTGACTTAAAAAATGGACATTCAAAAAAGCCTAAAACCTTTGATAATACTGGATTCCGAATGTCCATTTTGTCAAAGCCTGTCAGGAGTCTGTTTTATGTTCCTCCTTTTGGCATTCATTCTCAGAATCATTTTCTTTTTCTTTTTCAGGTTCAGATTTAGATTCAGGCCCGGATTCATCTTTATCTGCTTTTTTAAATATTTTTGAATCTGCCTGCTCAAGTTCAGATTCAAGAAGATATAAAACAGGGGAAGGATAACTTCCCATTGGTTTATGGTCAAATTTACATTTGCATTGAAGAGTTTCCACAAGTTCAGGAAAATATTCCGAAATTTTAGGGCAGCTTATGGGGCTGCTTTTCCTCCTGTCAATCTGGCGCTGGGTATATTGCCGATTATAATTAACACAATAGCCGATTACCTTGTGGAGCAGATCGTTTCCTGGTTTGCCTGCAAAGCTGAGGGTATATAAAAGCACAACTCTTTCATAATGATTTAAGTAATTTGTTGTCTTTGCTTTTCCTATCATATGGCTGATTACATGGCATTTGCTTACCATTTTTTTAAGATCATCCGGGATTTTCAGGTCATCTTTTTTGTTTTGTTCCTTTGAATCCTTTTTATCCTTTTGAAGAATTTCATTAATATGCTCAACCGGGTTCTTATTTATAGTTCTGAGGAAAAGCCCCTGATCCTGCAAAACCTCATTTTTTTCATTAAGAAAAAGGCACCTGCGCCTGTTTTTGCAGTTTATGCCCAGGGGAAGTTTGATAATGCTCTTGTGCCGGTCGCTCTTACCCATTGGGAAAAGCTCCCAGATCATATCTTTTGAAGGGCCTCCGGCTTTTTTGATAATGTCCCGGCCCAGGGCCAGGGCATCTGAGGCAGGACAAGGTTTGGAAAAAAAGAGCCATCCGTGCCTGCCTTTATAACCACTGTCTTCTAAGTAAAGTGTCAGACTCATGCCTTCACATATTGTTTTGATTCTTAAAATATCTTCATGGGAGGTTTTCCTGAAATTTTCAAGAGGGGTATCACTTTTTTCCATGATTATCCGTTTTGCAGTATCCACGTCAAAAACAATAAAATTCAACATATCTCCCTGGGTCACAGGATAAACCCCAAGGGTTATTTCACCTTTCAGATGCTTGTAAACATCCTTCTTTTTTATAGCACGGTCAACACGCACAAAACCCCAGCGCCCTCTTTCATCAACCCACTGTCTATCATGGGCATGGGGAAAACCCTTAAAGATAGACATGAAAAATCCTGATCCACATTTTTATAATTAAAATCAGCAGATTCATCAGGATTATCAGTGTTTCTTATACGGTTAAAATTAGTCAGCTTTTTTTCAAGCTGGATTAGATCAATTAAGATTCTGCACCCGAACCCCGTAATCCTTTATGGTATTGGCAGCCCTGGCCCTTAGCCGGTCTTTTGAAATATCGTAAGAAATTATGTAAGGGATTTGCCAAATATTAATCTACCCATGCGGCCTGGAGCTAAAGCTCCAGGCTAGAAGCTGAACCAGGCTAAAGCCTGCTGTTAAAGTCATATTTTGTTATTTATTCAGCACCCTTTAGGATGGTTTAGCTTGTAGCTGGGGGATTTATTCCCCAGCTTTATGCAGGTATTTTATTTATTAGCCCTACAATGACACTTAGCCCTGAAAGGGCAAATTGATAAAGCCCAGGCCAGCGGCCTGGGATCGGAATTCCACCCAAAAAGTAAGCTCTGAAAGAGCGTATTAAACAATAATTTCAAAATTTTATTTTTCATAAT
>JAUCGD010000360.1 GCA_030377945.1 Desulfobacterales bacterium HSG17 | reverse complement strand
GATTTAACTGGCTATGCTGATTTAACTGGCAGGCCTGCCAAAATCAGACCCTTTTATCCCGGAGAAAAGCTGACATATGAACTTCGATGGGGAGTTATACCGGCTGGCACAGCAACCCTTGAAGTTCTGCCTTTTAAAATTGTCAATAATATGGATGCCTATCACTTTGTTGTTACAGCAGAAAGCAATGATTTTGTTGATATTTTTTATAAGGTCCGTGATAGAATTGATGCTTATGCAGATATTAATATGACCAGGTCGGTTTTATATCAGAAAAAACAGCGTGAAGGAAGAAGCAAAAGGGATATTTTAGTTAAATTCAACTGGGAAAACAATACAGCCAATTATTCAAATTTTGGTGAGTCCAGAGACCCTATAACCTTAATGCCAGGAACATTTGATCCTCTTTCTGCATTTTATTTTACCCGTTTTTCAGAACTTAAGGATAATATGCTTATTCAAAGACCAATTACAGACGGCAAAAAAAATGTTATGGGCAAGGTAAATGTAATAGGAAAAGAGACTATCAAAGTTGGTGATAAAGAGTATGAAACCTTTCTAATAGAACCGGAACTCAAACATATAAAAGGCGTGTTTGAAAAAAGTAAAAATGCAAAAATTCAAATATGGGTTTCTGCTGATAACAGGCAGATTCCTGTCAGAATAAAAAGTGAGGTTGTTGTGGGAAGCTTTGTGGGTGAACTTGTGTCATTTACAGAGGGAGTTCCTTTGGAAAATAAATTATCAAAAAATTTAACGGAATAGATTATGACTCAGGAACCGGTTAAGGTTTTATGGAATACTATTGAGTGTTCAGGATATTATAGAATGGGCATTGAATGTCCGGGTTCTTATTCAGATGCAAAACCGGGACAGTTTGTTATGGTTCGTCTGACTCAAGATTCAGACCCCATGCTGCGGCGGCCCTTTTCAATACACAGACTCATAGAAGCAGATGGCAGTGTTCAGGGCATTGAAATACTTTACAAGGTAGTAGGCCGCGGTACCCAAAAACTTTCTGAATTCAGAAAAGGGGATGGCATAGGGCTTCTTGGGCCTCTGGGTAATTGTTTTACAATACCTGAAAACCCAGGGCCTGTTTTTATTGTTGCAGGGGGAATTGGTGTTGCACCCATGTATTTTCTTACATCTTATCTTCAGCAAAAGGGAATTGATCTGGCAGAATCCATGGTTTTTATAGGAGGCAGGTCAAAAGACGATCTTTTATGTATGAATGATTTTTTCAGCGTTGGAATGAATACTGTCCATATTAGCACTGATGATGGAAGCGCAGGTCAAAAAGAACTTGTCACCAGTCCCCTGGAACGGGCAATACAAAGCAGCAGGCCGGATATTATTTATGCCTGTGGTCCTACTCCCATGTTAAAAGCTGTTTCCAATATTGCAGAAAAATACAATATTGCCTGCCAGATTTCAATAGAAACCATGATGGCCTGCGGTATGGGAGCCTGTATGGGATGCGCTGTACATTCAAAAGAAAGTACAGGAAAGTATTTACATGCCTGTAAAAACGGACCTGTTTTTGATGCACAGACTATCAAACTTTGACATCTTAAAAATAACAATTTTCGTTGACTTGATTATTATCCTGTGCTACACGGTCTGTCCTTAAGAAAGGGGTTGTCAGTTCCCTAAAGATTATATTAGATGAAAAAAAGAAATTTAAAGTATTTAAAAGAACTTGCGTATTTCAGCAGTGTGGGCTTGTCAGTAGCCTTTGCCATTTTCATAGGCTTGGGAATGGGTATATGGCTTGATAAAAAATTTGAATCAAATCCCTGGATGACACTCATTTTTTTGGGACTTGGAATTGTGGCCGGATTTAGAAATATCGGTCTGGCAATCAAAAAAAGCAGGGATTATTAAACAGGATTAACGTTTTGAATATTGAAGAACGATTATTAAAATTTGTTACATTAACAAACTGGATACTTTTTATTACAGCAAGCATTGCAGGGCTTGCAATGTCTCCACCCGATTTTGCAAGGGGTATTGTATTCGGAGGACTTATAGTTACTGTTAATTTCCATCTCCTGTACAGAACATTGAAAAAAAATCTTGCCCCTTCTCACCTTACATCCCACAATGTTATTTTAGCCAAGTATTATGTCCGTTTTTTTATAAGCGGTCTTATTATATTTTTTCTTATTGCAAATCATTATGTTAATCCAATAGGGCTTTTTATTGGATTGTCAGTGGTGGTTGCCAGCATCATGCTTGCAACAATGGTTGAATTTAAAAAACTTTTTTTCAAGGAGGCTGTGTAAGGTGGAACATCCCTATATGTTTTTCGTGAAGTTATTTGAGCTTGTTGGTCTGGGACATTTTGCCCATGCTTATCCTCATGTTGTTTACACATGGGTTGTTATGGGTATTCTGATCGGTGCTGGTATTCTTGCATCCAAAGGGATTGGTATGGTTCCTACAAAGATGCAGAACCTGTTTGAAATTATTATTTCAGGTATTGAAGAATTTATGGTTGAAATTACAGGGGAAGAAGGCCGCTGGCTTTTCCCGCTGGCTGCAACAATATTCATCTATGTCTTTATCTGTAACCTGGTGGGGCTTATTCCCGGATTTTTTCCGCCAACAGCAAGTCTGAACACAACCCTGTCATGTGCCTTGGTGGTAGTTGTATTTACCCACATTATCGGCGTTAAATATCACGGAGTTAAGTATATTAAACATTTTCTTGGACCTGTATGGTGGATGATTCCGCTTATATTGCCAGTTGAAATTATCGGTCATCTGGCACGTATTCTCTCACTGTCTTTCCGTCTTTTCGGAAACATGATGGGACATGAACTGGTACTTGGAATTTTGTTTGGTCTGGCAGGTCTTTTCTTTGCTCCTCTGCCTATTATGGCCTTAGGTATCTTTGTAGCCCTGGTGCAGGCTTTTGTATTCTTCCTGCTGTCAGTAATGTATTTTACAGGTGCAATGGAACATGCGCATTAATTTTGGCGCATTAATTTTGGCACATTAATTTTGTGTATTATTTAAGCTTCGCTATTTAATGGGATAAATGGAAGAAGCTGTATTTTCACTTATATTTATTAACACCTTATAGGAGGTATTGTAGGAATGGAACAATTTGCATTACAGTTTTTTATCGCTTGTGTAACAGCTGCTGGTTTTGGTATTGCTATTGCTGCTTTTGGTTGTGGTCTTGGACAGGGTATGGGTCTGAAAGCTGCTGTTGAAGGTATTGCAAGAAATCCTGAGTCTTCAGGTAAAGTTACAGTTACAATGCTGATCGGTCTTGCTATGATCGAATCTCTTTGTATTTATGCTCTGGTAGTTTCACTGATTCTTATCTATGCACATCCTCAGGCTGCTGCAATCGCAGGTCTGTTTGCAAAAGGTCACTAAGAAATAGTAAGTACCAACATAAGTATCAGTTAAGTTAGTATTTTATAAG
>JAUCGD010000359.1 GCA_030377945.1 Desulfobacterales bacterium HSG17 | reverse complement strand
CCTGTTTTGGAAAAAATTGCAGATCAGTTTGAAGTCCTGGAGTCTCTGCCAGAGCCTCAGCGCATTGCTCTGCTTACTGCTGCCGGAAAAATCTCCCGGCCTGACCCTGAAGAAAGAAAGAAGCGGAAAAAGGATAAAAAACTTCAAAAGATTAAAGCTGTAAGGGAAAAAGAGCGCAGGCTGAGGGCTGCCACAGGGATTAGAAAGGCCAGGGAAGCTTCGGTTTTTACTGCTCCCATGCAGATTTCCCATGCTGAAATAATAGACGGGCATAATGCTAAAGAACAAAAGCTGGAAACAGCGCGTAACTGCTATGTGTGCAAAAAAGAATTTACAAAGCTTCATCATTTTTACGATACCATGTGTATGGAATGTGCAGAATTCAATTATCAAAAACGGTTTCAGACAGCTTCTTTAAAAGGCCAGGTGGCTCTTATAACCGGTTCTCGGCTCAAAATCGGGTATCAGGCCACCCTGATGATGTTAAAAGCCGGGGCAAAAGTTATTGCCACCACACGCTTTCCCAAGGATTCAGCCCTGAGATTTGCAAGAGAGCCTGATTTCTCAGACTGGGGCCACAGGCTCCAGGTTTATGGGCTGGATTTGCGTCATATTCCCAGTGTTGAACTTTTTTGTGATTATATCAGGGACAAATACCGGCGTCTTGATATTCTTATTAATAATGCAGCACAGACAGTGCGCCGGCCCCCAGGGTTTTATGCTCATCTTATGGAAAATGAAACAAGACAGGCAGCAGAGTTGCCCCAAAATGCACAATCTCTTCTGGATGAGCATCAGACCTGCATTTCTCAGCTTGAATTTGAGCAGATTGATATTTCCGGCACAGGAAATGACCTGCCTGTAACCTGGAATGTTGCAGCTCCCGGTGTGGGCTTGCGGATGTCTGCCCAGTTGTCACAGATTCCTTATTCCTATGACCATTCCCTGGATGTGCCCACTGTGTTTCCGGCAGAGAAACTGGATGCCGACCTCCAGCAGGTGGACCTTCGGAAAACCAATTCCTGGCGGCTGAAACTGGGAGAGATTCAAACTTCGGAAATGCTGGAAGTTCAACTGGTTAATTCCGTGGCTCCCTTTGTTTTATGCAATCGTATGGCAGAGCTAATGAAACTTGACTATACCGGGCAAAAACATATTGTCAATGTTTCAGCTATGGAAGGTAAATTTTTAAGGTTTAAAAAAGACAGCCGTCATCCTCATACCAATATGGCCAAAGCAGCTTTGAACATGCTGACACATACCGCAGCCGAAGAACTGGAAAAACACGGGATTTATATAAATGCGGTTGATACAGGATGGGTTACGGATGAAGACCCTGCCATACTTGCCAAACTTAAACAGGACTGCCATGATTTTCAGCCTCCCCTGGATATTGTGGATGGAGCAGCCAGGGTATGCGATCCGTTTTTTCACGGTATTTTGACGGGGAAGCATTGGAACGGTAAATTTTTAAAGGATTATTTTCCTATTGACTGGTAATTATCCCTACAACGACACTTATGATTTTAAGCCCCAGAGGGGCGGATTAATACAGCCCAGGCCAGCGGCCTGGGACTGGAAACATTCAAAATTTTAAGCCCTGAAAGGGCGGATTATGAAAAATAATATTTGCCACAGTTTAATACGCTCTTTCAGAGCTTACTTTATGGGTTGTTCTAATCCCAGGCCGTTGGCCTGGGCTGTACTAATACGCCTCTTTGGGGCTAAGTGACGTTGTAGGGTTATAAATTCTCATACTTCCACTCCGCCACATTTCTTTTTTCCGTGCTGAAATTTATTCCCATTATAATTATTTTCCTGTTGGTTTCCATAAATGGTTCAGCATATCCTTTTTCACGGATTTGTGCCAGTCCAATGTCTGCGTTCTGGTTGCATTTGAATTCCATAATAAACACCTTGTCCGCAAACTTAACTGCAAGGTCAATGCGTCCCCGGCAGGTGATTATCTCTGCTTGAGTTTCAAGTCCTGATGCTGATACCATGAGATAGAAAAGGGTGTGAAAATAGGCTTCATCTCTTTTGGATTCTATGGAGTAGGGGATGGATGCAAAAATGGAGATTATGGTGTTGAAAAAATCGTCAAAGTTTTCATTATCCAGGTATTGGGCAAGGAGCAGGAATTTTGAACTTTGCTGTGCGCTGATTTCTTTTGTATATGAGAAAATCAGGTGTTTTAAAAATGATATTTTTACTTCCCGGTTGGGATAATCCAGGCAGTATATTTCGCCTGCTACATTTTTTATTGTAACATAGCCTGTCTGGAATAATATGGCTTCGGGTTTCAGGTCTTCAAGTTCATAGGTGCTGAAAACCTGTTCATCCACTGTCATTTTTTCAATTTCAGGGATATGATAGTTGTTTTGTTTTAAAAGATTTACTAAAAATGTGGGTGTTCCGGTTTCAAACCAGAAATTTTTAAAATTCCTGCATTTAAGGGAGCTTAAAATTGAAAAAGGATTGTAAACCGTTGCGTTGTCCTGTGAAAATCTGTATCCGTCATAGTGGCGTTTGAGTTTTGATTCAATTTTATCAACTGAAAGTCCGGTTTCTTTGGAAAATCTTGTGATATGGTTTTCAAAAACTGTTTTTAGTTCATCTTCAGTATATCCGAGCATTTGAGCGTAAAACCGATTCATGGAAATATCTTCCAGGTTGTTGAGTTCTGAAAAGAGTGATACTCTGCTAAATTTTGATACTCCTGTAATGAACATAAACCGGAGCATGGGGGATACTTCACCGCCTTTTAATACTCCAAAATATCGTTTAAGAATATCCCTGTTAGCCTGTGCGATTTTCATGAATTCATCGCCTTTGCCAAGGTGATCTATTATGGCTTTGTCGTATTCATCAATCAGGATTACGACCTTTGTTTTGGTTTTCTTGTAAAGACCGGTTATGAGTTCCTGTAACTGGGTTTCTATGAACTGGGTTTTTAAGGTTATATTGTTTTCCCCGGCTGTCCTTTTCAGGTCAATTTCTATTCCTTTTACAAGGTTTTCAGGTGTGTTGTGGGGTATCTGGTTGAAGTCTATCATTATGACAGGATGCGGCTGCCATTCCCAGTTTGTATTTTTTGAAATCCACAGGTCGTCAAACAGTTCTTTTCTGCCCTGGAAAATACATTTCAGGGTGGACACAAGCAGGGATTTACCGAATCTGCGGGGGCGGGATAGAAAGTAGAACATTCCTTCATCTATCAAGCGGAAGGCGTGCTGTGTTTTGTCAACGTATATAAATTCGCCTTCGCGTATGGTTTCAAATGCCTGTATGCCTACGGGTAGTTTTTTTAATGATGGCATGGTTTACTCCTTATTTTTTAATGAGGGATTTGCTAATTATTAATCTACCCATGCCGCCTGGAGCTAAAGCTCCAGGCTACAAGCTAAACCAGGCTAAAGCCTGCTGTTAAAGTTATATTAGACATTATCGGAAATAATTTTTGTAGGGTG